>JBJMPK010000243.1:0-4968 GCA_045803245.1 Gemmatimonadales bacterium
CTCCAAGGCGGTAGGCAGCAAGGTCCGCTCTGACGTCGCCCGGGCGGTGGTGACCAGGATCCGGAGCTGCCCGCCGAGGAGCGCCTGGATGGTCTCCGCCCGCTCACCGGCGATCTCGTAGTGCGGCTCGTCTTCCCCGAGCGCTTCACGCTGTGGATACAGCGCGGTGGGGACGTCAGTGAGCTGGGCCAGGTCGGTAAGCCAGCGTTCCGCGTCCGCGGGCGTCGGGGCGACGATGGTGAAGAGCCGTTGAGGGAACGCCTGCGCCAGCCATGCCGTAAGCGCGGCGGCGCTGGAGCCCGGAAGCCCACCAAGCGCGAGGGTGGCACGCCGCCCGGGCAGCCGGCCGGCCAGCTCTCGCACGGCGGGAGCCCGCTCCAACGCATCGAGCACCGGTTTGAGACTCACGCCCGCCGTCTCCAGGCACTCGCGAGGCCGGTCTCCATCAGCCCTACCGCCAGGGCCATCCAGAGCAGTGGGCCGCGAAGGTCGCCCCGGGAAGCGGAGGAGAACGCCACCGGGCCCACGTCACCCAGGGCCACGATACGCGCTCCCTTCCAGAGTTGCCGCGCCTGGCCATCCGAGGCTCGCTCCAGCCGGGACTCACGGGGATCCAGATTCACGCTGAGAGCGCCGACGGTGTCGCGGCCGGCCAGGAGGTAGTAGATGCCGGGGTCGCTGGGCTGAAACAGCTCGCCACCTTCGACTCTCCAATGACGGTCACCCTGACGCACCTCGGTGACAAGATCGGGTAACGGTACCTGGTCGCCGGGGGCGCCCTGCTCCAGCGCCATCTCTCCCCGGGCGAGCCGGTTGATCAACACATCCATGAAAGGCATGAACCCGGCAGAGATGGGGAGATCGGTCCAGGCAGGATCGAGCCGGCTGCCCAGCAGAACCACGTTGCCGCCACGGACGATCCAGGGAACTCGGTTGACAGTCGCGAGAATGCCGGTGCGGCCGCTGGCGGTGGGCTGGAGTATGTAACGCCGAATCACCCGTTGGTGCCCGACCACAGCTCCGCTGTCTGTGGATCCGGCCGCGGTCGAGAGATTCCCATAACTCCAGCCGACACCCCGGGCGGCTAGCGCGCGGTTGAGCGCCCCGATTTCCGCTGGATCTTCCGGCGGCTGGACGACGGATGCGCCGCGGCCGAGTCGTCCCAGGAACACTTCCTGCCCCGGAACGATCCGGCGGTTGGCGGCAAGGACCTCGGAAGCGGCCGCGACGAACCGGCTGGCGGAGTCCCAGCTCACCCGTGCGATGGGCGCAACGCGTACGGCAGCGACACGGTGATCGTCGGGACGGAACTCGTCGGGATCCAGGTCGGCGGCCAGGGTCCACCATCCGCTCTGGGCCGAGGGAAGGTTGATGGTGACCGCCCCACCCCCGTGACCCAGTACCTGGCGCGGTGGACGGCTACCCAACCGGACGCTGACGGCAAGCGAGGAGCCGGAGTCGCCGATCAATGACAGGATGATACGGCCACCATCCACCGACCAGGGTTGCGCGCCGGTCTCAATCGCCGCGATGCCGGAATTGGATGGGGCCGCCTCGCCGGGCCTCCCGACCACCAGCGGCACCGACCGGGTGGCCGGGGACAGAGCGCTGGCCTGGAGATCGGTCAGGACCATGATCTCCCCCGGCCTCGGCTCCGAAGCGAGCACCTCGCCGGCCAGGGTTATGGCTCCGCCCAGGTCGAGCCGCCGCGATGACACCCTCAAGCCGCCGAGCGCTTCCCTCAGGGTCTGCCGATCGCCGCGACGGGGAATGCCATCCGCCGTTATCAGCCAGAGCGCATCTTCTGGCGTGGCACGATCGAGCACTCGCCTGGCGGCGTCCACGATGGGTCCCAGCTGAGGTGTGCCACCGACCACAGCACCACTGCTGGGCGAGTTGTCGACGATCAGCACCAGTGCACTCGGGGCATGACCCGGCACACCCCTGAGTGGAACGGTGGGGCCCGCGGCCGCCATGACCACCATGGCGATGAGCAGCGTTCGCAGAACCAGCAGCAGCCAATTCTGCAGCTTGAGACGGCGTTGATGCTCTCTGGTGGTGGTGACCAGGTAGCGCACGGCGGGAAAAACGACGGTAGGGGGCTCCCGCCGGGCCAGCAGATGCAGCAATATCGGGATGGCCGCCGCGGTGAGGCCCGCCAGCACCCAGGGATGGAGAAATCCGATCATGCCAAACGTGACGGGGAGGTCAAAGCTTCGCGGAGAACGACTCCGAAAGGGGTGTCGGTAGTGACCCGGTGATAGGCTATGCCGTGGCGCCGGCAGGCGAGACGCCACTCGCTCACGACGGTTTTCACCGTATCGCGGTAAGCCCCGGCCCAGTCGCGCGGTCGCAGAACCACCGCCGCACGGGTTTCGGGATCCTCGAAGCGCGCCTCGTTCGGTCCCCTCAGCACTACCTCCGCAGGATCCATTATATGAAGGACGAGCACCTGGTGGCCTCGATGGCGCAGGAATCGAAGCGCCTTCAGCGCCAGCGTCCGGTCCAGTAAGAGGTCCGATACGAACACTACCAACCCCCGGCGCCGCAACTGGCTGATGACCCGCCTGAGAGCCGGTTCGGCTGCGGTACCCTGCCCCGCCTGTGAGCTGGCCAGGACCTGGACCAGCTGGCGCCAGTGGCTGAGCCGGGCCCGAGGCGGGGTAATCGTACGAACCTCATCGTCGAAAGTGATCAGTCCCGTCGCGTCGCGCTGCCGGATGAGCACGAGAGAGAGCGCCGCGATGAGTCGCTGGGCATAGGCCAGCTTGGGCAGGACGGTCTCGGGGGAGCCGCTCCAGGCCATCGAGCGGCTCGTATCGCACACCACGATGGCGCGAAGGTTGGTCTCCTCTTCGAACTGCTTCACGTACAGACGATCGTTCCGGCCCAGGATCTTCCAGTCCACATATCGAAGCTCATCTCCAGCCTGATACATCCGGTGCTCGGCAAATTCGACTGAGAAGCCTCGCCGGGGCGAGCGGTGGAGCCCACTGAGGAAACCCTCGACCACACCTTCGGTGATGATCTCGAGTCCGCCGAGCTTGGATACTTCCATCGGATCGAGCAGGTCTAGACGGGCACGGCCGGCGGCGGGATCAGGGCGAGACATGGGAGGCGCAACGTATCCGCTCGCGACCGGAGAAGTCAAACGGGCAAGGTGAAACTTGAGCCGGGCGCATCCGTCCAGATCCTTGCATGCACTTCCTGAGAGTTTCACTCACCCTGCTTGCCACACCCTTGTCAGCCCAGGGTCCAGGGCCGTTGGCGCCGGCGGCAAAGTCCATCACCGGCGCCGATGTGATGCGGCGCGTCTCGATCACAGCCGACGATTCGATGATGGGCCGGGACACCCCCAGCAGAGGGTTGGAGCTGACGGCTGCCTACGTTGCCTCGGAGTTTCGGCGGGCCGGGCTCCGGGCCGGCGGTGACAGTGGCAGCTACCTGCAGCGTTTCGGCATTAATCGCTGGATTGTCGACAGCAGCAGATCCGTGGTCGAGTTCGACGCTCATGGCACCACCGGAGTCGCCCGGGTGGGCGTCGATGCGCGCTTCATCGACGGACCCATCCCCAACCAGCCAATCGTGGGTCCGGCCGTCTTAATCGCAGGAACCGGCACCCCTGGAGACATCAAGGGACGCATCGTCCTCCTGGTGCCCGACCTTACCCAGCCGGTATCTGCCGCGCTGAGCCGTCAGGTTCAGGATATCGCGGCGGCCGGACCGAAGGCCGTGTTGCTGCTCTCCAACCGCGAGCCGTCTCAGTTTGCGGACCGGGTGAGGATCTCGGGGCTCCCCCGGGTCACTTGTGAATCCTCGAGTGGCATGCCGGCGCCGGTACTAGAGGTTCATGAGCGCGGCTTGAGCCGGGTCCTGGCTGCCTCGGGCATCGACCTCCAGCACCTGCGGCAGCAGCCGGGTGGAGAAAAACGTAGTATCGACGGACTCACGATCACGGTGAGCCTGGCACGGAAAGTCGTAGCGCGGGCGCGGGTGCCGAATGTCATCGGCATTCTGGAAGGCGCCGACCCGGCACTCCGGAACGAATATCTGGTCTACTCGGCGCACATCGACCACATCGGGATCACCCCCGGTCAGGCCGACAGCATCAACAACGGGGCGGACGATAACGCGTCGGGGGTGGCAGGCCTACTCGGGCTGCTGGAGGCCTTCACCCGGCCAGGCATACATCCCAGGCGCTCGCTCATCTTTTTCGCACCCAGTGGCGAGGAGCCTGGCCTCCTGGGAAGCGAGCACTTCACGGAGCACCCTCCTGTCCCGCTGCAGAGTATCGTCGCGGACATCAATATGGATCTTATCGGCCGGAACTGGCGGGATTCGGTCATCGCCGTGGGCCTGGAGCAGTCGGATCTGGGCGAGACGCTCAGGAGGGTGGTGCAGTCCCATCCCGAGCTGAGGATGACGCCGATCGCCGACCGGTGGCCGGAGGAACGCATCTTCTATCGCTCGGATCACTACAACTTTGCCCGGCGTGGCGTCCCTATTCTCTTCTTCACCAGTGGCACCCACGCGGACTACCATCGGCCTACGGACGACCCTGGCCGTATTGACGGGGAGAAGGAAAGCCGGCTGCTGCAACTACTCTTCTATCTCGGGGCTGCTATAGCCGACCAGGGTCCGCGTCCTCGGTGGAACCCGGAGAGCTACCGTCAACTCGTCGACCACAATTAGGAACTGACCCGCATCCTCCAGGACAATACGATGCACCGCCTGACCCTCATTGCTCTCGCTTTCGTGGCCGCACCGCTCGGTGCCCAGATGGCGCCGCCGCTCTCGCGAGCCGGGGCGACCATCACGGCAGGAGATGTAGCTCGCCGAATCGGAATCATCGCGGACGACTCGATGATGGGCCGGGACACGCCCAGTCGAGGACTCGAGCTCACCTCCCAGTATGTGGCTGACCAGTTCCGGAGCTTTGGACTCCGGCCTGGCGGCGAGCACAACAAA
>JBJMPK010000021.1:0-3646 GCA_045803245.1 Gemmatimonadales bacterium
ACGGCCAGCCGAACGCGAGCGCCCTCTCGCGCATCCGCGACGGCAACCCGGATATTATTAGTGCGGAGTTGAGTTTGATTGATGGGAAGAAGTAGTCGCGAGTCAGGAATTGAAAGTCGAGGGTCAAGGGTCTAGGGTCGAGGACCATACGACATCACGTTCATAGGCTTCCATGCTACCTTAGACTCTAGACCCTAGGCTCTAGACACCTAACAAACCCCAACTCAGTCCATCATGTCCGAACGCATCCACAACTTCAGCGCAGGTCCCGCAGTGCTCCCCGAGCCGGTTCTCCGGAAGGCCCAGGAGGCCATCTGGAACGCGTCCGGAAGCGGCATCGGGATCATGGAGCACAGTCACCGCGGGAAGGTGTTTGAACGGGTCATTGCGGAGGCGGAGCAGGCGTGCCGCAGTCTGGGAGGAATCCCCGACAACTATCGGGTGCTGTTCCTGCAGGGAGGGGCCTCGCTTCAGTTCGCGATGGTGCCGATGAATTTCCTGTCCCCAGAGCGCACGGCGGACTACCTGGTGACCGGAGTGTGGTCGCAGAAGGCGGTGAAGGAAGCCAAGCCGATCGGGAAGGTGCACATCGCCGCGACGGGCGAGGCTACCAACTTCGACCGCATCCCGCAGGCGAATGAGATCCACTACTCCGCCACTCCGGCGTACGTGCACCTTACGACCAACAATACGATCTATGGGACCCAGTGGCGCACCGAGCCTGCGGTGCCCGCGAACGTGCCGCTCGTGGCCGACACCTCGAGCGACATGTACAGCCGCCCAATCGACATCAAAAAATACGGAATCATTTACGCCGGAGCGCAGAAAAACCTTGGCCCGTCGGGTGTGGTGCTCGTGATTATCCGCGATGACCTGGTGGAGGCGGGATCCAAGACGCTCCCGACGATGCTGCAGTACCGGACCCACGTTGGGGAAAAGTCGCTTTACAACACTCCGCCGACGTTCGGGATTTACGTGATGGGCGAGGTTTTCAAATGGATTCAGTCGCAAGGCGGGCTGGCGGCCATGGCCCAGCACAACGAGGCCAAGGCCCGGCTGCTGTACCACTTTCTTGACTGCAGCGAGTTCTTTCGGGCCAACGCTCAGCCCGATAGCCGTTCGTTGATGAATGTCTGTTTCCGCTCACCCAGCGAAGAGCTCGACGCCCAGTTCATCAGCGAGGCCACCAAGCGCGGACTGGATGGGCTGAAGGGCCACCGCTCTGCCGGAGGGATGCGGGCCAGTATTTACAATGCCTGTCCCAGGCAATCGGTCGAGGCGCTGGTTGCGTTCATGAAGGAGTTCGAGAAAGCCAACCGGGGCGCTCGCGCCGCCGCTAAGCAGCCAGCGACCTGATCAGCTCGGCGTTGGTCTTGTTGCGACGCAGATCGCTGAGCAGATCGTTCATCGCGTTGATCGGCGTCATACCGGCAAAACGTCCCCGCAGGATCCTCGACACGGCCAGCGCCTCTTCGGAGAGCAGCAGCTCCTCTCTCCGGGTCGCGCTCGCCACCAGATCGATGGCCGGGTAGATCCGCCGCTCGGCCAGCTCGCGGCTCAGCACCAGCTCGCTGTTCCCCGTCCCCTTGAACTCCTCGAAGATCACCTGGTCCATTTTGCTTCCGGTATCCACCAGCGCCGTGGCGATGATGGTCAGGGAGCCTCCGCCCTGGGCCTGATCGATCCTCCGCGCGCTGCCGAGGAACCGTTTGGGCTTCTCCAGTGATTGGGCATCGAGTCCGCCTGAGAGGGTGCGGCCGGTCCCTTTCTCGACTGTGTTGTAGGCCCGAGCCAACCGGGTGAGCGAGTCCACGATGAGGACGACGTCATCGCCCAGCTCGACCCGGCGCCGGGCCCGCTCCAGCGTGAGCTCGGCCAAAGCCACGTGTTGCTTCGCCGGGTTATCAAAGCTCGACGCCACCACCTCCCCCACTCCCGCTGCCTCCATCTCGAACACCTCTTCGGGGCGCTCATCCACCAGCAAGATGAACAGATCGGCACCCGGATAGTTGGCGCTGATCCCTTCGGCGATCGACCGGAGGACCATGGTTTTCCCGGCCTTTGCCGGTGCCACGATCAGGGCCCGCTGCCCTTTGCCGAGCGGGCAGAGCAGGTCGATCACCCGGTTGGTGTAATCGGGTTGCCCGGTACTCGAGCGACCCAGCTCGAGCATGAGCTGCTCGTTGGGATGTACCGCTCCCAGCCGGGTAAACTCGGGACGCTGTCCCAGAGTGCCGGGTGGCTTCCCATCCACCGAGGTAATCTTCTCGAGGGAAGGACCCTTGCCCCGGGCCCCAGACCGGACCGAGCCATCGATCTCATCTCCGGTGCGGAGCCCGAACTCCCGGATAAGCCGCTCCCCAACGTGCACGTCTTCACCGGAGGCGAGATAGCTCGCCTCCCGCCGGCGGAGAAATCCGCTGCCCCTGCCGGCGATCTCGAGCACGCCGAGCATCAGGCGGCAGCCGATGCCACGGAGCGCTTGATGCGGTGCAGGATGGCGGTGAGTCCCTGAGTTCGGGTCATGCCGAGCGTCTCACTGAGGCCCAGTTGGTCGAGCAGATCGTCCGGGAGGCGCGCAACCGTCTCCGGAGCTTCGTTGTCCAGAGTTCGCGCCAGGAGAGAGATGAATCCCCGAACGGTGGGTGCTTCGCGCGGCACATCGGCGTGTATGTGGACCTTTCCACCCTCCACCTCGACCCAGAGGTACACCGGGGTCTGGCACTCGTGCACGCGATTGTGGCCTTGTTGCTTCTCCAGCTCGTAGCGCTCCGGCAGAGGGGCGAGCTTCTTCGAGTAATCCAACAGGGTTTCGAGCCTGGTTTGGCGATCGGCCGCCTGAAATCGGGGGATGAGCGTTGCCAGACTCGGCATGCGTTGCGGGCTCAGTTTCGGGATCCGGCCAGTACCTGTCACTGGATAAAAATATCACCAGCGGCCGGTTCCGGGATATCCCGCCGATCACGGCGAGTACTGAAACTCCGGCGCGCCCAGCTGCCACAGCAGGAAAGCGTAAATATCCGCCTGCTCGGCGCTGCGCTGTGATTTGTCCAGTCCCATGCCGTGTCCCGCGTCAAAGTCGACTCGGAGGAGCACCGGATAGCCACTGCTGCTGTGCTCCTGCAGTGTGGCCGCCATCTTGGCCGGCTGCCAGGCCTCAACCCGGGAATCGAACAGGCCCGCGGTGAGAAGGACAGCGGGGTATCTGGTATTCGGCTTCACATTGTGAACCGCGTCCATCGCGAGAAGCGCCCGGTAGCCTGCCTCGCTTTTTACGGTTCCGAACTCCGGAATGTTGGCAGGGCCTCCGGGCTCGACCTCGGTTCGGAGGGCGTTCAGAACGCCGACCCGTGGCACGGCTGCCCGGAACAGATCGGGTCGCTGGGTGATGGCTCGGCCGATGGTGATGCCTCCCGCGCTGGTTCCGGTTCCCGAAAGATGCGCGGGTGAGGTATAACCGTTCTTCACCAGATACTCCGCGCACCCGATAAAATCGGCGACGGTATTCGGCTTGGTGCCCTCTTTGCCGGCCTGGTGCCACTCCTCGCCGTACTCCCCTCCTCCCCGAACATGAGCCACGGCGTACACCCCGCCGTGTTCCAGCCAGGCCAGCAGGCCTGGACGGAAGAACGGATCGATGCTGTAG
>JBJMPK010000244.1:0-5572 GCA_045803245.1 Gemmatimonadales bacterium
CCCTAGACCCGAGACCGTGGATCCCCTCGACCCTGGACTCCAGACCCTCGACCCCGCCACCTTCCCACCCATGTCACCCCGTTCAACCGCTCGGCTCCAGCTCATCGGCGCGGCCGTCCTCTTCTCTACCGGTGGCGCCGCAATCAAGGCGGTGGACTTCAGCGGGTGGCAGATCGCCAGCTTCCGCTCGGGGATCGCCGCGATGGTGCTGCTCCTGCTGGCGCCCCAAGCGCGGCGGGGGTGGACTCCGGGAGCAGTTCTGGTAGGCATCGCCTATGCCGGCTGCCTGGTGCTCTTCGTCCTCGCGAACCGTCTCACCACCGCGGCGAACACGATCTTTCTCCAATCCACCGCTCCCCTATACCTCCTGTTCCTGGCTCCCTGGCTGCTCCAGGAGCCGGTCCGGAAGCAGGACCTCGGCTTCATGCTGGCGGTGGGGTCCGGACTGTTGCTCTTCTTTATCGGCACCGAGCCGCCGATCGCCACCGCGCCGGACCCGGTTCGAGGGAACATCCTGGCTCTGGCCAGCGGGTTCTGCTGGGCGCTGGCCATCTGTGGCCTCCGATGGCTGAGTGCCAAGCCCGGACGCGGGTCGCCGGCCGCGGCTGTGGTCTCGGGCAATATCACCGCCTTCCTCGCGGCGTTGCCGCTGGCTCTGCCGCTCGGGCCGCACCCGCCGACGGACTGGTTGGTAATTGGCTACCTGGGCATTTTTCAGATTGCGCTGGCTTACGTGTTCGTCACCGCGGCGATCCAGGTGCTTCCCGCGCTGGAGGCATCGGTGATCCTGCTGCTCGAGCCGGTCCTGAATCCGTTGTGGGCCTGGGTCGTCCAGCGGGAGACTCCTGGTGCCTGGGCTCTGCTGGGAGGCGCCCTCATCCTCGGCGCTACCACGGTCAAGAGCTGGGCCGAAGGGCGCCGGGTGGCGGCACCGGTGACCTGACGTGCGCGCCCCTTCGCTGATCGAGACGGTTCGGATTCGAAACAGCACTGCTCCGCTTTGGTACCTGCACCTCAGGCGCCTTGCGGTGAGCTGCAAAGCGCTGGGGATACCTTTGCCGGGCGACCTGCCGCCGCCGGAGGGAGGCTCCGACCGGGTATCCCGGCTCGAGGTCGGGATGCGCGGGGTGCAGGTGAGCGAGCGTCTGGTGGGGTCTACGACGCCGGTCAAACTCGGGATCTCGCGGGTGGCGCACCACTCTTATCCTTATAAGACCACCGACCGGGCCCAGTTCGATCGGGCGCTCGATGCGGCCCGCTCGTCCGGTGCGGACGACGCTCTGCTGCTCACGCCGGGCGGGTTCGTGGCGGAGACGGCGATTTACAGCGTGCTCTGGTGGGAGGACGGAAAGCTGTGCGGGCCGGCGTTCGATCTCGGCATCCTGCCGGGTGTGGGCCGGGCCCGGGTGACCGAGCTGATGGGCCCGGTGGAGGAGCGACACTCTGCCTTGAGTGAGATCCGCGGTCTGCCGCTCTTTCTGGTAAACTCGGTGCGGGGCGTGGTGAAGGTCACGGCGCTCGATGGCGACTCGGTGCCGGATTCCAGGGAGACTGACGCCCTGGCTTCACGTTTCTGGCCCTGACTCTAAGCGGATGGACCGGTGCGATGCGACTCCTGATCGCTGAAGACGATTCGGTCACCCGGCTGAGCCTGACGTCCGCCATCGAGCGGTTCGGCCACGAGGTCACCGGCGTGCCCGATGGGGTCCAGGCGTGGGAAGCCTTTCAGTCGGGCCAGTATTCCGTGGTGATCTCCGACTGGGATATGCCGGCGATGGATGGTGCGGAGCTGTGCCGCCGGATCCGGAGTTGGCCGAGCGAGCAGTACACCTATTTCATCCTGATTGCGACCCGGGGTGGGAGGCAGCGGTACCTGGAGGGAATGGAAGCCGGCGCGGACGACTTCATCACCAAGCCGGTGGATTGGGAGGAGCTCCGGGCCCGGGTCAAAGTCGCCGAGCGGATACTCAGCCTCCGCCATCATGTCCAGCGGCTGGAGGGGCTGCTCCCGATTTGCTCCTATTGCAAGCGGATCCAGGAGGAGGGGAAGGGCTGGCAGCCGGTCGAGCAGTACGTGTCGACCCGCTCCGAGGCGCAGTTCAGTCACGGGATCTGTCCCGACTGCTATGAGAAGCACATCCAGCCGCAACTGGATGCGCTCTGAGAGGCGGATTGCTCCTTGACCCACCCCTGTGGCGCACGATATTTTCCCGGGCTGGCGCACGGTGTTCGTGCCCGCGGTGGTTGTAGCTCAATCGGTTAGAGCGCCGGACTGTGGCTCCGGAGGTTGCGGGTTCGATCCCCGTCAGCCACCCCTGGAGAACTGGGAGGTTGGAGCTGGGAGCCACTTGGGGCAGCCATCGATCGCGAGCTTCCAGCTCTCGGGTGCAGAGGTCCGTAGCTCAAGTGGTAGAGCACCGGTCTCCAAAACCGGGGGTTGCAGGTTCGAGTCCTGCCGGGCCTGTTAGGGTGGGAGGCTGAGTTCAGGGTGGAGGACTTTATCCATAGCTCTAGTCATCAATGACATGGGCGATCCGTTTTGGGCCGAGGTTTTGCCACTAGCCCGTAGCCAATAGCCCATCGCTAACAAGGCGCTATCGTCTAGGGGACTAGGACGGGGCCCTCTCAAGGCCCAAACACGGGTTCGAATCCCGTTAGCGCTATGTAAGAAGCAGGCTATTTGCTATTGGCTATTCGCTTGGGCGATGCCGCACACGGGTTGGCCAATAGCCAACGACCAATAGCCAATAGCCTCGGAGACGGCCCCATCGTCTATCGGTTAGGACGGGACCCTTTCAAGGTCCAGAGAGGGGTTCGACTCCCCTTGGGGCTATGCCGGCGCCGCTAGCTCAATTGGCAGAGCAAGTGACTCTTAATCACTAGGTTGTAGGTTCGATTCCTACGCGGCGCACTCCATACCCGTCGGGCCTCGCCATCAGGCGGGGCCCGATGTTTTTTGGGTTGGCTCCCGGCCTGCCGGCCCTCTAGCGCAACATCCTTACCGAACCGCAACTTATTCGGAGCCGCCACCGTAGGCACTTGGTGACGCCCGAGAATGCGGGCGTGAGTGGACTCGTCGACAGGATTTCGCCATGCGCTTCAAGCCCACGATCTGGTACCCGATCGCTGCCGTCCTGAGCGTCTTGAACTTGGTCGGAGCCGGATTCGCAGCCGGGCAAGCGCAGTCGGAACATGCCACCATTCACGTGGTCGCGGCGCTGGCGTTCGGGTTATGGGCCCAGCGGTTACGGCAGCGCTCCGGCAGGAGCGAGCTCCAGGCTTCGCCTGAAGCGCTTGATGCTCTCGAAGGCCTCGAAGCGCTCGAAGCCGAGATGACCAAGCTGCGGCAGGAGCTGAGCGAGGCGCAGGAGCGCCTGGACTTCACCGAGCGAATGCTGGCCCGGGGATCGGAAACGCGCCGAGTGGACCCGGAGCGATAGCCAGTCCCTCTTTTTATGTCCTGAGGCCGGTGATCGTGATCTTGAATCCGTCCGGATCCACGGCCGTGAAGCTGTACATGTCCATGCGCCGCCCCGGCTCCTCGATGATGGTGCCGCCAAACGCCCGGAGCCGCTCGGCCAGGGCATCGACATTCTGCACCGTTTCGCACCAGATTCGGAATCCCACTCCCTTGGGCCGGTCGCGACCCTTGCTGAAGTCGTCCTGGGAAAGCCCCAGGTGACAGCCCCCGGCCTTGAGCATCACGCCCTCGAGCCGGCCGTTCTCCTCCCATCGCTCGGATACGAAGAACCCTAAGCCATCCCGATACCACGCCATGCTGCGATGGAGATCGTTCACAGTGAAGGTGGGAGCGATCGAGCGCAGCCGGAGCGACTCGGGCTGCTCGCGTTTCGACGGGGTGTCGGCTGGCATTGGGTTCCTCCTTCCAGCTACGTTCAATCCCCTGGCAAATCGTCACATCCTTCGCCCACTCTTGTCAACTATGCCATCCTGGATTGCCGCCCTGCGCTACTCCCTGGCCCCGATCGTTCTCACCCTGGTACTGATGGCTTCCCCGGTTATGGTCCAGGGACAGGCAGATGTCCAGACCCACCCGAACATCGTCGTCCTTGTCGCCGACGATCTCGGCTGGCGCGATACCGGCATCTATGGCAACCGGTTCGTCCACACGCCCAATATCGACCGCCTGGCCCGCTCCGGACTCCGAATCAAGTGGGCGTTCGGCACCTCGCCCCAGTGCAGCCCGTCCCGCATCAGTACTCTCACCGGCAAGTACTCCCACGCGACGCTCACCGAGGACCTTCACACGCCGCTGCCTGCCGGCGAGCGCATTCTCCCGTCCTATCTCCAGGCCCAGGGCTACTTCACCGGGATGATGGCCAAGACCCACATCGGCCCCAACGGCGAGCGGCAGTTCCAGTGGTACTCCCCCGATACCGATAAAGCGCTCGCGGCATTCCTCGATTCGGCCGGTACTCGGCCATTCTTCTTGTGGGTCGGCTTTCACGACCCCCATCGGCCTTACCGGTCCGGCGCGATCGCTCATCCGCATTCGCCCGCGCGGGTTTCCGTCGCGCCGTATCTCGCCGATACGCCCGAGACTCGAGCCGACCTGGCTCTCTACTACGACGCGATCGCCCGGATGGATGGTCAGATCGGCAACATGATGGCGGAGCTGGCGCGACGAAAACTGGGACCCAAGACGCTGGTGGTATTCGTCAGCGACAACGGCCCGCCCTTTCCCCGGGAGAAGGGCACCCTGTATGACGCGGGAACCCGTACGCCGCTGATCTTTTCCTGGCCCGGTGTGATCCATCCAGGCTCGATGTATGACCGGGGACTGGTGAGCACGGTGGACCTGGCTCCTACGCTCCTGGAGATCGCCGGAGCCGGGACCGCCGAGGCCATGCAGGGCCGGAGCTTCCGCCCGATGCTGACCGCACCGCAATCGTTCTCGGGACGAGACTCGCTGTTCAGCGAGCGCAACTGGCATGACTGCGACGAGCATCAGCGGGCCGTGCGCACCGCTCGTTTCAAGCTGATCCGGACCGATGCCTATACCGAGCTACCACTGTGCATCACGGCCGATATCGGGGCGAGCCCGTCGTTCCTGGCGCTCCGCGCCCGGGCCAGGGCAGGTCGCCTGACGGCCGCGCAAAAACGACTCTTTGAAGTGCCTCGCGCTCGGATCGAATTCTACGATCTGGCGGCGGACCCGTGGGAGCTCCGCAACGTGGCCGACCAGCCTAGATATGCCAAGGAGGTGCGCCGGCTCGCGGCGGTTCTCCAGGAGTGGATGGAGCAGTCCGGCGATTTCCCCGCCGCGTATCGAGTTCGGGACGACAACACCGACCGCATCACCGGGGTGCCGTTCACCAGCAAGATCCCACCGCTGCGTAACGCCGATCTGCCGTCTCCGGGTGAGCGGTGGGGACGCCCCGGCCCAACCTAATTGCGCCGCCCACAACCGGCTATCCGCGGCATAGGGAGTGAATTCCCTCTGATGGCTGGTCCACTGGGCGCGGTAACCCGACTCGGACTATCGGAAATCGATTCTTCAGCGCCACTCCGACACGCGACGGCTGTTATGTTGCGTGTCTTTCTAAGCCCG
>JBJMPK010000245.1:0-5857 GCA_045803245.1 Gemmatimonadales bacterium
AACCGTAGATCGCGGCAACCTGGATCTCCGTCAGATCGAGTGAGTAGAGCAGCTGGTTGAGAAGCCGCCGGTCGGATAGACGGACTCGAACGTCTTCGGATTTCAGGCCAAACGCGCGCACCACATCGATGGCCAGCGCGATGATCTCCGCGTCGGCCAGCGTCCCTGCCTCACCAATCAGATCGCAGTTGAGCTGAAAGTGCTCTCGAAGCCGCCCCCGTTGCTGCCGCTCGTAGCGGAAGAGCTGGGGAATCGAGAACCATCGGATGGGCTTGCGCAGCTCGCTGGAGCGCGCCGCCACCATGCGGGCCAGCGAAGGGGTCATCTCCGGCCGCAGCGCGACCTCGCGGTCCCCCTTGTCCCTGAAGTTGTACAACTGCCCCACGATCTCATCGCCGCTCTTGGCGGTAAAGAGATCGAGTGGCTCAAGCGGCGGACCGTCGTACTCTTCGAAGCCATACCGGGTAGCCACTGCGCGCCAGGTTTCGAAGATGTGGGCGCGGAGCGCGAGATCGTTGGGGTAAAAATCACGAAAGCCCGGAAGGGCCTTGGTTTTCATGGGGGGAGTATAAGGGGGGGAAGGTTGAGCGGGAAGGAATACAGCGGGAGGGAAAAGCGTGAGCCGTTTCTTCCCCGCTTACCCTCACACATCCATGCCAAGGACCGTCATCACATCCCCGACGGTGTGAAACGACCCCGTGACCAGCATCGTCCCTGCCCCTTCCTGGACCTGTGCGATCGCTGCCGAGAAATCGGGCACCAAGGTCCAGCTCGCACGAGCCGGCGGACGGGTTGGGTCGCTGAGCCAGCGTCCCAGCCATTCGATATCCCACCCGCGGGCGGCGGCGGTCGGGGCGATGGTGAGAACACCTCGGTCGATCGCCTGATCGAGCTGCACCAACATCTCCGGCCATTCCTTATCGCCCAGGATCGAGACCAGCGCGTGGAGCGGCCGAGGTGGCCGCAGCGTGGCGAGCGCGGTCACGAGTGCGCGCATCCCGTCGGGGTTGTGGGCCACGTCAAACAGCCACCGGCCCCGCCGATCCAACCGTCCCGGTACGGCGGCCGAACCGAAGGCGTGCTCGATCTGGGCCCGGGTCGGCCGATAAGGCTCCGGCAAAGCGGTTAGGATGCCGTGAGCCACCGCGGCATTGCGCCGCTGGTGCGGCCCGGCCAGGCTGAGCGGCCCACACCATTCGTAATCCGGGGGGAGCACCCGGATATCGGCTCGGGCGCTTCCATCCATGCGTCTGATTCTCCGCCGGGCTTCTCGACGAAGTACCTCGACCAACTCCGGATCTCTCTCGCCGATCACAAACGGTACACCCGGCTTGGCAATGCCCGCCTTCTCGGACGCGATCAGCTCGAGCGTGTCACCCAGGTACTTCATGTGATCGCGCTCGATCTTCGTTATCCCGCTCACCAGCGGCCGCACCACGTTGGTGCTGTCCAGTCGTCCCCCCAGACCCACCTCCACCACTGCTATCTCCGCTCCTCGGGCCGCGAAATCGGCGAACGCAAGGGCGGTGGTCGCCTCGAAGAAAGTGGCCTTTCGCTCCAGGATCGGCGACAGCAGGCGGGCCGTCCACATGGCCACGGCCGCTTCCGAGATGGGCACGCCATCGACCCGAATCCGCTCTCGGAATGACGCGAGATGGGGAGAAGTGTAGAGTCCCACCCGCCAACCCGCTTCGCGGAGTGCCGCGGCCACGAGCGTCGAGACACTTCCCTTGCCGTTGGTGCCGCCAATATGAATGGATGGGATCAGCTCATGCGGGTTGCCCAGTGAGTGCAACAGCGCCCGCGTGGTGGCCAGCCCGAACTTGATGGTCGTGGTTCGGGGGAAGAGGAAATCGAGTGCCTCGTCGTAGGTGAGCGACATCGGGTCTCGAATAGATGGCCGCCAGTTTCGCACCGCCCCCCGCAGCCGCAACGACTGCGCCCCACCCAGGAGCCTTGTGGGTGGGGCGCGGGAGCGGCGAATTGCCCGACTCAGCTCAGTTCGGCAAGCTCGATGTGAGGCCGCTGCCCCTGCATGTGTCGAAGCAACCGGGCGGTGGTGTCGCGCAGCGAGGCCCGCGGCACGACATCGTCGATCTGCCCGTGCTCCAGTAGAAATTCAGCGGTCTGGAACCCATCCGGAAGATCCTGCCCGATGGTCTGCTTGATGACCCGCTGGCCCGCGAAGCCAATCACCGCGCCGGGTTCGGCGAGCACCACGTCACCCTGCATCGCGAAGGAGGCTGACACACCCCCGGTGGTGGGGTCGGTCAGGATCGAGATGTACGGGATGCACTCGCGGTAGAGCTGGGCGATGGCCGCGGACGTCTTGGCCATCTGCATCAGGGAGAGAACGCCTTCCTGCATACGGGCGCCACCCGACGTAGAGACGATTACCAGAGGAATTTTTTTCTCGAGAGACCGCCGCGCCAAACGGGCGATTTTTTCGCCTACGACCGAGCCCATCGAGCCGCCCATGAACCGGAAGTTCATCACCGCCAGATTGAATGGGAGACCGTCCAGCCGGGCGGTACCAGTATAGATGGCGTCCCCCGCGCCGGCCTTCTCGCCCGCGACCTTCAACCGATCGATGTAATTCTCGAAGTTCAGGGTGTCCACCGAGCGGAGCCCAGCGAACAGCTCCCGCCAAGTGCCCCGGTCCGTGAGCAGCTCGATATATTCCTCGGCGCCAATCCGCCGGTGCTTGCCGCACTCGGGGCAGACATTGAGCGCCTTCTCGAACTTCTCCCGGATATCGATGTGCCCGCAGCTGTCGCACTTCTCCCACGCGTCGGCCGGTATCTCCAGCCGTTCACGCTGCGACGTCCGGGGTTTGCGCTCCTTCTTAAACCATGCCATTACAGCCATAGAAAGTAGGTAGCGTCGTGGGTGAGGGGGCTGGGCCGGGTCTGCAAAGTCCCTGCAATCTCATATTGCCTCGCCATCGGCGCTAGGGCCCTAAGACTAAACATATGTCAGGCATCAGGATAGCCCGAAAGCCGTGAGTCCCACGCCACTCGCAGCGCCAGCCCCAAACAGAGGCAACATATAATGAAGAACGATCCGCCGTAGGAGAACAGCGGCAACGGAATGCCGGTAATAGGCATGAGATTTACGGTCATGCCCACGTTCTCGAACACGTGGGTAAAAAACAGCCCGACGATTCCGAACACGGTAAGGCTGCTGAAGAGATCGGTCGCCCGGCGAGCGATTCGCAACAACACCAGAAAGAGCGCGAGAAAGAGACTCAGCGCCACGAGGACACCAACGAAGCCCAGCTCCTCGCCGACCACCGAGAAGACGAAGTCGGTGTGCTGTTCCGGCAAAAACGCGAGCCGCTTCTGCGGACCGGCGGTATAGCCGGTGCCGAACCAGCCACCGGAGCCGATGGCGACCCGGGATTGGATCGCGTGATACCCGGCGGCTCTGGGGTCGACCTCCGGGTTCAGAAAGGTGAGCAGGCGATTCTGCTGATAAGGCGCCAGGCGCTTCCACAGCGGCATGGCAATCGCGCCCATGGCCACGTTGGCGATGAGGAAGACCACCCAGTCCCACACGTACGGGCGCCAGGCGATCAGGATCAGGACGAAGAAGATGATCCAGACGCTCCAGGCTAGCGTGTTGAACGCGAGCAGCAGGCTGATTCCCGGAGACGCCAGGAGAAACAGGAGCCGGGGCCGCACGCCCGCCCAGAACATCATGGCAAAGAAGATCCCGATAAAGACGACCGCGCTGCCCAGGTCGGGCTGCTTGAGCACCATCAGGCAGGGGACGCCGACAATGAGCGCCGGGCCGATCAGATCGCGGAGGGAACGAGGTGGTTCTTTCCTGCCGGACAGGTAACGGGCCAGCATGAGAACGGTTGCGACCTTCGCCAGCTCCGACGGTTGGCCGATCTGGTGCCCGCCGATCGACAACCAGCTGTGACTGCTCTCGGCGGTGCCGGCTCCGGTGCCCACCAGGAGAACCACGCCCAGCAGGAAAATACTGAACGCATACAGAGCGGGGGCTATCCATTCGAGCACCCGAAGCGAGACGTGGAAGATGATCCACGCTCCCACAATACCCATGCCGACCCACATGAGCTGACGGTGCCAGACGCCGGCGGCCCGGGTGGCAACATCGGTCTGTCCGGCCGAATAGAGCGTGGCAAGTCCGAACAACATGAGACCGAGTGTGACGACGATGAGTTGCCGGTCGACCGCCTGGGTTCTCATCGGTCGGGCTCCCCTCGCGCCGAGTCGGCGGCCGCCTGCGCGGCAGCGGCCGAATCGGGATCGAGCTCGATGGGCCGTGGCGCGGAGTCCTGAGCCGCGACCGTCTCATCGAGGAGAACGCGCAGCTTAACCGGCCCCAGGACTTCCGGGCCGAGGATGGAGCGCCGAAGCGTTTGCACCACGTAGGGGGCCACGGTGGTGCCGTGCTTGGCAAACTCCATGATCCCGCCCACCACCAGCTCGGGCTTCTCGGCTGGAGCAAAGGCGATGAACCAGCCATGGTCGTCGCCATGAGGGTTCTGGGCTGTGCCGGTTTTCCCGGCGACCGCGAGATCGGACCGGCGGTTGGCCGAGGCGGTTCCATGCTCGACCACGGCGATCAACGCACGACGAAGTCCGTCCAGCTCGTTGGCGGTGAGTCCGAGCGATCGGGTTCGGTTGGAAGTGGGGTGTACGATGTATGGAGTGACCGTCGATCCCGGTCCGGCCAGGCCCTGGTAGAACCTGACCATGTTGATCAAAGTCTGGGTGTTTTCTCCCTGGCCAATGGAGAAGTTGAGCGTGGTGCCCGGCGGGCTCCAGTGGCGGGGGCCGTAGAGTCGATCAAAATACGCCGAGGAGGTGGGGTAGATCGGAGTCAGCTCGTTCTCGAGATCGATACCGCTCCGGTCCCGAAAGCCCATGAGAACTCCGTCCTGAATGATGGCCTCGAGCCCCAATCGCAAACCGAGCTGGTAGAAGTACACATCGCAGCTGGCAGCCACCGCGCCGGTCAGATCCAGGCTTCCGTGTCCTTCCTTCTTCCAGCAGCGGAACACGCGATTACCCAGCCGCAGGCCGCCACGGCAGGGTTCCGGCATCCTGGTGTTGAGGTTGATGAGTCCGCGCTTGAGCGCCATGGCCGCAATCGCCAGCTTGAACGGCGAAGCCGGAGGGTAGCGGGCCTGGATGACCCGGTTGAGCAGCGGCTTGGCTGGATCGTTATTCAGGGCGCGCCACTCGGCCGAAGAAATCCCGCCGACGAAGTGGTTGGGGTCGAAGGTGGGAGCCGAGTACAGGGCCCGGACTTCTCCTCCCGGGGTAATCGCGACCATGGCTCCGCGGTACCCGCGGGGCCAGATGCTGTCCACAAAGCGCTGCAGATCGAGGTCGATCGTCGTGACGATCGGTTTGCCGGGAGTAGGCGGCAGCGAGGCCGAAGCCGCCTCCTCCCGGACCAGGCGTCCGCGCGCGTTCACTTCGATATAGCGCACGCCCTCACTCCCCCGGAGCGTGTCGTCGTACTCCCGTTCCAGTCCGGCCTTGCCCACGATGGAGCCGAGTATGGCGCCGGGATAGCGGTCGGCGTCCAGGTCGGCTTCCGTCACCTCGGAGACATAGCCGACGAGATGGGCCACGGACTTTCCCGCAGGATAGAGACGCTTCGGCTCCGCCTGAATCACCAACCCCGGAAGCGCAGCGCGATGCTCCTCCAGCTTGGCGATGACGTCGAATGATGCGTCGCCGAAGACCAGCGCCGGCTGATAGCGCGCCTGCTGGTATCGGTCGACGATGTCCGAGACTCGGTCGCCATCCAGCGGAACGTACCGACCTACCCGAGCCAGAACCGCGCGCAAGGAATCGGTGGAGGTGGCCAGCAG
>JBJMPK010000022.1:0-6873 GCA_045803245.1 Gemmatimonadales bacterium
CCGGCTCGTCTGGAGGAGGCGCTGGAAGGGGGACTGGTCTCGCCCGAACACCTGTTGCACGACATTCCGGCCAGCCTCAACGCGGCGGAGCTGGCGCGGCGGCAGTTCCGGGAGATCGCGCGGGTGGCCGGCCTGATCTTTCAGGGATATCCGGGGAACAACAAGACCACGAAGCAGGTGCAGGCGTCGAGCGGCCTTTTGTACGACGTCTTTGCGCGGTATGACCCCGAGAACCTGCTCCTGTTGCAAGCCCATCGCGAGGTGCTGGAGCGCCAGCTGGAGCGGAGCCGTCTGGGGCGCACGTTGGAGCGGATCGCAGGGGGACGCATCACGGTGGGCGATGTCGAGCGCCCGACCCCGCTCGCCTTTGCCCTGCTGGTCGACCGGGCGCGGGAGCAGGTCAGCTCGGAAAAGTTTCTCGACCGGGTGAAGCGGCTGGCCGCCCCGCTGGAGCGGGCTGCGGGGGCAAACGGGACCGGCGGAGCCCGGTTCGGACATGGACGCGGCAGAGGATTTCGATGACCGATGTAGTACTGACCATCGCGGGCGAACAGGTCTATCTCCTCAACGAGCGAGCGCTCTACTGGCCGGGTGCCAGCACCCTGGTGGTGGCCGACCTCCATTGGGGCAAGGCGGCGACGTTCCGCTCGGTGGGGATCCCGATTCCGATCGGCACCACCAGCGATGACCTGGCCCGGCTCGACAGCGCGCTTCAGCGCACCCAGGCGCGCCGCATGGTCGTGCTGGGCGACCTGTTTCACGCCAAGGCGGGCCGCATCGCCTCGAATACGTTGGCGGAGCTGAGAAGGTGGCGGAGCCTGGCCGGCAACTTCGAGATCCTGCTGGTACGGGGCAACCACGACCGTCACGCCGGCGATCCGCCGGGCGATCTCCACATCAACTGCGTCAACGCACCGGCCTACGTCCCGCCGTTCGTGTTCCGGCACGAGCCGGCGGTATCGACCGATGCGTACGGGCTGGCGGGACACGTGCACCCCGGGCTCACCCTGGTGGGTCGCGGCCTCCAACGCGAGACCCTGCCCTGCTTCGTCGTCGGAGGAAACGCGGCACTGATTCCGGCGTTCGGAAGCTTCACCGGCCTCGGTGCGGTCCAGCCTGAGCCGGGCGACCGCGCCTTCGTGATCGCGGGGGACGAAGTGCTGGAGGTGGCGGCCCCGGTGGACCTCGACCCCAACGCGTATCCGACGAATCTGCACGAGATGTCGCAGAGCACACCAAATATCTGATCATTGCGACACGCGCCGCCCGAGATGGTGTCGCCTATCCAGCCGTTTTAGTCCGAACTAAGACACTGCACCAACCATCCAAGCTCCGTCCCTGCCCATCTCGACGGGTGCGGTACCGGCCCCCATCTTTGTTGTGATTCAACTCCCGACCAACTCCACGAATTCGGGCACCCCGATTCCGAGTCCGCCGCCGTTCACCGACGCGGACCGGGGCGAGATCGGGTGCCGATCTCGATGGCCAAGGATCAGGTCGGTGCCCATGATCTAAGGAGGGCCAGGTGACTTCCACGGACCTTCAAGAACCCACCATTCCTGTCCCCGATCAAAGCACTCTGCGTGTAGCCGACGAACATCTCGCGGCTGAGCGGTGGGCGGAGGCCGCGCAGGTTTATACCAGGGTCCTCTCAGACCATCCGAGCTCGCGACCGGCGCTGCTTGGCGGTATCCAGGCCCTTCGTCAGGACGGGGGCTTCGCCGCGGCCCAACGGATGCTGAATCGTGCCTTCTACCACTATCCCGACGATGGTGAACTATTTCGAGAGCAGGGGTTGCTGTTCGCCGCCCAGGGCAAAATCGAGAAGGCGCTCGCCTCGTTCCGTCAAGCATTGGTATTGATCCCAACGGACCAGGAATCCGTTGTGCAAACAGTAGGAGCGCTGTTGCTATTGGAGCGTTATGACGAGGCCCGGGTAGCGGTCGACAATGCCCCGATGCACCTACAGAAGAGCCGCACCCTTTTATTGGAGCGGGCCCGCCTTGACGCGCACCAGGAGCGTTACGATCAAGCAATGGAAGGCTTCGTGGAGGCCGGCGCTGCATCCGAGATTGCCACTGTCATGTGGCGGCTATCCGACGATGCAGCAGAGCAGCTCCTCGACGCCGTTCTGGATCGTTTACCGGACGAAACCGAGCTTCTGCGTGACTTGGCGCAAGTCATGGCAGCGCGCAACCGCATGCAGAGAGGTCTTGCCATCCTCGATGGGATACTCGAACGCCAGCCCGCCGATCGCGCCACTTGGGTTCAAAAGATCGAATTCCTGCGAAGTTCCGAAAAATTCGCTGAAGCCGAGACAGCCATTGCCGATGCATACCAGCATTTGGGCTCCGGCACAAAGGAAATACTGGCTGAGCACGCGAGGCTGTTCGCGGAATCGAATCGCCCCGATCAGGCCGTAGCCGCGTTCATCCAGGCGGACGACATCGAGGGCTTGCTCCAAGTGGTGGGCAGCGCACCTCTGACTATGGAGCATGGGTTGGTCGTCGCGGTATTAGAACAGCGTTCCGACGACATGTTGTTATTCGAAACCCTCGCACCGGGCGTTGGAGCTAGTTCGGATCGGCTCCTCCTGTACGAGCGCATCCTTCAGATTCAGGGTACTCGAAGATCAGCTCTCATGGGTCGTATTCAGGCTTTGCGTGACCTTGGCCGATTCGCGGAAGCCGAGGTCGCCCTGGAAAAGGCTGAAGCTCAGTCAGGACCCGAAGCCGCCGATCTGGTGACCGAGCGGGGGCAGCTGGCATTGGCCACGCGCGATTATCCGGAAGCCGTCCGCCTCCTTCGCGAAGTTGGCCTGGAAAACGATATCGTGCGCGAGAGCAGTGAGTTGCGCCAACAACGACGTTTTGTCGACGCCGAGGCGTTATTGAATGCCGCCCTCGAGCAGGGCTACCAGGATACTGAGGTTCTTGCAGAGTTGGCTCGCGGGGACAGCGACCGGGAGCGGTACGATAGTGCGGAGAGTCGCTGGGCCATGGTGCTCTCACGGATACCGGCTGACCTGAACGCTTTAGCGAACCGATGCTATTGCCTCCGCGCCGGCGGCCGGCCGAAAGAGGCAGTACGGCTCGCTGACGAGGCGCTCCGGAAATCACCGGAGAATGAAGACAAAGACTGGCGGGTGCGGTTGTTGGGAGAGCGGGGGTGGGCGCAGTTTGCCGCCAGCCTGTACGGCGAGGCCGAGGCCTCCCTGAATGAAGCGCTCGAGCTGGATGACAGCTCAGGCTTCACCCATTTCGGTAAAATCCTCGTGTTGCATGCCCAACAGCGTTATGTAGAGGCCGAGGGGACCATCGGGCGCGCGCTCCAACGCATCGGTCATTTCAAGCAGGAAATTCTGGCCGAGCGAGGGCGGATGTTTCAGGAGCAAGGCCAGTTGGAAGCGGCGGAAAAAGTGCTCGCGGAGGCCACCCAAATGGGGCCATCGTCCTCTGACCCCTGGTTCTACCGGGCGGAAGTTTTGGCGGATCTCAATCGCACCGACGAAGCCAATGCCCTGCTTGATCGTCTCGCGACCGAGCGGCCCAACGACAACAGCATTCGCGAGGGCATCGGATTCTTTTATCTTCGGGTGAATAAGCGCGAGCGCGCCAAGGCTGAATTTGCGGCCATTCTGCAGAACGATCCGAAGGCACTGGCCGGTATTAACGGCATGGGAGGAGTGCATATGAGCCAGGGCCGGCCGGATCTCGCGGAGCAGGAATTCCGGGAGGCAATGGGTATGGCCCCCAATATGGCCGCTTGCTCCAGCAATCTGGCCTGGGCCCTGGTGCAGCAAGCCAGGGCTCCGACCCCCCCAATGGCGAATGACTCGAATCGTAGGTGGCAGGATATCGTCTTCTCGACCGGGGAACCGCAAGCGCGGCCGGATCCCACCTTGGCGAAGGCAGAGGAGTTTGCCCGTAGAGCCATCGAGCTGAGACCCGGATATAGCAGTGCCTACGCCTGCCTGGGCTCGATTGCCTTTAAGCGGGGGCTGTTACTGGAGGCCGAGGACTTCTTGAAAAAGAGCATTGCGGTCGATCCATTGTCCGATCACCAGGCCACGCTCGGTGCGTTGTACGCGAAGCTGGGTCGTTATAAGGAGGCAGAACAGATACTGGAAGCAGGTCAACGCTTCAACCGCTTCCATGCCCAGACCCGCATCGAATTGGGAAACGTCTACCTGCAGACGAAGCGAGGAAGCGAAGCGGTTGCTAAGTGTAGAGAGGCACAAGCAGTCGATCCCGATGCGGAGGAGCCGGCCCGTGCGCTGGCAGTTGCTCTGATGCACGAAGGGGAGCACATGGAGGCCGGACGCGTGCTCCGCGCCGCCATCGCGCGGGTAGAACCAGCCCAAAGCTGGCAGCTTCACCTGACGCTCTGCCGGCTACTGACCGATCTAGGCGACAAGACCGAAGACGAGGACCTGTATGAGGAGGCCCGGAAGGAGGCCCGCCAAGCGATTGCTCTTCACTCCGATCATCCTGAGCCTCACTTCCACGCCGGCATTGTGTGCTTCAAACTGAAGGACTTTGGCCCCGCATTGAGGCACTTCAGGAAAACACTCAGCCATGATCCATGCCATTTTGATGCGGAACAGAACGAGCGGAAACTCAAGGCGCTGCGTTGGCGGGAGGCGATTCGAACGCGGGGTGGTTATCTGGCCGGCATCATCTTGAGCTCCATTTGTCTCATACTCCTGTGCCTGCTCTGGTCGCTCTACCTGTACCCACCGGACAACATGGCGAAAGGGCTGATTACAGAGAGGATCGTGCAGACCACGTCGCCCATACTGCTGGGTCTGGTCTTTGTCGCATTTTTACTCCCCTGGCTCAGTAAGCTCAAACTGCCAGGTGTCGAAGCAGAATTAAGCCAGCCGCAAACGTCGATGTCTCTGGGTCCGGCATCGGGAACAGCAAGCTTTGGCCGCAACCCGACCTTCGGCTCCGGCAACTAACGCTTTGCCCCGGTCAGTCGCCGGCCTGCGCCTTCGGTTTCAGGAGCTGCACCAATCCGGCTGCTTCATCATTCCCAATCCGTGGGACATCGGCAGTGCCCGCCTGCTGGCGCGGCTCGGCTTCCCCGCCCTTGCCACCACCAGCTCCGGCTTCGCCTGGTCCGTGGGCCGGCCGGACAACAACGTTTCGCTGGATGAGGCGCTGGCTCACTTCCGGTCCATGGCCGCTAGCGTGGAGATACCGGTCAATGGCGACTTCGAGGGCGGCTTCGCGGTCGCACCGGGGCAGGTCGGCGGCAACGTCCGCCAGGCGACCGAGACCGGTGTCGCCGGACTCTCGATCGAAGATTCCACCGGCAACGCTTCGCAGCCGCTCTTCGATTTCAATCTTGCGGTCGAACGGATCAGGGCGGCGCGAGAGGCGATCGATGCCAGCAAGACCGGCGTTCTCCTGACCGGCCGCTCGGAAGGTTTTATCGTCGGCCGCCCTGATCTCGCTGAGACAATCCGCCGGCTGGTGGCGTATGCCGAAGCCGGAGCCGACTGTCTGTACGCACCGGGAATTCGTTCGAAGGACGAGATCACCGCGGTGGTCGAGGCGGTCGCGCCGAAGCCGGTCAACGTTCTGGTCGGCGGCGACTTTACGACGGTGGCCGAGCTTACCGAGATGGGGGTGAGAAGGATCAGCGTGGGCGGCGGGCTGGCTCGGGCGGCCTGGAGCGGATTTCTCGAGGCGGCCAGGGAAATCGCCGGGATGGGCAGCTTCACCGCGCTGGGACGCGCTGTGCCCTTCGACGAGATTAATCACTCGTTCGACTAGGTACCGGCGGATCTCGACTGCGAGTAGTCCAGCCCCCATACTAACTCTAGACCTACGTCCTGAACCGAATCACCGGCAAGGGCTCACATTGAAAGAAACCATTCTTGGCGCGGGCCTGGCCTGTCTCATAGCGGCAGTAATTGGTGGAGGCTTAAAGGGCTTCGGACTCGAAGTGCCGATCATTAGCTCTTTACGTAGGCAGGTTGCGCTAGGAATTCTGGGTGTCCTCCTAATCGTCGCGGCAAATTCTGACCAGGAGAGGGGTACTGGAGTTGCAGCACCTCAAGATGCGGCGTCTCCAAATCCGGCACCTCAAGTTGGAGCCACTCGCGATCCACCCATCAGAGCAGAACAACCATTGGTACCGGTCAAGAGTAAGGACAGCAGTATCACGATTTCCATATCCTATGACCCCAAGGTCCACGACATTGTCGACAGCAAAACAGTCGTATACATGCTTGGCAAACCAATGGCGGAGCTACACCTCACGAAAGAGCACCCATTCCATACTGCGAGCATAACTCTCCCGAGACCGGGAACCTACAAGTATCGTTTAGAGCAAACCCAACACCTGCTGAGGGAAATCACCAGTGACCCCGAGGGAAAACATTTCATCGAAATGCGGAATTTCCTCGAAAACTGGAGCGGCGAGGGAACTATAGAAGCATCAGAGGGATCCGCGTTCAAAGTGGGTGGTATCATACATAGCTGGGAAAACATCGAGCTTAAGCTCGTGACTGTGCCCTGATGTGGGTCAGGACTACGTCAGGTCATCGGCGGCTCAAGGAGCGCGGTCGCGGCAGCATAAGAATGCGCAGCTTCATGCCGTTCTCAGTGGGAATCGGGTTCTGATCTCTGCTGGGTTGCGGATCCGCGCCGCCAATGCGTATCCTAGCAAGTTGCGTCGATCCTTTCGCCACGCGCCTCCGCGCGGCGTGTATTCCATAGATCGGAGGAACCGTGTACCGACTCCCCCTCGTTCAGCTGGTTACCGCCCTCGGTTTCGTGTCTGGCGGTGAAGCACTAGCCCAAGTCGCCAAGCCGGGACTGCCATCCACCGGAGAATCGGATCCGGCTGCCCGCCTCGCCG
>JBJMPK010000246.1:0-5022 GCA_045803245.1 Gemmatimonadales bacterium
GCCGCCAGCGAGGCCGCGGCAGCCAGCATCCAAAGGTATCTCATGATTGCTCCTCGAGCGTAGGGACCCTGCCCGCCTGAGGGTCTCTTCCGCCGTTGTCCGTGTGCCGCGGGCCGTATCACGTGGTAGCAGTTCGCGCTGTTATGAGCCGCGTCGCGAGAATGTACTGCGACTTTTGCAATCCCGATAGGTCATAGATCACAGTTGAGCGGAGGGGGGTACCAGGGTCAGGTCCGGAGCTCCGGCAACCCCCGGAACAGGTCCAGGGCCGCCGGGTTGGCCAGGGCATCGGCGTTTTCCACTGGCCGGCCGTGAACCACGTCTCGCACCGCCAGCTCGGTAATCTTGCCGCTGATGGTTCGGGGTATATCCGCCACCTGGAGGATCTTCCGGGGCACGTGATGGGGGCTGGTCTGCTCCCGGATGCGCCGGCGGATCCGCTCGGCCAGCCCGGCGTCGAGGGTAAAGCCTTCCCTGAGCCGCACGAACAGCACGACTCGAACGTCCCCTTGCCACTCCTGGCCAATTACCAGACTCTCGACCACCTCGGGGAGCTGCTCGACCTGGCGGTAGATCTCCGCAGTGCCGATTCGAACGCCCCCGGGATTGAGGGTTGCATCGCTCCGGCCGAGAATCACCAGTCCGTCGTGCCCGGTGATGCGGGCCCAGTCACCATGCCGCCACACGCCGGGAAAGTGATCGAAATAGGCGGTCCGATATTTTTCCGCGCCCGGATCGTTCCAAAACGCCACCGGCATGCTGGGGAACGGACGGGTGCACACCAGCTCGCCTTCCTTCTCCCGGAGGGGATGGCCCCGGGGGTCGAACACGTCGACGCTCATTCCCAAGCCCCTGGTCTGAAGCTCCCCGCGCCACACCGGTCCGATCGGGTTACCCAGGGCAAAGCAGGAGACGATATCGGTGCCCCCGCTGATACTGGCGAGGTGGAGGTCGCGTTTGATCTTTCGGTAGACATAGTCGTAGCTATGTGCCGCGAGGGGACTTCCAGTGGACAGGATGGCTCGCAGCGCTGACAGCTCGTGAGTGTCCCCCGGGGCCAGCCCCTCCTTCTCGGCCAGCGCGAGGTACTTGGCGCTGCTGCCGAACACCGTCACCCGCTCGCGCTCGATCAGGTCCCAGAGCACCCGGGGCGGCGACAGCGGCGCCCCGTCGTACAGCACCACGGTAGCACCGACCGCCAAGCTCGAGACCAGCCAGTTCCACATCATCCAACCGCAGGTAGTGAAGTAGAAGATCCGGTCTTCCCGCCGGAGGTCGGTGTGCAACACCAGCTCCTTGAGGTGCTGCAACAGCGTGCCCCCGGCACCGTGGACCATGCACTTGGGGAGGCCGGTAGTTCCCGACGAATAGAGAAGGTAGAGCGGGTGATCGAAGGGAAGGCGGACGGGCGGACTGCCGGACGGGCGCTCGGAGGTCCAGTCGTGCCACACAATCGCGTCCCGAATTTCGTGGATCGCAGGCTGCTCCCGCAGGTACGGAACGACGACGACTCGCTCGATCGCCGGGATGCGCTCCCGCACCTCCCGCACTCGGGCGAGTGCGTCGATCTCCTTGCCGGCGTAGCGGTATCCGTCGGCGCAGAAGAGTACCCGGGGCCCGATCTGGCCGAACCGGTCGAGCACACCGTTGGCCCCGAAGTCGGGCGAGCAGGACGACCAGATCGCGCCGAGACTCGCGGTCGCGAGCATCGCGATAACGGCTTCCGGAAGATTGGGCAGGAATCCCGCGACCCGGTCTCCCGGTCGGATGCCGTGCCGCCGCAGGGCCTCGGCCACCAGCGCAACCTCGCGGTTGAGGCCGGCATAGCTCAGCTCCCGCTGGCGGCCCCGCTCGTTCCAGAACACAATTGCCGGACGGTCGTCCGAATATCGCAGCAGGTTTTCCGCGAAGTTGAGCCGGGCTCCGGGAAACCAGCGGGGACCCAGCTCGGGATCCGGAGGGGCCATGCGATCGAGCCCGATCACGACCTCATCCCACGGGTCACGACCGGGCCGCTCATCGGCGATCACACCGCAGAATCGCCACACCTCGGGCCAGAACGCGTCGGGACGCTCCACCGACCAGCGATACAGCGAGGCGAAGTCGTCAACCGTCTCTGTTCCTGCCGGCTTCTGTTTCTTGATGTGTTGGATGAACGCGGTGAGATTCGCCCGCGCGACCCGTGCCGGATCCGGTGACCAGAGAGGAAGGTTTTCGACTATGGTGACATCCTCGTTTTGTTCCTCCTTCCCCGCTGCCAGCTTCCCCGCTGCCCCGCTTTCATGATGTCGGTGGATTGAACTGCGCATGCTGCGCGTCGAGCCACGACTTGTGATAGTCGGGATCCTCGATCGGAAGCGCCGCCTTGGCCACCTTCAGCGGACGGAAGGTATCCATCATGACCGCTAGCTCCTCGGTGTACTTGGCGCCGATGCTCGCCTCGGCCCGGCCGGGGTGCGGACCGTGGGGAATGCCGTCGGGGTGATGGGTGATGCTGCCGAACTCGATTCCCTTCCGGCTCATGAACTCGCTGGAGGCGTAATAGAGCACCTCGTCGGAATCCACGTTGCTGTGATTGTACGGTGCCGGCACCGCTTCGGGGTGAAAGTCATAGGGACGGGGACAAAAGCTGCAGACCACGAAGCCGTCACCCTGAAACGTCTGATGCACCGGCGGCGGCTGATGCACCCGTCCGACGATGGGCTCGAAATCCATGATGTTGAACGCCCAGGGATAGAAATAGCCATCCCAACCCACCACATCGAATGGGTGATGATCCAGGATGATCTCGTTCAAGCCGTCGTACTGCTTCACCAGGATGCGAAAGTCTCCCCGCTCGTCGTGGGTACGAAGCTGGGCCGGCTGCCGGATGTCCCGCTCGCTATAGGGGGCGCCTTCGATCAGTTGGCCAAACTCGTTCCGGTAGCGCTTGGGCCAGCGCACGTGTCCCCGGCTCTCCATGATCAGGAACTTGGTGGGCTCGCCGCTCAAGTCGAGGCGATAGCGGTGCATGATGCCCCGGTGGATGACCAGGTAATCGCCCTCGCGATACGGCAGATCGCCGAACACCGACTCGAGCGTCCCCGATCCTTTGGCCACGTAGACCAGCTCGTCGGCCTGAGCGTTCCGGTAGAAGTGCGCGTCGTTCTCGTCGGGCTCGACGTAGAGCATCGCGACGTCCTGATTGAAGAGGAGCGGGATGCGGTCGAGCGTGGGGCTTCCGCCGCGCTTGGCCTGCGAGGTGCGGAAGTGCCGGTGCCGGAGCGTCTGGTCGGAGTCGGCCTCGTACTTGGTCTCGCGGAGCCTGCGCACGCTCTTGACCGTCGTGGGCGGGTGCGTGTGATACAGCAGCGAGGACGTCCCGGTGAACCCCTCGTGTCCCATGAGCTCTTCCGCGTACAGCCCCCCGTCCGGCCGCCGGAAGGCGATGTGCCGCTTTCGCGGAATCTGGCCCAGGGTGTGGTAGATCGGCATGTAACCTCCAGAGAGACCGGCGGCCTAGCTCTCGACGCGTCCGGTCCGCTTCCTCATAGATTCCCGCGCGCCGCCTGTTCCCGCTCGATCGCCTCGAACAGCGCCCGGAAGTTGCCCTTCCCGAAGCTGCGGGCGCCTTTCCGCTGAATGATCTCGTAGAACACCGTGGGCCGGTCCTCGACCGGCTTGGTGAAGATCTGCAGCAGGTAGCCGTCGGGGTCCCGGTCCACCAGGATGCCGAGCGAGGCGAGCACATCCAGCGGCTCGTCGATCGTGCCGACCCGATCCTGCAGCTCCTGGTAGTAGCTGGTGGGCACCGAGAGGAACTCGACGCCCCGGTCTCGCAGCGCACCCACGCTCGCGATGATGTCGTCCGTGGCGAGCGCCATGTGCTGGACGCCCGGCCCCTGATAGAACTCGAGGTACTCGTCGATCTGCGACTTCTTCTTGCCCTTCGCGGGCTCATTGATCGGAAATTTGATCCGGTCGTTGCCGTTGGCCATCACCTTGGACATGAGCGACGAGTACTCGGTCGAGATGTCCTTGTCGTCGAAGGTCAGAAGGTTCCGGAACCCCATCACGTCGGCATAGAACTGCACCCAGACGTTCATCTTCCCGAGCTCGACGTTTCCCACGCAGTGGTCCACGTACTTGAGGCCGACGGGCGACGGCTGAAAATGCGGCTTGACCGGCCGGAACCCCGGCATAAACAGCCCGTGGTAGCCGCGCCGCTCGACCAGAGAGTGAATGGTATCGCCATAGGTGCGGATGGCGGCGGTGACGACCTCGCCGTCGGCGTCCCTGGCCACGCGGGGCTCGTGCACCGGCTGCGCGCCGCGCTCCACCGCCCGGGCGAACGCCTCACGGGCGTCATCCACCCACAGCGCGAGATCACGCACGCCGTCGCCGTGGCGGTAAATATGGTCGGCGACCGCCCGGGCCTCGGCGCTCAGGTCGGGTCGGATGGGACTCGTCAGCACGAACCGGATCTTGTCCTGCTGCAGCAGCCAGCTCGCCCGGTCCTTCACCCCGGTCTCCGGGCCGCGATACCCGACCAGCTGAAAACCGAAGGCGGAGCGGTAGTAATGGCTGGCCTGCTTGGCGTTGCCGACCCAGAACTCGATGTAATCGGTCCCGTTGATGGGAAAGGTGTCGGTCGCCGGTGCGGTCGCGGCCAGGGTGTCGGTCTGCATGCGATCCTCCGAGGGCCTCGAAAATCACTCAAGGAAAAGATAGCCAAGGGCTTAGGCTGCCGCCACGGGCGCACGCGCCGGTTTTTGCCGCGGGCTCGGGCGGCTGCTATCTTCAAACGAGGGACACAGGAGTGGTGGCAAGTGGCGGACGACATGGCAGGCCGCGACATCGTGGTGGTGGGATTTTCGGCGGGCGGCATTGCCCCGCTGACGCAGCTGGTGGCGGACGTCCCTTCCGACTTCCCTGCCGCCGTCTTCGTGGTGCACCATTTCCCCGCCCAGAGCATCAGTGCCCTCCCGAGCATTCTGAGCCGCGCCGGTCCGCTTCCCGCCACGCAGCCGGCCGATGGGGAGC
>JBJMPK010000247.1:0-5923 GCA_045803245.1 Gemmatimonadales bacterium
GCAGCACTTCACCGAGCCGCCGCCACGGTTCTCCGAAGCCAGCCTGGTGAAGGAGCTGGAGCGGCTGGGCATCGGCCGGCCCTCGACCTACAGCGCCATCATCTCGACGCTATCGGCTCGGGAATACGTCAAAGTGGACCAGCGGCGCTTTTTCCCCACCGAGCTGGGGGAGACGGTCGAGAAGATCATGGTGAGCAAGTTCCCCGAGATCTTCAACGTCGAGTTCACTTCCGAAATGGAGGAGGAGCTGGACCGGATCGAAGACGGGGAGCTCAAGTGGCAGCGAGTGCTGCAGGACTTCTACGGGCCATTCGTGAAGGCGCTCAATGCCGTGGACCTGAATGCTCTCGTGGCCGATGCCCATGGACTCAAGCCCGAGGAGCTGGCCAAGGAGCGCTGTCCCAAGTGCGGCTCACCGATCGAGCTCCGTACCGGCCGCTTCGGGCCCTACCTGGCCTGCGTGAAGTACAAGGACAGCTGTGACTACGTGAAGTCGCTCAAACGGAACAAGGTGCCGGATCGTCCCACCGACGCCAAGTGCCACCTCTGCGGGTCCGCGATGGTCATCAAGACCGGCCGCTTCGGCGAGTTCCTCGCCTGCACTACCTATCCCAAGTGCAAGGGGACCCGGTCGATCCCGATGGGACTCAAGTGTCCCAAGTGCCCCGAGGGCGATCTGACCGAACGCCGCACCAAGCGGGGCAAATCCTTCTGGGGCTGCCTCCGCTATCCCGCGTGCGACTTCTCTACCTGGAACCGTCCGGTGCCGGAAACCTGCCCCGCCTGCGGCTGGCTGGGCATGGAGAAGAAGATCAGCAAGGCCGACGGAGAGAGCCGCACCTGCCTCAAGTGCGGTCACCGCATCGTGGTCGCCGAGCCGGGAGAGGTCGCTCTGGCGTGAACGTCACGGTTGTCGGCGGAGGGCTCGCCGGCTCGGAGGCGGCGTGGGCACTGGCGGAGCATGGCGTCAGGGTAACGCTGTGCGAGATGCGTCCACACCAAAAGACTCCGGCTCATCAGACCGGCCGGCTCGCCGAGCTGGTCTGCAGTAATTCCTTCAAGTCGGTCGACCTCACCAACGCTCACGGATTGCTCAAGGCGGAGCTCAGGGCGCTCGGCAGTATCCTGCTCCCCTGCGCCGATCGTGCCCGGGTTCCCGGGGGCACCGCCCTGGCGGTGGACCGGGAACTGTTCTCGAGTGCGGTCCACGAGCAGGTCACCGGTCATCCCAACATCACGCTGGTTCGCGGAGAGGTCACCGAGCTACCCTCGCCCGGCATCATCGCCACCGGCCCGCTGACCTCGGAGCGCCTTGCCGCCGGTATCGGCGCCCGGCTGGGCTCGAGCGCGCTCGCATTTTACGATGCCATCGCTCCGGTGGTATCGTCCGATTCGCTCGATCAGAGCCGGCTATATGCTCTCTCCCGCTACGGTAAGGGCGAGGGAGACGATTACCTGAATGCACCGCTCGACCGGGCGGCATACGAGGCGTTCATCGACGCGCTGGTCGACGCCGATCAGTTCCACGGGCACGACTTCGATGAGGTCGCTTACTTCGAGGGCTGCCTGCCGGTCGAAGAGATGGCCCGTCGAGGAAGAGAGACGCTGCGGTTCGGACCGATGAAGCCGGTCGGACTACCGGATCCAAGAACCGGCCGGGAGCCCTACGCGGTAGTACAGCTCAGGCGGGAGGATCGCGCCGGACAGATGTGGAACCTGGTCGGCTTCCAGACCCGGCTTCGGATTCCGGAACAGCAACGGGTCTTCCGCATGATCCCGGGGCTGGAATCCGCGGAATATCTCCGCTACGGCAGCATCCACCGCAACTCCTACCTCAACAGCCCGGCCAGCCTGGGCCCGGGGCTCACGGCCAAGGGCGACGACAGGCTCTTCTTCGCGGGGCAGATCACCGGGGTGGAGGGCTATACCGAATCGCTGGGTACCGGGCTTCTGGCGGGGATCAACCTCGCCCGCCGGCTTCAGGGCTTACCGATCGCGGTACCTCCGCCCACCACGATGCTCGGCGGATTGTATCGCTATCTTGCCGAGGCCGATCCGCGCCACTTTCAGCCGATGAACGCGAATTTCGGGTTACTGGAGCCGCTTGAGGCGGGGCAGCGGGGCAGCGGGGCAGCGGGGAAGTTGCTCAAGGAACGAAAGAAGCAGATGCTGGTCGAGCGGGCGCAGGCGGACTTTGCAGCGTGGGTGAAGGACGTTGCACTTTCAAAAGCAACAGCAATTAGCCGCAGATGAACGTAGCACACCCGCTTGACGCGGGTTCCCGAACGCAGATAGTCAAAAGCTTTAGCCACAGATGAACACGGATAACTACACGGATCGCTCCGTGCGTCGAATCACTCCGCTTGGCGTCACCAGTATCAGGAATTTTTGTTCAACAGCACACCCTAGGGTCCTACTTCGATACGAACAACAATTAGTATGGGCACCTGCTGGTGTGCTCTTAACACAAATTGTCGAAGTCGGCAGTGATGAGGAGCGACTCGAGTCGACGGGGCAATCCGTGTGGCTATCCGTGTTCATCCGTGTTTAAGGCTTTTGTTTATCTGCGTTCATCTGCGGCTAGTTGTTTATTTGTGCTCCGGAGTCGATGACCCGACGCGCTGAAGTCACCGAGTACCTCACGCACCTGGAGAAGGAGCGGGACGTCTCGCCCCACACGGTAAAGGCGTACACTCGTGATCTCGAGGCATTCACCCAGTTCTGTGACAAGCACTACGGCAGCTGGAGCTGGGAAACCGTGGACCGGCTTGGGCTGCGGGGTTTCCTGGGAGAGATGCAGCGGCGGGGATTGTCGAAGCGCAGTGCGGCCCGGGGGCTCTCCGCGGTGCGAAGCCTCTACCGTTTTCTCCAGGAGCATCACGGTGTCCGCAACAACATCACCCGCGCGGCTAAGGCGCCCAAGCTGGACAAGCGGCTGCCCACCTATCTCGACCGGAAGCAGACTGAGACGCTGTTCGAATGGGCCGAATCGCGCGCGGGTGGGGATGAGCTCGGGCCCACCCGGGATCTCGCCATGTTGGAGCTATTCTACTCGACCGGCATCCGGCTATCGGAGCTGAGCGGCATGAACCTCGAAGACCTCGACCTCCTGTCCGATCAGGCGAAAGTAAAGGGCAAAGGCCGGAAAGAGCGGATCGTGCCCGTGGGCTCGCGCGCGGTGCTTGCCTTGCGGCGCTATCTTAACCTCCGGGAGGCCCTCGTGGCCCGGGTCCGGGGAGACCGGAGGGCGGTCTTCCTGAGCCGCCGCGGTAAACGCCTCGCCCCGCGCGGCATCCAGCGGGTGGTCCACCGGATGTTCGACGCCATCGGCGGCAATGGACTCCGGGTGCATTCGCTCCGCCACACGTTCGCCACGCACATGCTGGACGCCGGCGCCGATCTCCGGGCGGTCCAGGAGCTGCTGGGCCATGCGTCCCTGAGCACGACGCAGATCTATACTCACACCAGCGTCGAGCGGCTCAAGAAGGTGTACAACCAGGCGCATCCCAGAGCGTGATCGGGAAAGAAGTGAGAGGTGAGCGGTAAGAGGGACTTCCCCTCTCACTTCTTACTTCTCACCTCTCACCGTACGAGGAACCATGACGGTATTTCACGGCACCACCATCCTGGGCGTTCGCAAAGACGGCCGCGTCGCGCTGGGCGGCGACGGGCAGGTGAGCATGGGCGAGACCGTGTTCAAATCGCAGGGGAGCAAGGTGCGCGCGCTCAAAGGCGGGAAGGTGCTGGCGGGCTTCGCCGGCTCCGTCGCCGATGCGCTCACCCTCTATGAAAAGTTCGAGGAGAAGCTCGATCGCTACCCAGGCAACCTCCCCCGGGCCGCCGTCGAGCTGGCCAAGGACTGGCGCGGCGACCGGATCCTCCGCCGGTTGGAGGCCCTGCTGGTCGTGGCCGATCTGGAGCACAGCTTTCTCCTGAGTGGCACGGGAGAGCTGATCGAGCCCGACGACGGCATCGTCGCCATCGGCTCCGGAGGAAACTTTGCCCTCGCCGCCGCCCGCGCTCTCCTGCCCGAGGGCGACTGGTCGGCCCGGAAGATCACCCAGCGGGCCCTCGAGATCGCGGCCGATATTTGCGTGTTCACCAATCGGAACATCACGATTCTCGAGTTGCCGGGCGATGGGAAGAAGCCGTGAGTATTCAAGTTTCGGCCCCTTCGCTTCGCTCAGGGTGACACCCCTTCAGATATCCGCCGCTTACCGCTAACCGCTCACCGCTTACCTTAAAGAATGACCGAGCCCGCCAAAGAGCTGACCCTTCCCAAGGAGTCCCCCGAGCCCACGGCCCCGATGCCCTGGCTCGAGGAGATGCCGCCCCGGCAGATCGTGGCCGAGCTGGACCGTTATATCGTGGGACAGGAGGCGGCCAAGAAGGCGGTGGCGATCGCGGTGCGGAACCGGTGGCGGCGGGCCCAGGCGCCCGATGAAATCCGCGACGAGATCACCCCCTATAACATCATCATGATCGGGCCCACCGGCGTCGGGAAGACCGAGGTCGCCCGCCGGCTGGCCCGGCTGTCCGGCGCGCCCTTCATCAAGGTGGAAGCCTCCAAGTTCACCGAAGTCGGCTACGTGGGGCGCGACGCGGAGTCCATGGTCAGGGACCTGGTCGACTCGGCGATCAACCTGGTGCGCACCGAGCGAGAGGACGAGGTCTACCCCCAGGCGGAGCAGCGGGCCGACGAGCGGCTGCTCGATCTCCTCCTCCCCGCCGCGCCGGCTCCGATGGAAAAGGCAGAAAAGCATGCCCCGAGCGGACGCGAGGGGACTGAAAGGGCGGAGGTGAGTTCTGTATTCGTCGTCTCCTCCTCAGGTCAAGCGAAATCGGAGCGGACACCGTCTCCGGAAGAAGAGCGGCGCCACCGGTCGCGGGAGAAGCTGCGCCAGATGCTGGGCGACGGCCAGATGGACGATCGCGAGGTCGAGGTCGAGGTGCAGCAGCAGGGCTATCCCATGATGGAGCTGATTCAGCCGCCCCAGGGGATGGAGGGAGCGGATATCAACTTCACCGAGATGCTGCAGGACATGCTGCCGAAGCGGAAGAAGCGCCGCTCCGTGAAAGTGCCCGAGGCCCGCCGCATCCTGGTGGACGAGGAGCTCAAGAAGCTGGTGGACATGGACGACGTGGTGAATGAGTCGCTCGACCGGGTCGAGAACCACGGCATCATCTTCATCGACGAGATCGACAAGATCGCGGGCGAGCGGGGACAGGCCGGCGGGCCCGACGTCTCCCGGGAAGGGGTTCAGCGCGACCTGCTCCCGATCGTGGAAGGCTCCACGGTACAGACCCGCTACGGCTACGTCCGGAGCGACCACATCCTCTTCATCGCGGCCGGGGCGTTTCACGTCTCCAAACCATCCGACCTGATTCCCGAGCTCCAGGGCCGCTTTCCCATCCGGGTCGAGCTCCAGCCGCTCACGGAGCAGGATTTCGTGCGCATCATGACCGAGCCCGAGAACGCGCTGACCAAGCAGTACCAGGCGCTGGTGGCGGCGGAAGGGGCGCAGCTCGAGTTCACGGTCGACGGCATCGCGGAGGTGGCGCGGGTGGCGTTCATGGCCAACGACCGGATGGAGAACATCGGCGCCCGCCGGCTCCACACCGTCATGGCGGCGCTGATGGAAGACGTGCTGTTCGAGCTGCCCGACTATCCCGAGAAGCGGATCGTGTTCGATGCCGAGAACGTCCGGCAGCGGCTGGCGAAGATCATCAGCGACGACGACCTGCGCAGGTACATACTTTGACGTTACGGCGACAAATGTGGGCACTCCAATAAAAACTATTGTTGTTTGTAATTGTCAATTTGGATGATGCAAATGGAGCTGTAAGAGGAGCTACCCAGACCGAGGAGCCCTCTGTGGTGAAGCGCCTCGAAGCGCTCCTGATTTAGATCATGGTGCCCACC
>JBJMPK010000248.1:0-29194 GCA_045803245.1 Gemmatimonadales bacterium
CACCCGAACCTCGAACATATGGTCGGTAGCGATTCCCCAGTCGGGCATAGTGCGTCTGAGTCGCGCCGAGCCGGTGACCACCGGTAGTCAGGAGATCGAGGCGTTCGACGTCTCGGCCGATGGCCGTTGGCTGGTCTTCGACTCGGACCGGAGCGGGATCCAGCAGCTCTACCGTATGCCGCTCCAGGGCGGAGAGGTCGAGCAGCTCACCAACGCCGCCGAGCCGTCCATGGCGCCACGGGTCTCCGGGGATGGCCGGGAAATCGCTTATCACACCTTTCGCAATGGTACCCGGCAGCTCTTCGTGTTGCCGGCCCAAGGGGGAACGCCGATCCAGGTTACCCACGACAGCGCCCAGAACCGGATGGCCTTCTGGTCGCCGGACGGCCGGTCGCTCCTCTTCCAGCGAGACGCGTTCATGCCCGCGCAGCAAAGCGGCATAGTGAGCCGGGACTCCCAGGGCAGATGGGGCGACCCGCGGCCGTTGCTCCAGGGCGGTGACGTTCCGGTGCCCGCGCCCGATGGGCGCGGTGCGCTCACGATCTCGAAAGAGGGAGACCTTGTGATCGTGCCGCTGGCGGGCGGAGCCCCCAGTCGCATAGTCGTCTCTCCCAGAGTGGTGCCGATACCGGGATTTATCTGGGACTGGTCCGCCGACAGTCGATTCGTCTATTACATCGGCGAGAACCCGGCGGACAAGACGATCGGTATCTGGCGCGCGCCTGCAGCCGGTGGGACTGCACGGCTCCTGCTGCGGTTCGATGATCCGTCACGCTACCGGGTTCGCCCTTGGCTCAGGGTGCATAGGAACCGGCTCTACTTCACCCAGGGTGATCAACGGAGCGACATCTGGATGAGCGAGGTGAACAGGAGGACTCCATGACCGCCGGTCACACCACTACACAACCCGCCGCCCCCGAGCGGAAACCCCGGGACGACGAGATCGACGTCTACGGACTCACCCACCCCGGGAAGGTCCGGAGCGAGAACCAGGACCACTTTCTCATCTGCGCGCTGAAGAAGCAGATGGTGGTCCATCTGACCAGCCTGGCCCACGCCGATCATCTCATGGCCGAGCCCGAGCGGCTCGCCTTTCTCATGATGGTTGCGGACGGCGTCGGCGGCGGGAGCAAGGGCGCCGAGGCGAGCCAGATCGCTCTGGAAGCGGTAACCCAGTACGTCAGCCGCAGCATGCACTGCTATTATGCCGCCGGCGCCAAGGACGACCGGGAATTCTACGAAGCACTCAAGCAGGTGGCCTACCAGGGTCACGCCGAGCTGGTAAGGCGGGGCGAGGAAGACTCCGATTACCGAGGCATGGCCACCACCCTCACCCTCTACCTCGGTGTCTGGCCCCAAGCCTATCTACTTCAGGTGGGAGACAGCCGCTGCTACTTGCTCCGCGGTAATGAGCTCATCCAGATCACCCGCGACCAGACGATGGCCCAGGAGCTGGTCGATCTCGGCGTCATGACCCGGGCGGCCGCCGCGGTCGGCCGGCTGGCGCACACACTGTCCAGCTCGATCGGAGGGCGTCAGACCGCTCCCGTCGTAACCCGACTGGACATGAAGTGGGGCAACGTCGTGCTCCTCTGCAGTGACGGACTGACCAAGCATGTGCCTGACGAGCGAATCCGCGACCGGCTCCGCTCGATGACCTCCGCCAGACAAGCATGCGAGGATCTGCTGCAGGAGGCGCTCGCGGGAGGAGGGAGCGACAACATCACCGTCATCGTCGGGCGAGCGCTTCCGAGCGAGGGCTGAACGGTGGCGGCACCCGGATGCGACACAAATCGCGTGATTGTGACGCAAATCGGCCCGGAAACGGTGTTTTTTCCCCTCTGTTGGTCGACTGCACGGCGGATAACTTATCAGCACCTCTCACCTGGCCCTCCGCGCCGGGCCGACTCACTCCGAGGTGCATCGTATGGACAAGATCAAACATCTTGTGCTTCTCATGATGGAGAATCGCTCGTTCGATCATTACTTCGGCGCGCTCAACCTGCCACCCGAAAATCGTACCGACGTGAATGGGCTGGGACCCAACACCATCTCGAATGCTCCCATACCCATGAATCCCTACCTGAATGCAACTCCCGATGAGCCAGGGGTTGTAGTCTGGTGCATGGATCCGGGCGGGGCTATTCCGCGCCGAGGCTTGAGCACGGTTACGTCTCCTCTCGATCCAACTCGCACCCCGGCGGTGCGTTTTGACTTCCCCGACCCGCCACACGAATGGCCAGCCTGCAGGGTGCAATGGAACAACGGCGCGATGGACGGGTTTGTCCGGGCGTACGAGCTAGCCAACCGCCTGACCGTCGTGGAGAATGCCGGCGCGGTGGCGCTTCAGGGAGTTGCCCCGATTGAGCGCATCACTGTCCTGCCCCACCGGGTCGCCCGTGCAGTGATGGGCTATTACACCGGGTATACTCTGCCGGTGTACTACAGTTTGGCGGAGCAGTTCACCATCTGCGACAACTGGTATGCCTCGTTCCTGGGCTCGACCCACCCGAATAGAGTGTACGCCAACGCGGGTTTTTGCGGGGACGTCCTCAAGACCGGGGCGGGAAGCATTTTCGTAAACAAGCCGCGGCCGCTCTGGGATTTCTGGGAGGACGAAGGGCCCCAGAAGGGCTTCACCTGGCGCTTCTACCTGCCGGAGAGTGAGGTCCTGAGCACCTTTCTCATCTGGCTCGGCTTTTATCAAGAGCATGACGGGAACCGGCGCGGCTTCCATCGCTTCGTTCAAGATTGCCGGGCAGGCGACCTCCCGAGCGTGAGCCTGGTCGAGCCGCCGTATTCCTTTGCCGACGATCATCCCAAGCACGACCCCCGCCGGGGCCAGAGCTTCGTGGCCTACGTACTCAAGGCGCTACGCGCCAGCCCCTGCTGGAAGGATACCGCGCTGGTGATCTACTACGACGAGCACGGCGGCTTCTTCGACCACGTGCCGCCTCCTCAACGCGAGACAGCAGCCCCGGTGCCACTCGACCGCCTGGGAATTCGCGTGCCGGCCATGGTGGTGAGTCCCTATGCCCGTCGAGCTGCCGTCAGTCATGTGCAGTACGATCATCGATCGGTCCTGAAAACGATCGCTGAACGCTGGCAGCTCCGTCTCGATGTCATGCCGGATGCCGGATGGGGCGCCATCAACTCACTGTGGGATGGCTGCTTCGATTTCAACCAGGAACCACTGCCGGCGGAGGAGGTCATCATCCCGACCGTGGAGACGGACTGGCTCACCCGCTTCAACGCGGAAGGTCAGCTATCTCCCCCCAGCGACCTGGTCCAGGGATTCACCGAGATGGCTCACATCAACAATGTGGATGCCATGCGTAGGTTGATGGAAGACAGTCCTGGAGTTGGTTGAGTGACCAGGGCGCTATGGGCGGTCCTGGCAGTTCTCTGCAGCAGCAGGTCCGCGGGAGCCCAGGACCCTTCCGATGCCGACAGCTCGACAGAGGTGCTGGTGGTGCGGAACGTCAATTTGCGTCCCGCGCCAACGACCTCCAGCACTCGCATTCGACTTCTGCGCCCGCCCGACGAGCTGACCCTTCGGGAAGACACCCTCACTAACGGTTTCTACGCGGTCCGAACCGAGGACGATGAAGACGGATGGGTATGGGGTCGTAATGTTCGCGCTGTAGCCGACACGAGCCCGCCGAGCACCCCTCTGGCCGCTCCACCTCCGAACATCTCCACTGCCGCCACTGAGATTGACGAGTCCTGGGTGAAGCCCACCGCGAATCGTTCCACCTTCTCCAGCAAGGGGAAGCGCTGTGGAGCCGCCGGCGATGGAGGAGATGAGGAAACCAACTTAAGAAAGAATCGGACCGATGTACCCCGGAGCTATCACGACGTGAGCTTCGAGGCCATCGCGAATTTGCCCTATCCCAAAGCCCCCAAACACCGCCACGATTGGAGCGCGGCCCAGCTACGGGAGATCGCAAGGTTCGAGGGGGTGCCGGTTCGGACGACGGCGTATCTGGTGGCACTGAAGCCCCAGACGGGAGGCAGTGGTGAGTCGACCAACTGTCACTGGATTGCTTCCGCCGAGGTGGACTGGCACATGGCGATTGTGGGAGAGGTCGGTCAAGGTGAAGAGGAAGCCGTCGTCGTCGAAACCACGCCCAGAGTCCGGCGAAAGCACCCGGGGTGGACGCCGGCGAACCTGAAGCCGTGGGTTGATGTGGACGCGCCCGTGCGGATCAGCGGTTGGCTGATGTTCGATCCCGAGCACAGGAATCACCTGGGGAGATACCGCAGCACCCTTTGGGAGGTGCATCCGATAACCAGGATCGAGGTTTGGCGCAGCGGAGGGTGGGTCGATCTCGATAGCCTGGGGAATACCTCCGGGCCACCCTGAGCCGGTCCCGGAGTAACACCCACCGGTGGGGCCGCCTATCTCCAGGCGGCGAAGAGAGCGCCTATCGCCATGACGAGACCCAGCGCCATCTTGATGGCTGCCGCGGCGGCGCGACCGAGCACCGCGCCCCAACCCGCCCGCACCGATCCCCCGGCTTCCCGAGCTCGGCTGAACTCGAACACGGCAGCCCCCAGGAACGCCCCCACGAACCCGCCGATCACCGAGCCGATGACGGGCAACGGCACCCCCACGATGGCACCGATCAACCCACCGACCAGCGCGCCCCAACCGGCTCGGCGGGAGCCGCCGTAGCGTCGAGCAAAGCGGAACCCGATCCAGGACTCGAGCACCTCGCCCAGGAAAGCGAGCCCGATGGCCAGGATCAGAAATCCCGCGCTCAGGGTGCGAAAATCGGTGAGCCAGCCGTAGCCGACGATGCCGAGCAGGATGACCCAGAGGCCGGGAAGGCCGAGCGGGATGAGCACCAGCCCGGCGATACCACTGATGATAAGTAGGAGAATGGGAGGAAGGTCAGCAGTCATGGTCTCCTCGGGGGCCGTGTTACTATGAAGATGGGACCGCCGGCTACCTGACCAGAATACGGAGGCACGGGGTGCAGGGAGCGAATTCCGACCTGCTGGAGTTCGGTCGTAGTTATCTGTGGCCGCTGTGCGAGTTGCTGCTCGGCTGGGTCCTGCTGGTGCACGGAGCGCTGAGGCTGCTCGGGCGAATCCAGCCGGAACAGGCAGGCCGCTACTCCGGTGGAACCGTTGCGCTTGTCGCAGGAGGCCTGCTGCTGTGGCACGCGTGGGGGCAGTTTTGAGAAGGCTTTACTGGTAAAGGCCCGACACCACCGCAGTAATGCCGGGCCTGCCGAGAAGCTCACGTTTGCCGGTCGCGGCAATGGGGCCGTTGGCGGTCTCGAGCGGTCCGTTGTGAGTGCCTCGCCACGAGACCTCGAATACCGCGGTATTGCCGCTGACCAATTCGCTGTGGAATGTAGCCCTCGAGTCGGGGAAGGCCGTGGCCCAACCCTGCCAGAGGGGGATCACCTGGTCGATCCCCTGAACCCTACGATTGGTGGCGATCTCATCGTAGACGAAATCGGGGCTGAGGCTGGCTCGAGCGGCATCCCAGTTCTTGTCGTTGTAGGCCAGCATGGGGGCCTTGGCGGCGTCGAGGAGCTGCTGTTGCGGAATCAGGGTGGATTGCGCTGGCATGATGGGCCTCCTAGTGTAGGTCTCGAGTCTCGGAGTCTTCGTGGCGTCGAAAAGAAGCGTCGCTCCTTCACCTCCCCAGCCAGAGCCCCACCCCACTCGCGACTCCCAGCGTCACCAGCCCGAACCCCGCGATCCACCGGAATTGTCCCCGCCCCAGGGAGAGTACCACTGCCAGCTTGAGAACGGTATTCGAGAGGATCCCGATCGCGATGGCCTGCGCGCCGAGCCCGGCAGCCTCGGCCCCCAGCCTGGTCATCGAGTAGGTCAGCGCGTCTACGTCCGTGAAACCGAGCACCGCCGCCGAAGCCAGGATCCCCTTCACTCCCCACAGGTGCCGCACCAACGGCACCAGCAGAAGCACGACCTGGAATGCGATCGCCAAGCGGATCGCGCTCCAGAGGCCCAGCGGATTCCGAGCCGGATCGGCCGCCTCGCGTTCGGATTTCCTGCCGCGGCGGAGGTACAGCACCAGCAGGACTGCCGCTCCCGCCAGCAGCACCGGTACCAGATAGCGGATCAGCGCGAGCGCGACGTCAGACTGCAGCGCGGCGGCCAGGATCTCCACCCGCAGCACCAGTACGGTACAGGCCCCCACGACACCGAGCGCGAGCGCGCGCCCGGCGGCGGGCATGTCCCGGCTGCGCCGGGAGAACTGCAAGGTGACAGCGGTGGAAGAGATGAGGCCGCCCAGCAGCCCGGTGAGGCCGTACCCGCGGCTGGTCCCCAGCCAGCGGCTGATGAGATATCCGGCGAAGTTGAGTCCGGAGAAGAGCAGCACCACCAGCCAGATGGCGCGGGGCCGGATGCTGTCATAGGGTCCGAACGGGCCGGCCGGAAGCAGTGGCAGGATGACGACGGCAAGCACGGCAAACTGCAGCGCCGCCTTGAGCTCGCGCTCTCCCAGCCGCTCGATGGTGGAGTGAATCCGGGTTTTCTCTACCAACGCCAGGACCATGACGGAGGCCACCGCGCTGGTGACCAGGGGGAAGCCCAGGCCGGCGATGGCGCCGAGGGCCAGCACCACCAGGGCAGCCACCTCTGTGGTCCCTTCGACCGCTGCCCCACCACGGCGTGCGGCCATGACGTACGCCGCGACAGTCAGGAGGGAGCCGCTCGCGAGGAGGAGAGCCCCCGGCAGCAACAGGCCACCCTCGATCAGCCAACCGGCGAGCCCACCCAGCAGTCCGAGCATCAGGAACGTGCGGACACCCGCGAACCTCGCGGCCGGCCCGGTGGCGTGGCCCGACCACTCCCGCTCGATCCCCACCGCCAGCCCGGCCAATCCCGCCACGGCGAGACCGGCGGCGACACTCAGGTCTACCCGCATCTCCCCGGTCATACCGACGATTGCGAACCCAGCAGCACCGCAACCAGCTCCCGGTCCCGCGCGCGATTATCCAGGTTGATCACCACCACCTGCTGCCAGGTTCCCAGCGCGAGCTTCCCCTCCAGTACCGGTATCGAGAAACTGGTCTTGAGTAACGCCGACCGGACGTGAGCGAACCCGTTCCCATCTCCCCAGCGGGCGTTGTGGGCGTAGTCGGCGTCCGCCGGGGCTAAACGGTCCAGCGCCCGCCGGAGATCATTCAGCGCGCCCGACTCGTATTCGATGGTGGTGATCGCGCCGGTCGAGCCGACCATCTGCACGGTGAGGACTCCGGTCTGCACGGCCGACTCGGTCACCAGCCAGATGAGATCCTGGGTGATGTCGGCGTGGCCGAATTCGGCAGCCAGATGTACCGTCCAGCGGTGAACCGCGGGGCTTGCGTCAGCCTTTGAGGAACGCGAGGACATCCGGAGATAATACTGCGGCCGACACGCTGCGTCGAATCGGGATGGCTACCCGTTGCACGGAGGCATCCAGCGGAGTGGAGAACTTACCCTTGAGTGACGTGTGCCAGCTTTTTGCGTATTTTACTTTTGGTATTCGTCTCTTCGGAAGTTAGGAACCCGGTGCATAGCTAATAGCCAATAGCCCTCTATGAAAATCGCATTCGTAGGCCTCGGCAGCATGGGCCTTCCCATGGCGGCCAACCTCCAGAAGGCGGGCCACGACCTCATCGTCTACAACCGGACCCGGAGCCGGGCGGAGGCGTTGACCCGGCAGGGCGTGCGGGTGGCCACATCGCCCGGGGAGGCTGCAGCCGGAGTCGATGTGCTGATCACCATGTTGGCCGACGACGCGGCGGTGGAGTCGGTCATCTTCGGCAGCGATGGCGCGCTCGGGAGCCTGGGCCGCGGCGCGATTCACGTCTCGATGAGCACCATCGGCCACGTGCTCTCCCGCCGGCTCGACGCCGAGCACAAGAAGAGAGGCCAGGGCTACATCGCGGCACCGGTCTTCGGCCGGCCCGATGCGGCCCAGGCAGCCAAACTCTGGATCGTCGCCGCGGGACCCGGTGACGCAATCGAGCGCTGCCGGCCGCTATTCGACGCCGTGGGACAGGGGATCGAGATCGTGGGCGACGATCCACCCAAGGCCAACGTGGTGAAGCTGGCCGGCAACTTCATCCTCGCCGCCGCGATCGAGGCCATGGGTGAAGCGTTTGCCCTGGTGCAGAAACACGGCGTCGAGCCGGGCCGCTTCCTCGAGATCGTGAACGGCCGGCTGGTCCGCTCCCCGGTCTACGAGAACTACGGCAACCTGATCGCGCATCGGCGCTGGGAGCCGGCCGGGTTCAAGCTGCGCCACGGGCTCAAGGACGTGCGGCTGGCCCTCGCGGCCGGCGACGAGGTGAGCGCCCCGATGCCGGTCGCGAGTATGCTCAGGGACCACTACCTGGCGGCCGTGGCTCGGGGCTGGAGCGACATCGACTGGGCAGCGCTGGCGCGAGTGAGCGCGGCGAATGCGGGCCTGTCGATTTGAGGTGGCCCAGTTCGACGTGTAGGTAGAGTCGTACGATGCGACGGCAACCAGAACCCGAGGACAGCCATGACGAGCTCCATCCAGGCTAACGTCGAGCCTTCGAAGGGAAGACGCCGGGCCGGCGGAATCATGACCGGCATCGTCGTCCTATTATTGCTGTTCGACAGTTTCGGCAAGCTGATGCAAGCCGCTCAAGTCGTAGACGCCAGCATCCAGCTGGGATATCCCGAAAGCTCAGTCCGGATCATCGGGATCATCCTACTCGTTTGCGTGGTGGTCTACGCCATCCCCCGCACCTCCGTGCTCGGTGCGATTCTGCTGACCGGATATCTGGGCGGCGCCGTTGCTACCAACCTGCGGGTGGGAAACCCGATTTTTACTCACATCCTGTTCCCGATCTATGTGGCCGTGCTGGTCTGGGGAGGCATCTACCTGCGGGAGCCGCGTTTGGCGACCCTGGTACCGCTGCGGCGCTGACTATCGTGTGAGCCCCTCGAGAAACGACACGATCTCCGGCAGCGGCAGGAGACAATCCACCGCCCCCAGCATCTCGGCCGCCCGCGGCATCCCGTAGACCACGCAGGTGGCCTCGCTCTCCGCTATCGTCACGCCGCCGCTCGCCCGGATCGCCGCCATGCCCTCCGCACCGTCCTGTCCCATCCCGGTCAGCAGGATCCCGAGCACCCGGCCGGGCCGAGCCCGGGCGGCCGACTTCATGGCGATATCCACGCTGGGGATGTGCTTGGCATCGGCCGGCTCGCCCCGCAGCACTACCGTGAGCTTGGCCGTGATTCGAAGGTGCCGGCCCGCCGGCGCCACCACCACCCCGCCGGCTCGAAGCCGGGCGCCTTCTTCCGCCTCGCTCACCTCGAGCTTGGACAGCCGGCCGAGCCGCTCGGCAAAGGGACCGGTGAATCCGACCGGCATGTGCTGCACGATGACGATCGGCATGGGGAACCGGGCGGGGATGCGCTCCAGGATACGTTGCAACGCGATCGGACCACCGGTGGAGGCGCCGATCACGCACAGCTCGCAGCGGGCGGTGGCGCCGAGGTGCGCGGCGTGGCCGTTCCCGTCGGACGGCAGCTCGGCCCGGGCCGGCGCCACTCCCTCCGCTACTCGCCAGATATTGAGCTTCTCTATGACTCCCCGGCGCAACGTGTCCAGGTCCATGACGTTGAAGCTGGTCTTGTCGATGAAGTCCACCGCCCCCGCGGCCAGCGCCTCGACCGTGGCTTCGGCGCCTTCCTGGGTGTGGGCCGAGAGCATCACGACCTTGAGATGTGGCTTCCACCGGAGCAGCGCGCGCAGGACCTGCTGGCCGCTCATCCCGGGCATGGCCACATCGAGCGTCACCAGGTCAGGATTGGACAACGGGATCTTCTCCATCGCCTCCGCTCCGCTCGCGGCCTGACCCACCAATTCCAGCCCCGGCTCATCGCGGAACACGCGTGCCAGTGCCTTCCTGATGAAGGTCGAGTCGTCCACTACGAAGATGCGGGTCATGCGGCGGTGGGGAGCTTGCGATAGACCACGCCTCCCTCGAGCAGCACGGGGACAAATGGCGTCTTCCGGTCGAGCAGCGACTCCGAGTGCCCCAGCATGAGGTAGCCGCCCGGGCGCAGCAGCTGGTCGAAGAGGCTGATGACCCCATCGAAGGCCGGATCAGCAAAGTAGATCAGCATGTTGCGGCAGAGAATGACGTCGAACACGCCCCGGCTCAGAGCGCCGTTCGGCATCACGAGATTGGTCTCGAAGAAGCGCACTCCCCGGCGATGGCGAGCCTTGAGCTGGTACCGGCCGGCAACGGGAGTGAAGTATCGCCGCCGGCTGTCGGCATCACACACCCGAAGGGAGCTCTGGTCGTACAGCGCCGTCCGGCCGGTGGCAATCTGCTCCCGGTCCACATCGTGGGCATCGATCTCCCAGGTGATGCCGGCCAGCTCCACGCCGGCATTCTGCAGCGCGATCACCAGGGAGTAGGCCTCCTCTCCCGAGGAGCATCCGGCGCAGAGGATCTTGAGCGGCCTCTCCTTCAGGCTCGGCTTGAGCGGAGGCAGCACGTGCCGGATCAGGATGTCGAACTGACCGGTTTCCCGGAAAAAGTAGGTCTCGTTATTGGTGATGAGACAGGCGAGAAGGGTGAGCTCGGCTTCCCGGTCGGGGTGAAAGCGAAGGTAGAGATAGTATTCGCGAAGTGACTCGAGACGGAGGGCCCGGAGCCGGGGACGCAGCCGGGATTCGAGGATCTCCCGCCGGACCCCGGCGAACGACAGGCCGAACCGGGTTTGGATGAGATCCACCACCAGCTTCCAGTCGGCTGCCTCAACAGAGCTCATGCAGCGCTCGAGACTCCCTTGCCGAGCAACGCGAGCGCCTCTCGGGCGGTACTGGCCACGGCGGGCTCGACGTCACGCGCGAGGGTCAGCAGACTCTCGCGGCATTCCACCCTCCCCAGCCGGCCCAATCCCCGAGCCGCCTCCGCACGAATGCACCAGTCGGAGTCCCCCGCGAGGGTAAGCAGGAGAGTCATGTGGGTCGGGTCCACCATCGTCGCGAGACCGCGGGCGGCCACCCGGCGGATTTCCGTCTCCGGCTCGCTCAGACGCGCCCGGAGAAACCCGGAGACTTTCGGTCCGCCCATCCGCGTCATCGCCAGCACGATCTCGACCTGCTCGTGGATGCCGCAGTCTCCGTACAGGCTCTCCAGCTGGGGAGCGGCCTCGAGCGCCCTCATCTGGCCCAGCGCGCGGATCACGTAGCAGCGGAGCGAGTCAGTGGCTCCGAGCAGGGCAGCGAGCGTGGGGACGGTCTTACCCTCGTCCCGCTTCACCAGCAGGTCCAACGCCTCCACCTGGATGGGAAGATGGCTATCTCCCAGCGCCCGAATCAGCACCACCTCGGCCTTCAGGCCGCGCAGCTGGGCCGCGGCCCGGATCGCCGCTCTCCGGATGGCGGGCGACGGATGGCGGGCGAGCTCGGCGATGCGCCCTTCGAATCGGGCCACTCCCCGCCGTCCCAGAACCTCGAGAGCGCCGGCCAGGACCGGCTCGGGTGCGTCGCCGCCGAGGCACGGCTCCAACGGCTGCAGCGCTTCCTCCGGTAACTGGGCCAGAGCTTCCACCGCCGCGGCCTGCTCCGCGGGATCACCCTCCTGCAAACGCCGGATCAAAAGCGGTGCGGTCTTCGCCGCGCCGATTTCCCCCAGTGCCCGGCAGGCAGCCGCGCGGACCATGTTGTCGGGGTCGTCCAGGTGCTCGATGACTCGAGCGAGGTCGCCGGCGTTGAACGCGCCCGCGAGGAGCGCGCCGCGCCGCACCCGGAGGTCCGCATGGCCCAGCAGCTGCCGCAGCGCCGGGGACAGCGCGCCCGGATGCCGCCGGAACAAGCCGATGCCCCAGGCGGGATCGTCCTCGCCCGCAATCCGGATGAGCACCGAGGGATAGAGCGACCGGAGCCCGGCGACGACGGTCACCGCCGTGGCCGCGCGAAGAAGACTGGCGCGGTCGCGCTGCTCGGAAGCTTCGGGAGTCCAACGGAGAATCTCGTCCAGATAGCCCAGCAGTTCCCGGGCAGGATCCAACTCGATCTGGGCGCTGTGCTGGACCGCGACCGGTACCGGATCGGGATGGAGATCGATCACCACGGCGATGGCGAGCAACAGTGCGTCGCGGAGCGGCGTCTCCCGCACGTTCAAGAGCTTGGGAAGCAGCAGCTCGAGCGACTCGGGAGCCGCGATGCGCTGCAGCGCGTTCACCGCGGCTTCGGCGACGATCGAGTCGGGCACCAGGGCGGCGAGGGGTGCAACCGCCAGGGGATCGCCGATCTCTCCCAGCGCGTCGATGGCAGCCAACTGGAGCCAGAGGTCTCCCTCGAGCAGCTGGAGCAGGGTGGGGACTGCCTCCCGGTGCCGGAGCTGCCCCAGCGCCTCGATGGCAGCCTGGGCGACGTTGGCATCGGAGTGCCGGACCAGCGGCACGATGCCGTGGACGGCCAGAGGGTCACCGATCCGCGAGAGCATCTGCAGGGCGAACATGACGACGTCCACCTCGGGCCTTCCCAGCATGCTCCGGAGATGGGGGACAGCGTAGGGGCCCTGCCGCTCCAACGCGCTGATGGCCGCGTTCCGCCGAATCGCGTTGACCTCGTCGGCCACCAGCTCTCCCAGAATGGCCGGCTCGACGTAGCGGGCGGCCAGGCGGATGGCCCGGTCCCGCACCACGGGCGACTCGTCTTCCAACGCGGCGAGAATCACCCTCTGGCGCTCGGCTCCCTCGGGGAGGGTGGCGAGTGCAGCGAGTCTCCGCGAATGCTCTTCGATCGATTGCATGGCGAGGCTCAGACCTGGAAGATTTCAGCGCGCAACTTGAGCGTCTCCGACTCGCTCGCGAGACTCTTGGCCGCCGAGCTCATCTGCTCGACCGCTGCCAGGTTCTGGCGGGAGATCAGCGCGATCGACTCCACCGCCTCGACCACCATCTCGCCGCCTCGCTTCTGCTCGCTGACGGCTTCCGACATCTGGTGGGTCAGCTGGCTCATCTTCTGGGCGGAGCGGTTGATCTCCACCGCGCCGGCGGCATTCTCCTTGATCGAGCCCGCGATCTGCCGGGTAAGAGTCGACATGTCGGCCACGGTGTCGAGCACCTTCTTGGCGCCTACGGCCTGCTCGTCGGCTACCAGGGCGACCTCGCCGACCAGGGCGGAGGTCTTGCCGATCGACGCCATGATGCCGGCCAGGACGCTCTCCATGAGCGCGACCGCCTTGCCGGTGTCGTTCTGGACCGTCTGGATCACTTCACCGATCTCCTGAGTGGCCTGCATCGAGCGCTCGGCCAGGCGGCGCACCTCGTCCGCCACAACCGCGAAACCTTTGCCCGCGTCGCCGGCCCGGGCGGCCTCGATGGCGGCGTTGAGCGCCAGGAGGCTGGTCTGGTCCGCAATCCCCTCGATCACCTTGACGATCTTCCCGATCTCATCCGAGCGCGCTCCGATGGAGTTGATCGACTCCTGCAGCCGGGCGCCGTGCTGGCGGGTCTCCGCGACCGATTCCTGGCTGACCTCGTCCACCTTGTGCACCCGGTTGGCGATCGACCCGACGCTGGTGATCATGGCGCGAAGGGTGGCGGTTGCCTCCTCCACCGAGCTGAGCAGGATGTCGCCGTTGCGGGAGGTCTGGGTCAGGGTGGCGCTCATCTGTTGAATCGAGGTCGAGGTCTCGTCGACGTTGGCCGCCAGCGCCTCGGCGTTCTTGGCCAGGAGCTGCATCTGGGAGGCGATCTCCACCATGGTCGAGGAAGTCTGCTCGGTCGAGCTGGACTGATTCTCCGCCCCTTTGGCCATCTGAGACGAGGAGGCGGCGATCTCCTCCGCGGAGGTGGCAACGGCCCGGGATGATGTGGTGATCTGGGTGGCGATGTCGCGCAGGTTCTTGACCATCTGCCGCATCGAATGCTCCAGCCACCCGATCTCATCGCGCGACTGACTCCTGATGTCGGTGGTCAGGTCGCCCTTGGAGACCTCCTCGACCAGAATGCCGAGCTTAGTGAGCGGATCGGCAATGAGCCGGGCGAGTCCCAGCGCCAGGCAGATGGCCAGCAGAATGGTGATCGCCAGGATGGTGAGGATCATGAACCGGGTGTCATGGAACATCTGCTGGGTGGCGTCCCGGCTCAGTCCACCGACGGCGACCGCCCTGGTGAGCCGGTCCAGTCCCAGGATGGCCTGCCAGCCTTGCAGCGTGGTCAAGAGCATCACCACGCTGAAGCCGGTCAGGATCTTCCGGCGGATGGTCCAGTCCTTGATGTTCTGCTCGAGGCGGCCTGACATAATTCCCTGTCGCTGGTTGTGAGCCTGCACTGAGCCGGCTGTGGCTCGGTTTTTTAGTCCGGGAGCAGCAGCACCTTCTCCAGATCGAGAAGCACGATCAATCGAGAATTCCAGCGGGCAACGCCGGTGATATAGTCCGTGCCGGGCGACAAGATCTCTTCCGGGGCCGGCGCCACCGACTCCGCCGGAACCTTGACCACCTGGGTGACCGCGTCGACCAGGATCCCGAGCACCCGGTCATGAGCTCCCACGACCACCACCCGTGATCGCGGCGTAATCTCCGCCGGCGTCAGACCCATGCGGGTACGGATCTCAACCACCGCGAGAATGCGTCCCCGGAGGTTGGTCACGCCGCGCACGTGGCTCCGCGCTTGGGGCACCCGGGTGATGTCCCCCACCCGGATGACCTCTCGCACCTGCTCGATAGGAATGCCGAACTCTTCCCGGTCCAGGGCGAAGGTGACCAGATGCAACATCGAGCTCGGGCTCGGTGCCTCGGGCGCCCGCTCCTGCCGCCGCAACTCGTCGGCAAACTGGAGCAGCCCGTCGGCTCGGCTCTTCGGCTGAGGGCTGCTCACGCGGATACCCGCTGGTCCAGGATGCGGACCGCGTCCAGAATGCAGGCCACCCTGCCGTCGCCCAGAATCGTGGTGCCGGAGACGACGTCGGGCCGGCCTACCGTGGCGTCGAGGCTCTTGACCACGATGTCCTGATGGCCGATGAGGCGGTCCACCAGGATCCCCCGCTTCCTTTGGCCCAGGCCGATGACCACGTAGAAGCGGCGGGAGCCGTTGGCTGTGGCGCCGGTTCCGAGCAGGGCGCCGGCATCGGAGACGTGGATGAGATCGCCCCGCCAGAGCGCGACGCCCTTCTGGTTCACCTGGTGGATGGAGTCCGGTTCCACCCGCACCGTCGCCGCGATATGGCTGATCGGCACCGCGTAGCGCTCCCGGTCGACCTCGACGATCAGCGACCGGAGGATGGCGAGCGTGAGCGGCAGGTTGATGGTGAACGAGACGCCGCGACCCGGCCGGCTATCGACTTCGATCGTCCCGCCCAGCTCGCGGATCGTTTGGGCAACCACATCGAGGCCTACACCGCGGCCGGCGAGCGGCGACACCGCCTCAGCCGTGCTGAAGCCAGGAAGGAAGATCAGCGAGTGCAGCTGCTCCGGGTCCTCCGCATCGGCTTCGATGCCGAGCGCCTTGGCCTTGGCCAGGATCCGGGCGCCATCCAGGCCCCGGCCGTCATCGCTGAGCCGGATGACCGCCCGGCCCGATTCCGAGGCGGCGCGGAGGTCGATCGTGCCCTCCGCCGGCTTGTGGCTCCGGGCTCGCTCTTCCGGGGTCTCGATGCCATGCACCACCGCGTTGGTGAGCAGGTGGATGAGCGGCTCGCCGATGCGGTCGAGCACCGCCTTGTCGAGCGGAATCTCTCCCCCGCTGGTGACCACCCGGACCGATTTCTTCTCCGCCTGGGCCAGGTCTCGCACCAGCCGGGGAAAGCGGCCGAACACGCTGGAGATCGGCAGGAGGCGGGTCTCCATGAGGATGCCTTCCAGCCGCTTCAGGGTCTTCCGCAGGGCCAGGAGCGCACGATCGAGATCGGCCAACTCGTCGGATGCCCGCACTTTCCGCGCAAGCTTGCGATAGAGCTCGGCCACCGCCTCCTGCTCGATCATTCCCTCGCCCAGTACTTCGAGCATCGTATCGAGCCGGCGAAAGTCCACCCGGACCACACTGGCCGAGCTGTCGGCCGCCTCCGGCCCTACTTCGGGACTGCGGCGCTCGCTTCGACGGCGCTCGAGTAAAAGCCCCGGCCTCTTCGATGCGACCTTCCTGGCGCGACCTCCGGATAGGAAGGCGCGGACCCGCTTGGCGAATTGCGTCGCGGCCTTGGAGTCCGGGCCCTCGGCGGCGGTGCGGATGAGATCGATCAGCAGGCCACTCCCGCTGATCAGAAGAGCAGCCGCCTCGTCGTGCCGCAGTGCCGGTTCCGCGTCCAGCAAGGCGCATACGTCTTCCAGGGCATGGGCCACCGTCTGCATCGGCGGAAGGCCCATCATCGCCGAGTTCCCCTTAACCGTGTGCAGGCGGCCTTTCACCGGGGCGAGGAGGTCGTCCCCCGCATCGCCCTCGCGCCACCGCCGCTCCAGCTCGATGAAGGCATCACCCACCTGCTCGGCCAGGGGCAGGGACTCCACGATGTAGTCCTGAATCAGCTCGCTGAACGCGTTCTCATCGCCATCCATTATCAGGCAGACCGGGAGGCGGTGTGCTGGAGCGCCCGCTCGATGACCCGCTGGACATCGGCCGGCTTGAACGGCTTGTGCAGGTATTCCCAGGCGCCGGCGGCACGGCCCCGGGCCTCGTCCTCCGGAGTTCCCTCGGTAGTCACCAGCACGATCGGGATGTGCAGATGGAGTTTCTCGGTCTTTCGCCGCTCCAGCAGCTCCAGCCCGTTCATCTCCGGCATGTTGAGATCGAGGAAGACCAGGGCCAGCTCCGGGTGGGCAGCGAGGAGGGCGTACCCCTCCCGTCCATCGCTCGCCAGGTAGATCGTGCTGCCCGCCAGCGCGCCCTGGGCAAATACCAGCCGGTACATCTTCTGGTGCAGCTTCGAGTCATCGATGACGAGGAATGTGTTTGGCATCATCCGACCGGTTTGTGAAGGATGGAGTAGATCACAGCACGGAGCGCTTGTGGCTTCCAGGGTTTGGATACGATCGCGGCCACACCGAGCGCATGAGCCTGGTGCATCAGATCCGATTCTCCCGGTTCCGCGGTCGTGAGCACGATGGGGGTCCGGCCGAGAACGCTGTTGCCCCGAACGGCGCGAATGAACTCCACGCCGTCCATGTCCGGCAGGCGCGGGTCGAGCAGGATCAGGTCGTAGGGATGGCCGGAGACGGCCAGCTCTATCAAGGCCGTGCGGCCGTCGCCAGCCGCCGTCAGCTCATGGCTCCGCCGGGAGAAGACCTGCCGGTACATCTCTTGGACTAGGGGTGAATCCTCAACAATCAGGATTCTCACTGGTTCTCCGTCGGCGTCATGACATCAGAGGTGGGCCGCTGAAAGGCAAAAGGCGGACCGATGGTGACCGATGGGGTAAGTGCTGCGGAGACGGGGTTTTAGATTGCCGGTTTCAGCCTAGCGGCGGGGGGTATCTTAGGCCTTGTTCCTTATTACTTGGTATCTGCAACAGTGGAGGGCGCCGGAGATCCTTCGCTACGCTCGGGAGGACGGCCTATCTCCCTATCCCGCCCACCACCGGCAACCCGCTCGGCACCCTCCCCGGCACGACCAGCTGGAGGTTACGGGCAGCCGGATCGGTAAGCGCCTTCATGAACTCGGTCACCTCGTCGATCGTCTGAGCCGGGAAGACCACCCCGGTCAGCAACGGATCCCGGGTCGCCAGAATGTCCGTCTGGGTCGGCAGCACGGTGCCCTGAAGGAGCGCCTCGAGCTGGCCGACGTTGAAGTTCATCAGCTTCACGTCCGACTCGCTGTAGTGATCCACGAAATCCCGCAGGCTGAAGAACGCGCCGTCGTGGCCGTAGGGCGCGGTGAGCTCGACGTTCCGAAGCGCCGGGGTGCGGAAGGCATAGCGATCGGCCGCGAAACCCGTCTCGCGTATCCGGCCGAAGTCGTCCTTCCCACCTCCATCGCCCTTGCCCGGGCCGAACTGGGCCACGGCGACGTTGTGGAACTTGTTGTCGGTGAGCGCGGGGCCGTTGTGGCAGATGGAGCACCGAGCGCTCATGAAGTTCTTCGCGCCCTGGAGCTGCACCGGAGTCATCGCCGCGTCGTTGCCGGCCAGGAAGCGATCCCAGGGTGAGTTGTTGAACGCCAGCCGGTCGGTCAGGAAACCCGCGATGGCGTTACTGGCATTCCCGAAGGTCATCTGATCGAAGCGCTGGCCCGGATAGGCCGCCTCGAACATCCGGCGATACTCCGGAATCCCGCCCAGACGCACCATCAACGCCGCCCAGACCTGCTCCGGATGATCGTCGCTCACCGCAGCCAGCTCGTTGCCTCCGAAGGCCCGCATCTCCTCTCGCGAGAGCACCGGGAAGAGTGGCAGGGCCGAGAGAGCGCCGAACTCGAAGAGCTGAGTCATGGCCGAAGTGAGCGCCGCGCCGGCGGGAGTGTGAAATATGCCCGTCTCATCCCGGCTGACTCGTCCATCCCAGAAGAGTGGATGGAGGGCGAACAGATTGAATAGCGGCGGCGCGTTCCGGGGGATGAAGAGGCCGTCGGGATGGACCCGTGCGGTCCCCAGTCCGATGGCGCCCTGCCCGATCGAGAGGCTGCGCCCGTCGCCCGTGGCGAACGTGGGCAGATGGCAGGTCATGCACGAGATGTCGCGGTTGCCGCTCAGGATGTTGTCGAACGCAAGCGCCTGCCCCAGCCGGACCAGCGCTGGCCGGACCTGGGCCGGACGGGGCAGCGCGGTGATGCCCCTCCCGGCGGTAAGCTGCCGGACCTCCGCGGCCAGGGCCCGCATATCGGAGCGGGACACCGCGAGCGCGGGCGCCTTCTCGGGCTCCGTGGTATCGTCGCTGTCGCAGCCGAAAAGCCCGATCAATGTCGCAGAGACTGCGAGCATGCCGATCCAGGCCTGGCGAGTCATACGTGCCTCAGTTCTACTGTCGGGTGGGGAAAGCGGGAAAGTCTACATCATTGGCTTGCGCCGGTACGACAGGCAGCCCTACGGCGGATCATTATGCATTCCAGGCCGCCATTCGGCAAGACGGCCTGATGCCGCCGCGAACGCGACAGATTTCCAGCGTTTCTGTCGCAAACGGGCTCATTTTGGACCGGTCTTTCCTCTAGTGCACCATGGTACCCGGCGGCAGCTTTGCCAGGACAAGGGAGGAGACATGAGAGCACTCATCAGTATTGTCATCTCGCTCGCGTTGCTGTCCGGCATCGGCTGCCGCCCACGGCCCACCTGCATCCCGCTGAATACGCCCGGCACGGGCCCGAATCCGCAGATTGTCTCGGGAGTCAAGTTCACGGTCCACCAGTACGGCGGTGCGGTGCCACCGAACAGCGTCATCAAAACGCAGAATTCGCCCGCCGGCGCTCAGACCGGCCTCGATGCCGGGTTTAGCCTGGATATTGGCCTGTCGGTACTGGCGAGAAAAATCTCCGCCACGCTGGTGCAGTACGCGCGTCCGGCAACCATGGAAGCGTTTGACAGTGCGGGAGCGAGTGTCGGCAAAGTCACCATGACAGCCGGCAACGGCGTGCCGGAAGTACTGACGCTGGGTGGGCAATGGATTCAGAAAGTCGTCATCACCTCGCCGTCCGATGAGGTCCTGCTGCTGCGTTTTTGCTACGCGCCGTAGCGGTAGCTATTTCATTCGCTGCAGCACCTCGCCCAGCTTGCGCATCTCCTCGCCGTACGTGGCCCAGTCGATGTTGCGCTGGGCGTCGAGCGCCGCGTCGTAGTGCTGCCTCGCTTCGCGAAGGAGAGTCGGGAGTTGGGAGGCGGGAGTCGCGGGCTCCGCGGCGCCGAGTGGCTCGGGAGCACGTCGCCCCGGGCTCCCGCCGAACAGCTCCGCCAACCCTTCGTCCAACGTCTCCCGCATCACCACCCGGTTCTGATACGCGACCACCACCCGCTTGAGCTCGGGGATCCGCCCACCTTCCGCCCGGAGATAGATCGGCTGCACGTAGAGCAGCGCCTCCTCGATCGGAATGACCAGCAGGTCGCCCCGGATCACCTGCGAGCCCCGCTGGTCCCACAGGGTGAGCTGCTGGGAGACCTCGGTGTTCTGGTTGATCCGGTTCACGATCTGCTGGGGACCAAACGCGAGCGTCTGGCGCGAGAGACGGTAGACCCGGAGCCGGCCATACTCCGCCCCGTCGTTCCGGGCCACCATCCACGCCGCCAGGTTGTCCTTCCCTCGCGGCGTGAACGGCACCATGTAGATGTACTCCGCGTTCTTCTCCTCCGGCAGCCGCATCACCAGGTGGCGCATGAACGGCACCGAGCCGCCCGATTCGGCGGCGACGGGGATCTGCCACTGGTCTTCCCGATGGTAGAAATCATCGGGCTGGTCCATGTGATATGTGGTGTAGAGCGCGGTCTGGATCCGGTAGATGCCGTCGGGATACCGGATGTGAGCCCGCAGATCGGCCGGCATCTGGTCCATCGGGAGGAAGATGCCGGGGAAGATGCGGGACCAGGTCCGGATCAGCGGGTCGGCCGGCGCGCTGACGTAGGCGGCCAAGCTCCCGTCGTACGCGTCGATGACCAGCTTCACGCTATTCCGCATGTAGCTGGTCCCATCCCTGAGCCGCTCGGCGTAGGGATAGGCATCACTGATGGTATACGCGTCGAGGATCCACCGAAGGGTCCCGTCGCCCGCGATGACGAGATAGGGGTCCCGATCGAACAGGAGGAAGGGCAACGCTTTCTTGGCCCGCTCCATGACATCCCGGTTGTAGAGTACCCGGCTCTGGCCGGTGATGTCGCCCGAGAAAAAGATTTTGGACGAGCCGAACTGGGCCGCGAAGATCGCCCGCCGGAGCGCGTTGCCGACCGGGACCCCACCCCGCCCCTGATATGAGGCGTAGACATTCTTCTCACCCGAGGGATGGTCGAACTCCCGCTGCCGGGTGTGGACGAAGACGTAGTCGTTGGCCATCTCGCCGTAGTAGATCTGGGGACGAGCCACCCTGAGCGATACGGTGGAAACCGGCGGCAGGTCCTTGATAAACAAGACCGGCAGCCCCTCCGCCGTCACCTGGTTGACCGGACTCATCGTGAGCCCCATACCGTGAGTGAAGGTGAGGTGCTCGTTGATGAACGTCCGGGTCGGCAGCGAGCGAACGTTGAGCTCCCGGGGCGAGAGCAGGACCTGGCGGTATCTGCCGTCTATCTGGTAGCGATCGTCGTCCACCGAGACGAAGTCGTAGTAGGTGCGGATCTCCTGTAGTTGCCCAAAGGTCTGGAGCAGCGGGTCGCGGTCCCAGAGCCGCACGTTCTCGATGGTCGCGGCGTTGGCCCGGATGTCGGCCATCGTGAGCTTGGTCTCACCGGTCAGCTCGCGGGTCTCTACGCTATCGAGCCCCCACGCCTGCCGGGTGGCGAAGATGTGATAGCTGAGGTATGGCGACTCCCGGGTCAGCTCGGTGGGGGACACCAGGAACTTCTGCATGAAGCCGGGAAAGAGCCCGCGGCCGACGACGGCCACCGCCAGATAGCCGCCGATGGCAAGCAGCGCGTAGCGGCCCAGTTCCCGGCGCATCGCTCCGAAAAGGACGCCGAGGGCGGCGACGAGGGCGACGACGGCCGAGACCCGCAGAGCTGGGAGCGTGGCATGCAGGTCGGTGTAGCTGGCCCCGACCAGCGGTCCGGTGGTCGAATACAGCAGGTTGGGCACATCGACCAGCCAGAGTCGCAGCGCCGTGAGAAAAAACAGAGCCGCCAGCAGGGTCGCCAGGTGCATGCCCGCCGCGGGCTCGATCCGGAGCCGCGGTGTCCGGCCGGCACCGGGAGCGAGTAGGATGTCGCCCCGGAGAACGTAGACCGGCAGCGTCGCGATCAGCGAGAGTACGGTGAGCGTGGAGAGGAGGCCCAGAGCGGCGGTGATGGCCGGCAGGGTAAAGACGTAGAAGCCAACGTCGCGCGAGAAAACCGGATCCTTGATCCCGAAGGGCGTCGCATAGATCAGCCGGAGCACCAGGTCCCAGGCCGGCGTGGCGCCAAGGCCGGCCAGGACCGCGACCACGATGGAGACCGGAAGCGAGAGACGGCGGAGCGGACGGGTGATATCCACCCGCTGCTGCGACTGGGTGAAGCGGAGCACCACCGGATAGGGAACCAGGCCCCGCTGGGCCAGCCGGAGGTTGCCGTAGAGGATGCTGAAGGTGATCCCGCCGACCAGGAAAAAGAGCAGCGCTCCGGTGACCAGCGGCTTGGTGAACACGACCTGGTAGCCGACCTCCTGGAACCACCACCAGTCGGTGAGCAGGGCGGTGAAGGCCGGAAAGAGCACCGTCGCCAGGAAGGCGAGGGCGATGAGTGCGAGGATGAGCCGGCGTCGGGACATGTAGAGGATATTGGCTATTGGCTATTGGCTGTTGGCTGTTGGTTTGTCATCCTGAGCGAAGCGAAGGAGCCAAAGCCTCGCTTCCGCAGCGAAGCTCGCTGAGCCGAATAGGTCTGGCTCCTTCGCTTCGCTCAGGATGACAACGCTTCGCTCAGAATGATATTTCGCTATCGATCGATGAACGCCATCATCCGCTCGTTGTACCGCGGGCCCGCCACCACTTCCGGCGGGAGCGCCGCATCGAGCTGTGCCATCTCCGCGCCACTCAGCTTCAGGTCGGCCGCGGCGACGTTCTCCTCCAGGTAACGCCTGCGCTTCGTCCCCGGTATCGGTACGATATCGTCCCCTTTGTGAAGCAGCCAGGCGAGGGCCATCTGGCCAGGCGTGGCGCCTCGTCTCTCCGCCAGCTCTCGCACCACCCACGCCGCGCGGACGTTGGCGTCGAAGTTCTGGCCCTGGAATCGGGGATCACCGCGACGGTAATCGCCCTCCGAGTACTCCTCTGCCCGCTTCGCGGTCCCGGTCAGGAATCCTCGACCCAGAGGGCTGAACGGTACCAGGCCGATGCCGAGTTGGCGCAGTAGAGGGATGATCTCGTGCTCCAGGTTCCGTTCCCAGAGAGAGTATTCGCTCTGGAGCGCCGAGATGGGGTGCACCGCGTGGGCCCGGCGGATGGTGTCGGCTCCGGCCTCGGAGAGACCGAGGAACCGTACCTTGCCGGCACGCACCAGGTCGGCCATCGCCCCGACCACGTCTTCGATCGACACCTCGGGATCGACCCGGTGCTGGTAGAGCAGGTCGATGCGGTCGGTTCGGAGCCGGCGGAGCGATGCCTCGACCACGACCCCGATATGCTCGGGACGGCTGTCGGTCCCCACCACCTCGTTTCCCTTGAAGCGGAAGCCGAACTTGGTCGCGATGATCGCCCGGTCGCGCCGGCCTTCGAGCGCCCGTCCCAGCAGCTCCTCGTTGGTGAATGGCCCGTACGCCTCAGCGGTATCGAAGAAGGTGACGCCCAGCTCGAGGGCGCGATGGATGGTAGCGAGCGACTCGCGGTCGTCGGGGACGCCGTAGGACTGGCTCATGCCCATGCAGCCGAGACCGAGGGCGGAGACTTGGAGGCCTTGGGATCCGAGTGTTCGTTTGTGAAGCATGGCTATTGGCTATTGGCTATTGGCTATTGGCTATTGGCTATTGGCTATACGATAAAGTACTGCAGCGATTCGATCCCGATAGCGGGGACATGGTTCGGGCATTCCGTAATGATGGCATAGTTTTATCGGCATGGGGGACTTCAAGAAGCTCGCGGTCTGGCAGGCTGCACACTCTCTTGCCTGTGATGTCTACAAAAACACTAGGTCGTTTCCGAAAACGGAGACGTACGGCCTCACCTCGCAGCTACGCCGCTCAGCGGCTTCCATCCCGGCAAACATCGCAGAAGGCTGTGGTCGCAATGGAGATGTCGAGCTTAAGCGCTTCATCCAGATCAGTCTTGGCTCGGCTACAGAACTGGAGTACCACCTCCTTCTATCGCGCGACATCGGTTTGCTGGACCGGTCAGTTCACTCTGGACTTTCAGAACAGGCAAAAAGGATTCAAGGTATGCTGGCAGGCTTAAGGCGTACGTTACTTCTGAAGACCTCCGCTCCTAAGCCAATAGCCAGCAGCCAATAGCCAATAGCCTACCTCGGAAACGCTTCCGGTAATCCACCATCCACCGTCAGAATGTCGCCGGTCGTAAACCGGAACCTCTCGCTCGCGAGCAGCACTGCCATATCCGCCACCGCCTCGGGCGGAATCAGCGTTGCCCCCATCAGGTTCCGGCTCCGATATACGGCGAGCTGCTCCTCGACCGATACCCCGCGGGCCGCGGCGCGCTCCCGCACAAATTGAAGGAACAGCGGAGTCTCGATCTGATCGGCATTGATGGCGTTCACCCGGATGCCGTCGCCACCCAGCTCGACCGCGGCGACCCGAAGCGCCTGGAGCAGCGCGGCCTTGCTGCCGCCATAGGCCACCGCATCGCGTCCCGGCACCAGCGCCGCCTTCGACACCGATGCCACGATCGACCCACCCAGCCCCTGCCGCCGCATCACGGCCGCCGCTCGTCCGATCGCCTGGACCGCGCCGAGATAGTGTACCTCGAGCTGCCGCTGGAGGTCCTCCCGCCGGATCTCGGTGACGGCAGCGAACCGGGGCGGCAACCCCGCGGTATAGAAGAGGCAGTCGAGCCCGCCGAACTCGAGCACCGTCTGCCGAAAGAGCGCGTCGAGGCTGGCGTCGTCCCGCACGTCAGTGGCTGCGGCGACAATTCGGCCGGGAAACCTGGCTGCCACCTCGTTGGCCACACCCTGGGACATCGCTCCGTCCAGGTCCGCCACCACCACGTGGGCGCCCTCCTCCGCGAACCGCCTCGCGGCCGCGGCGCCGATGCCGCTCCCGCCGCCGATGATCACCACCACGTGGCGGGGCAACAGTTTGGTCGCCCGCTCCTTGGCGACCTGCTCCTCCACCTTCCGCCGCTCCAGCGGCCAGCGCTCGAACTCGAAGACGTCCTTCTCCGGGATGAACTCGAAGCGGTCCACCGCCTCCGCGTTAGCGATGGTCTCGAGTACGGCGCGGTAGCAGAGGTTGGCGGTGACGGCACCCCGCTTATCGGTAAACGCGGTAATGACACCGAGTCCGGGCACGAGGATCACCTTGGCCCAGTCGGCGAGCGGGTGCTCCCCTGCGCCCGCGTGCCTGGCGTGATATTCCTCATACTCGGCCCTCGCGGCTGAGAGCTGGCTCTTCACCTGCGCCGCGATGTGGTCGGCCGGAGCCTTGGGATCGAGCTCGACCCATACCGGCAGCCGCCCGGCCCGAAGCAGATGCTCCGGCGTCGCCATGCCGCGGCGGACCAGCTCCGGCATCCCCTCCGGCGCCAATGTCGCGAGCAGCTCGTCCGAATCGTCGTAGTGGAGGATGACGCGATCGGGACTCCCCAGCACCCCGCGCACTACCGGCAGGACCAGCTCGGCGAGAGCGGACGGGCGGGGGGATTGTCGGACGGGCGGCCGGGCAGGCGGTCGGACAGTCGCACGGTCGGACAGTCTAGACGTCAAGTATTCGTCCATGCGTCCTGTGATCTCCAACAACCGGGCGTAGCACTCTTCTGCACTCTGTCCCCATACGACCAGTCCATGATGTGCGAGAGCCAATCCAATTGCCCTGGCCGGGATCTGTCCGACCGGCCGACCGGCTGACTTTCCGACCGTCCGCCCGTCCGGCCGTCCCACCGTCCTCCCGATCGTCCGCGCCAGCGGAAAGCCGGGCCGCACATATGGCACGTAGATAATGGTGTCCTCGAAGAGCTCCCCCAGCAGGCGCTCCGCCTCTGCGTCCCTGATATTGGTGAGGCTCATCGTGGGCACGTCGTGGGTGTGGGCAATCACCCTATAAGGAAGCAGCGCGTGCAGCGGCGTCTCCACGCTGGGTGCGGGGCCCTCCTCCAGCATGCAGCCCGCCATGAATCGCATCATCTCGGCGTCGCTCATCGACTCCGCCTCGCGCAGCGCTGCCAGCCGGCTGAGCGAGAGCCGGGTGAAACCGTCGCGGCCGATGGTCCGTAGATCGGTGCCGCTGCCCTTCACCAGCAGCGTGTCGCCCTGCTTGAGCGAGGTGTTGCCGCCGCCGGGCTGCACCAGTCGGGGGTCCTGGCCGATGAGGTGGGAGAGATGGACCAGCTGGTCCAGAGGGTCGGTCCCGACGCGATCCCAGTTACCGGCGCGCCGGGCCGAGGTATGCAGGTCAGTCATGGAAAGGAAGATGCCGCGATCGGCACCTAAGCGCGAGTCGGGAGCGCGCGGGCACCACCTACGGGGACAGCCTGAACTCCCACGCGCTTTCACCACGAAGGCACGAAGACCACGAAGGACACGAAGGGCAACGTACTTTTTTGTTGCTTGTTATTACTTATTGTTGTTCAGTCACCGGAAGCTCTGCCCGCGAGTTACCCAATGATGTGGTGAATCATGTTCTTCCTTAACCGAAGCCGCGTCACGCTTCTGCTGGCCGTTTTCACGCTTCCGGCCGTCCAGCTCTCGGCTCAGAGCTCCCTGAAGGTCCCTTACACCGCCGATACCCTGGCCAACGGCCTGATCCTGGTGGTTCATGAGGATCACTCGACCCCGATCGTTACGGTGAACACGCTGCGCCGAGTGGGCTCGGGGGATGAGCAGCCGGGCCGGACCGGGTTCGCCCATCTCTACGAGCACCTGATGTTCATGGGCTCGGAGCACGCACCGTATCCGACCTTCGACCGGCTGCTGGAGGCCGTCGGCGCCAACAACAACGCCTACACCAGCGAGGATCGCACCGTCTATTACGAGTGGGGACCCAGCAACGCGCTGCCGCTCATGCTCTGGCTCGAGGCCGACCGGACCGGGTGGGTGCTCTCGACCATGGATTCGGCCAAGGTCGACCTCCAAAGGGACGTGGTGAAGAACGAACGCCGGCAGCGGATCGAGAACCAGCCCTACGGCCTGGCCAACGAGACCATCCTCCGAATGCTCTACCCCGATCGCCATCCGTACCACTGGCCCGTCATCGGCTCCATGGCCGACCTGAGCGCCGCGACGCTGGAGGACGTGAAGCAGTTCTTCCGCCGCTACTATGCGCCGGACAACACGACCATTGTGGTTGCGGGCGACGTCAAGGCCGACTCGGTGCGCCGGCTGGTGCGGGGCTACTTCGGCCGGATCCCCCGCGGCCCCGCGATCACTCGCCCGGCTCCCGCCGCATTCGCTCTGCCGCGCGACACCGCGACGTCGCTGGAGGACCGGGTGCAGCTGCCGCGGCTCTACTACACCTGGCATACGGTGAAGCGAGGCGACCCGGACGACGCGCCGCTCCAGATTCTGGGCTACATCCTTACCGGGGCCAAGAACAGCCGGTTGACCCAACCGATGGTCTACGAGCGGCAGATCGCCACCGACGTCGAGGCCAGCCAGGATTCCAAGCGGCTGGACGGCGACTTCTCCATCGTGGCCACTGCCCGTCCCGGGAAGGCACTGCCCGAGCTGCAGGCGTTCGTGGACCAGGAGCTTTCCCGCATCGCGGCGAGCGGGCCCACTCCGCGCGAATTACAGCAGGCCAAGAACGCCACCGAGGCGAGCTTCCTGGGGCAGCTGGAACAGGTCAGCGACAAGGCCGAGCAGATGAACCAATATCTCTATTACTCGGGCGAGGCCGACTACTTCCAGAAGGACCTCGACCGGTTTCTCGCCGTCACCGGCGACGACGTCCGGCGGGTGGCCGGCCGGTATCTCCTGGCTCCCAAGGTCATTCTCAGCATCGTGCCCGAGGGGAAACGAAGCCTGGGAGCGGGGCGAGGAGTGCAGCCATGAGAATGACGATCATCGGCGCAATATTTCTGGCGACGAGTTTGCCGGCCGGGGTCCTCGCGCAGGAGCTCGACATGGCTCACCCGCCCCGGCTGACCGCGCCGGCACCGCTCAAGATCCCGCCGGTGCAACGGTCGGCGCTGCCCAATGGGTTCGAGCTGTATGTGATCGAGCAGCACGAAGTGCCGGTGGTGCAGCTGGTTCTTTCGGTCAAAGGCGGGGGCCGAGCCGATCAGGATCACCCCGGATTGGCCTCCTTCACCGCCGGCATGCTGGACGAAGGGGCCGACACCCTGGATGCCTTCGGCATCGCGGCCCAGGCGGCATACCTCGGCGCCGACCTGAACACCGGGGCGGATTGGGATCGCTCACTGGTTTCCCTCAAGGTTCCAGCGAGGAATCTGGTTCCGGCGGTGGATCTCATGGCGACCGTGGTGCTGGATCCGAGCTTTCGTTCCCGAGACGTGAACCGCCAGCGCGATCTCCGGCTGGCGGCCATCCTGCAACAACGCGATCGGCCGGACGTGGTGGCATCGCTGGCCTTCAACGCACTCGTCTTTCCGGGCGGCCATCCCTACCACCAGCCGTTGACCGGCGACTCCGCCGCAACGGCCAGCCTCGATTCCGCGCTGGTGCGCGAGTTCTACCGCCGCAGCTTCCGTCCCGATCGGGCCAGCATGATCCTGTCGGGCGACATCACCCTGGAGCAAGCCCGCCGCATCGTCACTCGCGCGTTCGGACGCTGGAAGACCGATCCGGCGGTAGCGGCGTTGGCTCAATCGCGCCCGCGGGCGGCGCCCCCATCGCCACCGACGACGGTGTACTTGGTGGACAAGCCGGGCGCGGCCCAGTCGGTGATCGCGATCGGCAACCCCGGCGTGGAACGGCTGAGTCCGGATTATTACGCGCTCCAGGTGATGAACGTCTTGCTGGGAGGGTCGTTCTCCTCCCGGCTGAATCAGAATCTGCGGGAGACCAAGGGCTACACCTACGGCGCCGGGTCGGGCTTCGAGTATCGGCCGCTGCCCGGACCGTTTGTGGCCCAGGCCGCGGTCCGGAGCGATGTCACCGACAGCTCACTGGTGGAGTTCTTCCGCGAGTTCAAGCGGATCCGGGATTCGGTGGTGCCGGATGACGAGCTCCGGCGGGCCAAGGCCTTCATCGCCCTCCAACTGCCGGGCGAGTTCGAGACGGCCGGCGATCTGGCCGGCAAGCTGAGCCGGCTGCTGGTCTTCGGCCTGCCGCTGGAGTATTACCGGGACTACATCCCCCATATCATGCGGGTCACCGCGGCCGACGTGCAGCGCGTCGCCCGCAAATACGTACGACCGAATCGGGTGAGCGTCGTGGTCGTGGGCGATGCGAAGAAGATCCGGCCCGGGATTGCCGCGCTCGGCCTGGGGCCGTTGAAGCAGGTGGATCTGGAGGGGAGACCGGTACACTGAATTCACCACAGAGGCACAGAGG
>JBJMPK010000249.1:0-13684 GCA_045803245.1 Gemmatimonadales bacterium
ACAATTCTCTTGGCTTTTGCTTCCCCGCTTCCCCGCTTCCCCGCCTCCCCGGCCCTTCACGCCCAGACCTCCCTCACGATCTACAACGACGGCCGCGTCCTGGTCCGGCGCACCGTGGCGGCGCAGGTCCCGAAAGGCGGGTCCACTCAGCGGCTCGCCCTGGGAGCACTCGACCCGGCGACCCTCTTCTCGCTCGATTCCACGGTCAGCATTGAACGGGTTTCCTACGATGGCGCGGTAGACGAAGCCAGCGTCCTCCGGCGATCGGTGGGCAAACGGCTGGTCTTCCGCATTTCCGATCCCCACGACACCGTCAGCGCCTTAGTGCTCGGCGTCGACCCCCTGCGGCTCCAGTTGCCCGACGGCCGGATCAGCTTCAGTCCGCCGGGATTGGCGCTGTACCCGAGCGACGTCGTCGTGGTAGAGCCCACGGCCGTGCTCGGATTGCAAAGCAACAAGAATCAGGATCAGCTCCGTCTCGGCTACTTCACCGGGGGTGCCTCCTGGCAGGCCAGCTATCAGGTGGTGCTCAGCCGCAGTGATGCTCGGGTAACCGGGATGGCGGTGCTGCCGTCGGAGTCCCTGAGAGCAGAGAACGCGGAGATCCATCTGCTGGCGGGATCGGTGAATCGAGCCCAGCCACCCGGCGCTCCCAGGCCGTTGATGGCCAAGGAAGCGAGAGTCGCAATGGCCGACGCCATGACTGTCGGGTACGCGGCCGAGCAGAAGGTGGGTGAGTTTCATCTCTATTCGCTTCCCGGCCGCAGCACTCTGCTGCCCGGGCTCACAACGTCCATCGCCTTGTTCGAGCCGGCGCAGGTGAAGTACGAGCGCAACTACGTCGTCCATGGCGACGTTCCCTACTGGGGTTTTCTACCTCAGATGGGACAGGAGACCGAGCCGCCGGTCGAGGTGATCTACACCCTCAAGCGCCCCCGCAAGACCGACTTTGGTGACCGGCCCCTGCCGGGAGGAGTCGCTCGACTTTATCTGCCGGACAGCTCGGGAGGCCTGCAGCTCGTGGGCGAGGCGTCATTGGACCATACGCCCGCAGGAAACGACGTAAAGCTCAATGCCGGAAACGCCTTCGACCTCACGGCCAAACGGCTGCAGATGAACTACTCCACCCGCCGAGATAGCACCAAGGCGCGGGGAGTGCATACGGTGGCCACCGCCGACTATCGAGTTACGCTCAAGAACGCCACCGATAGCAATGTGGTGGTGGATGTCGAGGAGGAGCGGGCCGGCGAGTGGAGCGTGGTGTCGAGCTCGGCGCCGGCGGAGAAGGTGTCATCGACCATCACGCGATTTCGGGTGCGGGTGCCCGCGCGGGGCGAGGCAGTACTGACATACAGAATCCGAGTCATCTGGTGACCTCACCCGTCACCCTCGTCCATATCTCCGATCTTCACTTCGGCGGCTACGCCGACCTGAAGCAGATCGAGGGACTCGAGGAGTTCGTTCCCTCACTCGGTGCCACGGCCCTCGCGGTCTCGGGCGACCTCAGCCAGCGCGCGCGCCACGGCGAGTTTCAGGCCGCGCACGTCTTCATGCACCGAATGCGGAAGAAGCTCCCGGCGATCATCGTGCCGGGCAACCACGACATTGAATGGTGGAAGAGTCCCCTCGGCCTGCTGGGCGAGAAGCGGAAGTACGCCAAGTATCTACGCTATTACTCCGATCTACGCCCTGTGCTGGAGGTGCCCGGAGCGATCCTGGCCGGCGCCCTCAGCAGCTATGGCGTGGCGTTTGGATCGCTGACCTGGAACCTCCGGGATCTGGCGGTGAAAGGGCATATGCCGCGATCGGAGACCCGCCGGGTGCAGAAGATCTTCGCCGCCGCTTCGCCCGACGTGGCCAAGGTGCTGGTGGTCCATCATAACGTTCTGGCCGGGGGGAGCGGGCGGATGGGATTCGCCCGGTGGCGCTCGGCCCACAAGCGGCTCGTTGCCACGGGAGCCGACGTCATCCTCTGCGGTCACGATCATCACGAGGGTGCCGGCCAGATCGAAGGGGGCGTCGCGGTCAGTACCTCCGGTACTCACAGCTATCGCCAGCGGGGCGGCCGGCCTTCGGTCTTCAACCTGGTCACGCTCGATACCGTGTCGGTGCACATCCAGCACTATCGCTGGGTAGCTGAGAAGCGGGAGTTCATTCCCTCGGACAAGGTCTCGTTTGCCCGCAAGGGCGCGCCCAAGGTGGCGGTGTCGGTGGCAGGCGGAGATCAGGGGCTATGAAGGCGGGCCAGCGGGACAGCGGGGCAGCGGGCCAGTTATTCCTGTTCGAGAACTCCCTCTCTGGGCGGCTGCAGTCGCTGGGCCTCCGGGATGTGGAGCGAGTTCTCACCCACACCAACCGAACTGTGATGCTCAGCATCACTCCCCAGCGCATCCTCCGGATTCATCGGGGCTACTCGTACGCTCCGGACCGGGTGCTCAAGGCGATCGTCCGCTTCCTCAATCCGCGCGTTCCCCGGGTGCGGCGCCGGGCCGCGGAGCGGGAGTTCCTCGAGTTCCCGGTGCATGCCTATGCGCCATCCCAGCCCCGAGCGGAGCGGCAGGAGCGGGGCCGGCCGGGTGACGTGCTGATGCTCCACCGGCTGGAAGCAGTGCACCGTGAGCTCAACGCCCAGCACTTCGGCGGTACCCTCGAGGAGATCCGGATCCGGCTTTCGGGCCGCATGCGTTCCCGGCTGGGCGAGCTCTCGGTGGACATCCGTACCGGCCGGCCGCTCGAGCTGGGCATAAGCCGGCGGCACATCGCTCGGCACCCGTGGGCCGAGGTCGAGCATACCATGTTGCACGAGATGGTGCATCAGTGGCAGGCGGAGATGGGGTTGCAGGTCGATCATGGGCCGACGTTTCGGAAGAAGGCGCGCGAAGTGGGTGTATTACCGCAGGCCAAGCGAAGAGTCGCCGCGGCTGGGGACTCGGTGGCGGTCCATCTCTCCGGGGCTAAATGACTTGAGCTGCTCTTGCAGGAGAACGGCACTGCTGCCGCTGCTCCTGCTCCTGCTGCTCGCAGGCTGCCATACCGGCCGTAACTACTCTAGTCCTGAGGGGCCGCGCTATGCCGGTGGCCCACCTGCGGCCTCGGTCACCGGCGGTGATACCACCAGGATCAAAGTGGTGTCGTTCAACGTCGAGTTCTCCCAGCGGATCGATAGCGCAATCGCCCTGCTCAGGCGCGACTCGGTTCTGCGTGATGCCGACGTAGTCCTGCTGCAGGAGATGAATGAGGAGGCCACCCAGCAGGTCGCCGATTCCTTGGGACTGAGCTACGTCTACTATCCTGCCATCTATCATTACAGAACGCACCAACTGTTCGGCAATACGGTCCTCTCCCGCTGGCCGATCGTGGAGGACCGTAAGCTGGTACTGCCTCATCTCTCGCGTTTTGTCCGGACCCAGCGCACAGCCACGGCTGCGACCGTTCGGGTCGGTTCATCGCTCGTGAGGGTGTACTCGACCCACCTGGGAACGATGGGAGACCTGGGGTCGGGCGGCCGCCGGGACCAACTGCGCGCGATCCTTAAGGATGCGGCGCGCTACTCTCGTGTGATTATTGGTGGGGACATGAACGACGCCGGCGTGGGCCGAGTCGCACGAGATGCGGGTTTTCTCTGGCCCACCGAGCACGGCCCGCCGACCAGCCGTCTGGGCCGCCTGGATCACATTTTTTTGAAGGGTTTTATCAGCCCGGACAGCGGCGCCTCAGGCGCGGTACTCGACGTGGGCCATGCCAGCGACCACCTTCCGGTCTGGGCGGTGGGGATTTTCCGGTGACTTCCCAACGTATTTCGTCTCAACTCGGCCGTACCGTCGTTCGATAATCTGTGCATGCCAATCGTCCTACCGTACGAATTTGATACCAGCGGCGTCGTAAAAGTGATCCTGCGAGGCACAGCCGCCGTGCTGCTCGTCGTTCTGCTCGGGATTGGCTACTCGCTTCTCGTCTCCCACGACCACATCGCCGCCGTCCAACTGCTCTTGATCGCTGCGATAGCGGGTTATTTCGCCAGGCTGCTGCACCGGAACCTGACGGGCACGGTCGGTACCATCTCGTCCGATGCCATAGTGGTTGAACCAGTGGAGCTGTTTGGCATCCGTTTGGCCGGGCCGGCGGGCCGGTTTCCCATCGGCCGGTTTGATGCAGTGCGGGTAGACTGCATCACCCACCCTGTCAGCATCCCGCTCGAGACCCAGATTCGGCCCCATGAACGAGTGTATCTCGTCGGAAAGGAGGGCACTCCCGACATTCTCATCGCTCGAACCGACCGCGATGTCGGCCGACTCCTGGGGAGAGAATTGGCCGCGGGGCTGAGCCTGCCGTATCGAGACCAAGAAGCTCCCTACTAAGGCCGCCCGGCTGCGCCTACCCGCTTACCCGCTGTTATATTCCCGCCGATACCTGACTTCCACTCCTACGAGGCACCGATGGCGACGGCCACAGGGACATCCCAGTTCACCGGGGTCGATTTTCTCAACCTGGACTCACTCCTTTCCGAGGACGAGCGCGCCGTGCGAGACACGGTGCGGACCTGGGTGGACGAAAACCTCATCCCGGTCATCGGCCAGGCCTACGTCGAAGGGAAGTTCCCCAAGCAACTGATCCCCGGCATGGCGGAGCTGGGCCTGTTCGGGGCCAACCTCCCTGAGGAGTACGGTTGCGCCGGGCTCAACAACGTCGCCTATGGCCTCATCATGCAGGAGCTGGAGCGGGGCGACAGCGGGATCCGCTCGTTCGCCTCGGTGCAGGGCGCTCTGGTCATGTATCCGATCTATGCCTTCGGGAGTGACGAGCAGAAGAAGCACTGGCTCCCTCTCCTCGCCTCGGGGCAGGAGATCGGCTGCTTTGGGTTGACCGAGCCCGACTTCGGCTCCAACCCGGGCGGGATGGTCACCACCGCCCGCGAAACGAAAGACGCCTGGGTGCTCAACGGCACCAAGATGTGGATCACCAACGGCTCTCAGGCCACCGTCTCGATCATCTGGGCCAAAACCGGCGACATCAACGACCCCAAGTCGATCCGGGGCTTCATTGTCCCCACCGACACCAAGGGCTACGCCGCCAAGGACCAGAAGGGGAAGCTGTCGCTCCGCGCTTCGGATACCAGCGAGATCCACCTCCAGGACGTGCACCTTCCCAAGGACGCCATTCTCCCGAAGTCGGGCGGCCTCAAGAGCCCGCTCATGTGCCTCACGCAGGCCCGCTACGGAATCTCCTGGGGAGCCATCGGCGCCGCCATGGCGTGCTACGACGAGGCGCTCCGGTATGCCGGCCACCGGATCATGTTCGACAAGCCGATCTCGGCAACCCAGATCCAGCAGGTCCGCCTGGTGGAGATGCTGACCGAGATCACGAAGGCGCAGTTCATGACGCTGCAGCTGGGCCGGCTCAAGGATGCCGGCACTATGACGCCGTTCCAGGTGTCGCTGTGCAAACGGAACAATGTGAACATGGCCTGTGAGTGCGCCCGCGAGGCCCGCCGGCTGCTCGGCGCCAATGGCATTCTGGCCGAATATCACTCGATGCGGCACATGGCCAACCTGGAATCGGTTTATACCTACGAGGGAACCCACGATATGCATTCCCTCATCGTGGGCGAGGCGATCACCGGCCACGGCGCATACACGTGACCGTCGTCACCGCCGTCCCCGCGCGCGACTGCGACCCTGGAGGGTCTGAAATGACCTTTTCAGGGAGCAGCCATGGCCAATCGCGTGACGGTGTGGTGGCAGGGGCAGGAGTACGATGCGGTTCGCCAGGGAGCGGATGAAGTCGGTGCCGGGCCCGGGTTCGTCTGGCAGCTACTGCATGATGGAGCCCCGGTAACCAGCTTCGCCTCCGAGCCGGGTGAAGCCGCTGGTGCGGTCAAAGAAAAAATTCTCGAGTGGCTGGAAGGCAACCGGTCACGGCCGGCGCTGGATGTGGGCCGGCAGTAACTCTGCGGCGACCTGGCCTGCCATGGCTCGCCCCCCGTCCGGACGCACGGGGGGCTTAGTGTATAATGGAGAGCGGGATGCCTCTGCTTCGCGCTACGTTGGTCTCACTTGCCGTGGTTCTCGTGATCGCCCCAGCGATGGTTGTGGGGAGCGCGCGGGGCCGGGCTGGTGGGCTCTGGTCGCGGGCACGGGACGTGGCCCGGCTGATACTCTCAGGAAATCTCAAGAAAGCGCTTTGGGCCATCCGGTACCGGCTGCGCTCCGACTCGACCTCAACCGGGCTACGCCGGGATCTCACAATCCCCTTTAACGGACCATCCGCCAAGATTCCCTTCGAGGTGCGGCCGCTCGCTCCGACCGACGACCTCACAGCGCTCAATCCCGGTCAAGCCGGGATTTCATCGGAAGAGATGTTCTGGCGCCTCGCGCAGCAGCGCCTACTGCATTCCGGACTGGAGACCTGTTACGTGGCGATCGGACCCGATGGCAAGCCCTGCTTCATGCAGTGGCTGGTTCTCGCCCCGGACAACGACCGGCTGCGCTCGACCTTCGGAAATCTCTACCCGACATTGGCGCCGGACGAGGCCCTGCTCGAGGGCGCCTTCACCCCCGAGACCTCTCGGGGGTTGGGCATCATGAGCGCTGCAATGGCTAAAATCGCAGAGCGAGCAAAGGAAGGAGGAGCCCGATGGGTGATTACCTTCGTCGACGAAGGTAATGTGGCTTCGGTGAAGGGGTGCTTGCGGGCGGGATTCACTCCCTACGTCAGTCGCAATGAGAGCTTCCGCTGGTTTCGGCGGCGCATCAGCTTCCGTCCGGTGTTCCCTTCGGCGTCAGGCACGGCCACTTCACGCCCGTAATCACGACGCACCTTCCATGACGCCGATGCTGACCCTGCGCCTTCCCCTCGGAAGCCTCGTTCTTTTGGTCCTGTCGGTGCCCGCCAGCGTAGCTGCCCAGCAGTCCGATAGCACTCGGCGCGATACCACGCGCGTCACGACGCTGGAGACGATCGAGGTCACCGGCTCCATTGCGCCTACCGCCGGCCCGCGGGTGGGCTCGGGTGTACCAGCTCGTATCTCGACGGTGTCGGGCGAGGCGATCGACGCCTGGGAGCCGCGCCTGCTGGCCGACGCGCTGGGGACCCAGACCGGCATCTCGCTGTATGACGATCTGGGAAGCCCTTACAAGCTGAATCTGAGCACCAGAGGGTTCAGTGCGGGGCCGGTGGTGGGTCTGCCTCCCGGAATCTCCGTCTTTCTCGACGGTGTCAGGCAGAACGAGCCGGACGCCGCCGAGGTGAATTTCGATCTTCTCCCGATGGAGCATGTGCAGCGAGTCGAGCTGCTCAGCGGCTCCGGCTCTTTATTGGGTCCCAACTCTCTGGGCGGGGCAGTGAACCTGATCACCCGCCGGGGGAAGGGCCCGCTCGCCGCGGAAGCCGAGCTGGCGGGCGGATCCTACGGCGCCTACTCGGCGGAGGCTTCGGTCGGCGGTCTGAGTCGAGGGAAGTGGGACTACTATCTGGCCGGCGGGTACGAGAATGAGGACGGCTGGCGCGAAGCCACCGGCGCGGAGAACCTGAACGGTTTTCTCAATCTGGGTCACCGCGGGCCCGACCGGGGAATCAGCTTTCAAGCCTTTGGGGCCGAGTCTCGGGCCGAGACGGCCGGTTCGATTCCGGAAAGTCTCTTCGGCAACCCCCGAACCAACTTTACCGTGGGCGACTTCGAAGACCTGAACCAGCTCCAGGCGTCGGTTACGGGGTACGCGCCGCTGGGCTCCAGTCGCGGCACCTTTACCACCTACGTCCGCCGGAGCCACGCCGAACGATTCAATGTCAACCAGGTCCCGGACGACAATGTCCGCTCCCTTACCACCAACGGGACCGTGGGAGGAAACCTGGATTGGCGCTGGACCACGCCTCGGTCGAACGGAAGTTTTTCCCTGCGGTTGGGTGCCGACGGCGCAGCCAACCGGGTGCACATTCAGCTCCTCGAAGAGAGTCCCACCGACCCGGCGGACAAAAACCTCACGACCGACGTGCGAAGTCCGAGCTACGATGTGGCCGGCTACTTACTGTCCGATCTACAGGTGGGAAGCGCCACGTTCTCCGGCGGCTTCCGGTACGATTACATCCACGTCCCATTCAATGACCAGCTTGACCCGGCCGCGGACACCACCAACAGCTTCAGCCGGCTGAGTCCCCGGGGCGGCGTGAGTCTCGATGTCGGTCCTGGCGCGTCGGTCTACGGGTCGGTCGGCCAAAGCTTCCGCGCTCCCGCCATTCTCGAGCTTGCCTGCGCCGATGAGACGGCGGCCTGCCCGCTTCCCTTCGCGCTGGGCGACGACCCCCCGCTCGATCCGGTGGTGGCCACCACGTTCGAAGTAGGGGGCCAACTGGTTCGGGGCCCGGCGATCCTGAACGCCTCCGTCTACCGAACCAATGTGCGGGATGACATCTCCTTCATTCAATCGCAGAACGCCGTGTTCGAAGGCTTCTTCGCCAACATCGGGAATACCCGGCGCGAGGGTGTCGAGCTGAGTGTGCAGATCGTGCCGAGCGAGCGGTTGTCGCTCTACGCCAACTATGCCTTCACCCGCGCCACGTTCCGGACCGCTGCCGACATCTTCAGCATTCGGGCGGACACTTCGTTCGCGACCTCGTCGCTGGCGGGAGGCAACAGCGTGGCTGTAGGCGACCGGCTGCCGCTGGTACCGGATCACCAGGTGAAGGCGGGAGGGCTGCTGACTACGGCAGTCGGGCTTCAGTTCGGCCTGGATGGGAGATACACCGGACCGCAATGGCTTCGGGGTGACGAGGCCAACGAGACGCTTCCATTGGGCGGATATTTCGCGGCCAATGTCCGAGTCGGCTTCAGCCGGGCCAACTGGGAAATCTCGGGGGTGGTTTCCAATATCTTCGACTCGCACCGGCCGATCTTCGGCACCTTCAATGAAAATCGCCGGACCGGCACTCTCGAGCGCTTCCTGACGCCGCTCAACGGGCGGGGGTTCAAGCTCATCGTGCGACGCGGCTTCGGGGCGGCCGAACGGTGACCCTCGTCACGGTCGGTGCACCCCAGCGCCGCCATTCTGTTGGGGGCTCAAACATGACTTAAGGCTGGAGGCATTTATGCAGGGTACAGCGGTCGCGGTGCCGGTGCAGGACACCGGCGACGCTTTCAAGGCCTCTCTGGCAGGCGCACTCAACACCTTCCTCTCGGCTATCCCCCGGATCATCGGATTTGCCATCGTCCTCATCGCCGGGTGGATCATTTCCTCCCTGCTGGCTCGCGGGGTTCAGGCTTTGCTTCACGCGGTGCGGTTCAACGATCTGGCCCGCCGGTCCGGATTCGCCGACTTCGTACAGAAGATGGGGGTGCGGGACGATTCTTCAGGTGTTATTGCGAGCATCGTGAAGTGGTTCGTTCGTCTCATCACGCTGGTGGTTGCGTTCGACACGCTGGGGCTTCCCGCGGTATCCAACGTGCTCAACCAGCTTCTGCTGTGGCTTCCCAACCTGGTGGTGGCGCTGGTGGTGCTGGTGATCGGCGGTCTGGCGGCCAACGGCCTCTCGCAGCTGGTTCGCGGGGCGTCGGACAAGGCCGGCTTCACCAACCCGGACCTGCTGGCCACGATATCCAGAGTGGCGGTTTGGGGGTTTGCCATTATCGTGGCGATCACTCAGCTCGGCATCGCCACGACACTCATCAACACACTCGTGATCGGCATCATCGGCGGCATGTCTCTGGCGTTCGGCCTGGCCTTCGGGCTGGGCGGCCGGGACCGGGCGGCCCAAGTACTCGACACCATTGGCCGGAATGTAGAGCAGGCTCGTCCCCGCCTGGAGCGCGCGGCCGAGGCGGCCCGGCGAGGGGTCCAGAGCATGGCCCCGGAGACCCAGGGGGTGGGTCATCATGGTCCGGCTAGCATTGGAGACGGCTCCTGGGTTAATCGCTCGGCCAGTGACCGGCGGCGGGTGGGCCGGCCGGGTCTCAAGGATCGCCGGACGGGGAATGGGTCGAGCTGAGCGTTTGCCGATTGAAGAGCACGCGAGGCCACCGGTCAAACGGTGGCCTCGTTGCGTCTGACTCTCGGGCGGAGCTAGCTTTGCCGCGGTTGAGTGATCATTCCAAAGGGAGAGCGGGTTGAAGATCGCCGTGTGTATCAAGCGGGTCCCGGACATGGAGCTGCGGTTCTCGATCGCGGCAGACCGGAAATCCCTGGACCCGGCCGGCCTCAAGTATGAGATGGGCGACTTCGATGGCTATGCGCTCGAGGTGGCGTTGCAGTTGGTCGAGAAACAGGGTCCGGGTGAAGTCGTGGTAGTCTCGCTGGGTCCCGATGGGGTGCAGGAGACCCTGAGAAAGGGACTGGCGATGGGCGCCGCTCGCGCGGTGCAGCTGAAGACCGACGAGGTTCCCTTCGACGCGATGGCCATCGCGCCGGCGCTCGCCGCCGAGCTGGAGGGCGCTGGGTACGATCTGATCCTCTTCGGTCGGGTGGCAACGGATACGGCCAATGGCGCGGTGGGTCCGATGACGGCCGAGCTGCTGAACCTGCCCTGCGTTACCTCGATCTCTCATCTGGAAATCGGCACCGGCCGGGGCACCGCCCGAAGAGACCTGGAAGGAGCTTCGGAGACGGTCGAGTTTCCGCTCCCGGCCGTGCTCACGATCGACGAGGGCATCGCCCGACCGCGGCTTGCCTCCCTCAAGGGGATCATGGCCGCGAAGAAGAAGCCGCTGGAGGTCAAACCGGCCCGTCTTGGTACCGCACGCCTGGTCGTGGAATCGATGGCGCTCCCACCTGAGCGTCCTCCCGGTCGCATTATCGGGGAGGGTGCAGACGCGGTTCCCGAGCTGCTGCGATTGCTCCAAGTCGAAGCGAAGGTGCTCTGATGTTCCTGGCATTCGCCGAGACCCGCGGGGACGAGCTTCGGAAGGTGGCGCTCGAAACGGTCACCGCGGCGCGCCAGGCGGCGGATTCATCGGGGGAGGTGCATGCGCTTGTGATCGGTGCTCCCGGCATTGCCGCCCAAGCCGAAAGGCTGGCCAGCCACGGCGCTGATGTTGTTACGGTCGTGGAGGACGCAGCGCTGGAGCGGTACAACCCGGAGGTGTTCGCCGCGACCGTCGCTGAGCGGCTTCGCTCGGGAAACCATCGGGCCGGATTCTTCTCGGCGTCCGCACAGGGACGGGACCTCGCCCCCCGGGTAGCGGCCAAACTCGGCGTGAGTCTCGCGTCCGACGTAACCGGCTTCGAGCTTCAGGGGAACGACGTGATTGCCCGGCATCCGGCGTATACCGGTAAAGTCGTCGTTACCCTCCGCCTCAGTGGATCGCCCGCACTGCTCTCGCTTCGTCCGGGCAGCATCACGCCCGCCGAGCAGCCCAGGGCCGGCCGGGTCGAGAGCGCGGCACCGGGCATGGACCCTTCGGCTGCCAGGGTGATAGTTACGGAGCTCTCGCAACGGGGCGCAACCAAGCTCGATCTGGGCGAGGCTTCAATTATCGTGAGCGGGGGGCGGGGACTGCGTGCCGCCGAAAACTTCAAGCTGGTGGAAGACCTGGCGGCGGCGATCGGGAACGCGGCTGTTGGAGCCACCCGTGCAGTCACCGACGACGGCTGGCGGCCGGCGACGGATCAGATCGGACAAACTGGAAGGCTGGTGAGTCCCGATCTGTATATCGCGGTGGGAATCTCGGGCGCCATTCAGCACCTGGCCGGAATGCGCACGGCCAAGACCATCGTGGCCATCAACAAGGACAAGGACGCGCCGATCTTCAAGGTGGCCGACTACGGCATTGTGGGCGACCTGTTCGAGATCCTCCCCCGGCTCACCGCCGAGATACGAAAGGTGCGCGGCGCGCACTAGATCTCAAAAGACCCGTCGCCGCACGTGAACCATATAGGCCCGGTATCCCGGAAAGCGGGTAAGCAGCCATCGCTCCTCCGCCCGGGCCTTCGCATCGAAGTACTGCAGCGCAATCCCTCCCAAGATCAGCGCCAGAGTCCAGTTGCTCCATGCCAGGGTGTATCCGGTGAGCGCCAGGACCAGACCGGTGTAGATCGGATGGCGGGTGTGGGCGTAGGCGCCTGAGGTGACCAACTGGCCGGTGGCAAGAGGCTCCGTCCCAGGTGTGAGGTTTCGTCCCAGCGAGCGACCTCCCCAGATCAGCAGGGCAAGGCCGGCGACCAGGGTGATCCCACCGATCCAGCGAATCCAAACCGGATCGACCCGGTTCAACATGAAGTCGGCATTACCGAGGTTGATGAATCGCGGCAGCAGCGGTGCGGCGCCAAGGATAACGAGCATGAGGAGGGTCTGTCCCCAGACCCATGGATCGCGCACCGCTTTCCCAAAATCCATGGCCGTAAGTTACCTCTCATTATATTAGACCCGCTTTTCCGCCTCTTCCGAGAGTTCAGGAGCGCACCCGTGCCGACGATTCTCCCGATTCGCCATCAGCCTGGCCTGCCGCTCGATCGTCTGATCCTGCGCGAGCCGCCCGGAGCCGAGGCCATCGAGATGGATGTACTGATCGTCGGCGCCGGTCCGGCCGGACTCTCGTGTGCGATCGAGCTTGCCCGGCTGGTAAAGCGGGATCGCGAGGCGGGCGCTGCAGTTCCCGAATTGAATATCGCCGTGCTGGAAAAAGCCGAAAGCCTGGGCGAGCACAGCCTGTCGGGCGCGGTGGTCAACCCGCGCGCCTTCCGCGAACTGTTTCCCGATCTCAAGGTCGAAGATCTCCCGTTTCGCCAACCAGTCGAGGCGGAATCGGTATATCTGCTGACCGAGCGGCGGGCCCAGCGCATCCCCACGCCGCCGACGATGCACAACACGAGTTACTTCACCGCTTCGCTTTGCGAAATCGTTCGTTGGCTGGGCCAGCAGGCGGAGGAAATGGGGGTCAATCTCTTCCCTGGCTTCCCGGCCGATGGCCTACTGGTCGAAGGCAATGTGGTCAAGGGTGTTCGCACCGCGCCTTCCGGTCTGGACCGCGAGGCTAAGCCGACCGGCAGCTACACTGCTCCGACCGACCTGACCGCGCGGGTGACCGTGATAGCAGAGGGGACGCGGGGCCTGCTATCCCAGGCTTACCGCGAGTGGCAGAGGATCGGCTCTCCGAATCCACAGCTCTACGCCCTGGGCGTCAAGGAAGTCTGGCAGACCCGACGTCCTCTCGACCGGGTCATTCATACTCTGGGCTGGCCCCTACCGGGTGATGCCTTCGGGGGGAGCTTCCTGTACCCACTGGGCACCGACCAGGTTGCGCTCGGCCTGGTAGTGGGTCTCGATTACCACGATGCCAACCTCGATGTCCATGACTTGCTGCAGCGGCTCAAGCTCCATCCACTGTTCCAGCAACAGCTGGAAGGTGGCCGGCTGCTCGAGTGGGGTGCGAAAACGATCCCGGAAGGCGGCTACTACTCGCTGCCGGAGCGCCGGTACGGTGACGGCATCCTTCTGGCTGGAGATGCGGCTGGATTTGTGGACGTCCCTTCTCTCAAGGGCATCCATTACGCCATGCAGTCCGGAATCTACGCGGCGCGGGTTGCGTTCGCCGCCCTCAAAGCCAACGATACCTCGGCCGGCTCGCTGGCCCCATACGATAAGATGGTGGACCAGAGCTTTATCGCCGCGGATCTGTTTCGGACCCGGAACATTCGGCTGGCGTTCAAGCACGGCTTCCTTGCTGGTGGTGTCAGAGCCGGCTTGATGACGCTGACGG
>JBJMPK010000250.1:0-10181 GCA_045803245.1 Gemmatimonadales bacterium
TCGACTGAGCATGTCGTCCAGAAGGTCGACCCGGGCACTGTTCACCTGCATGCCGTGGAGCGAGAACACAAACAGTGTGGCTTCCGGTGCTGCCGCGATGAGAGCGCCGACCGCGTCGTCGGCAGCCCGGTAGAGCTCCCGCAGCGCATTGTCGTACCACGAACCCAGTGCGGGAGGAACTTCGCCGTCTACGCTGGAGCGGTCCCAGAAGCGATGGCCCCCTCGGTGCAGAGCTCCGAAGACGACGATGCCGAGATTCCAGGGACGCTGGAGCAGCCAACCCGCCAGCTCGGCCGATCGACGGGTAAGGTCTACCAATTCGGCGTGCAGCTCGCGCAGATGGCTGAGAGACGCGCGTCCGTACTCGTCGGTTCGGATGGGCGATTCGCCGAAGCGTCGGCGGATCTCTTCCAGCAGATCCGCGGGGTGGGAGTCGGGTGGAACCAGCTTATCGTGGCTCCCCCAGCCGGTCACTTCCACGCCGGGGAACGGCTCGGTACCCGGTGTCATCGGTACGTCGTGCACTACCGTCTGCACGCCGCCGTCGATGGCACGCCAGAACGGCCGTACCGGAAGCCAATCCGCAGCCGGAGCGGCAAACTCCATCCGCTCATGGCGCCATTGAAAATCGTGATACAGGCCATGCGACGACGGATGGCGTCCGGTATAGAACGTCGGCCAGGGAGACCCGGTCAAGTATTTGGCGGCCGTGTTCAAGCGCCCCCAGGTTCCGCTGCGCCGAATCGTGGCGAGATGGGGCAGCGTACCATCGTCGGTCCAGCGTTCGATCAGGTCGGCGTCGGCGGCATCCAGCCCGATCAGGAGAAGCTTCTGTTGTGGGAGCGGCATGGGTCGAAGGATCATCGCCGGCCGTGACCTTGTCAAAGGGCAACCCCGATCAGGAGCTACTGGCCGTTCTGGTGCTGAGCTTCAACAAGCGGGAGCATACGCTCCGCTGCCTCGAGAGCGTCCGCCGGCTTCGGTACCATCCCCGCACCATAATCGTCGTCGATAACGCATCCTCCGATGGCTCGGCCGAAGCCATTGCATCCGCCCATGCCGAGGTTTGCCTGCTACGGAGCTCGGTCAATCGCGGTGCCGCGGGCGGACGGAACCTGGGAATCCGCTGGGCCAACGAGCACCTCCCCTATGCCTATCTCCTTTTTCTCGATGACGACACGGTTGTAGACGAGGGTCTCGCGGCAGCGATGATAGAGAGGATGCGGTCTGACGCTGGCGCGGGCCTGGTCACTCCCAAGGCCTACCGCACTGGCGCCGGAGACGTGCTTGCCTCTGCGGGCGGTATGCGGGTGAGGTTGGGTCGCGGGTCCATTAGCGACATCGGAGCGGGGGAGCTCGACACCGGGCAGTTTGCTGCCATTGCAGCAGTGGATTCGTGCGTTGGTTTTGCGGTGCTGGCCCGCCGGGAGGCCCTCGATCGGTGTGGCGGCTTCGATGACCGCTACAACCCATACGGGTGGGAGGAAGTCGATCTTTCCCTACGGATCAGAGAGGCTGGCTACACCATCCGCTACGAGCCCCGGGCGGTATGCTGGCACGCCGGCGGGACTCCGGGTCGGGGCCGCCGGATCCTGGCTTACGAGCGCGGCAAGATCGCCAACTATTTTCGCCTCATGCGGCGGCACGCCACCCTGGGCGAGTGGTGCTCCTTTATGGCGGTGGCTCCCCTAAGAGCCGTACGCCTCCTCGCGGCACAGCTCACAAGTCTGGCAAAATCAAAGGTTTAATAGGCTCGGCTCGGCCCGGTTTTCAGTCCCGAGAGGTGGCCCTGGAATTGCCTTTACCGCTGCCAATCGGCAATCCGGTATCCAATTCAGCCAACTGTTCGGAGGGGTCAATGGCAGGTAAACAACTGGTATTTCTCGCCCTAGCCCTTCTGGCTGGGTGCGGCCGCGAGAAGGGAAGAGCCGCGGCAGACGAGGGCTCCAACCGCGATCTGCAACGTCCTGCGGTGGATGCCAACTCCCCACTCAACGACCGGGCGTCCAGCGCGACGTCGTCCAAGCCCACCTCGAAAGTCGCTGCCAAGCCGATGCTTCGGACGCTTGGGGCCGGCACTTCGATCGCGGCGAGGTTTGACGCCGGGATCAGCTCCCGGACTCACCGGGCGGGACAGACCCTGACTGGGACGGTGGCCGCGGATGTGAAGGACAAGAGTGGCCGCACCGTCATCCCGGCGGGCGCCAAGGTACACCTGACCATCACGACCATCCACGAATCCGAGAACAAGGGCGACAAGACCGGTAAGCTGGTGCTCATGCCGACCAAGGTGGTGATCGCTGGCCACAGCTATCCGATCTCCGGCTCGGCCAAAGCGCTCGACCGGACCTTGAGGGACCGCAAGACCAACGCTGGCGACTTGGCCAAGGTGGGTGTTGGTGTGGGCGCGGGTGCCCTGCTTGGCACCGCTGTCTCGGGTGGAAGCACGAAGGGCGCGATCATCGGCGGCGCCGTTGGTGGGGCCGTCGGGACCCAGCGAGCCATTCAGACGCAGGATCGGGACGTTGTTGTGCCCGTGGGGTCGCGTCTCCAGGTTACTCTGGGAGCGCCGTTCCGCCGCAGCACCTGAACCAGAAAGCCAGGAAACGCCCCGGCGGGTATCCCCTGCCGGGGCGTTCTCGTTTCTCCGCTGTGGACTCCCCGTGTGGCGGTACTATACTGGGGAATGTCCCGGGCTTTCGTGAACGAAGATGCCGGTGCCGGCGAGGCACCCCGCTTTCCCCTTCCTGCGCGGAGCGATCCCTCATTCGACGCGGCGGCCGCGCGGGTCCTGCTCCAAGGAGCCCACCTGGGCGACACAGCCAGCGCCGAGGCTGCCACGGGGTATTACTGGGGTGAGCCGAGGCTCCGGCCCTGGGTCGAGCGCATACTTGAAGAGGCACGGCAGGATGGTGACGAGCGCTTGGAACAGCTGGCCGAGCGGTTTCTCCGGGTCCGACCCAGGGCTGATTGACACACCTGGGAGATTTCCCTACATTCACCGCGCGAAAAGCATATCGGCGGGCGCAGCGTTGCGGAACCAGTGTTATCCCCAGGGACCTGGCTCACGGCTAGGTCCCTGATCTTTTGCAGTTCAGCCGGCATACCGCCGGGGCCCGGCGCGGGGGCATCGACCGCGAACCAGTACTGTCGGCAGGTACGGCATCACCGGACTCCGACGACAACCTACCAGAGGAGTACGAAATGGCACGTACCACCGGAACCGTGAAATGGTTCAACGACGCGAAGGGCTTTGGTTTTATTACACCGTCCAACGGCCAGAAGGATTGCTTCGTGCATCACTCCGCTATCCAGGGCAGCGGGTTCAAGTCACTGGCTGAAGGCGAGAAGGTGGAGTTCGACATCGTACAGGGCCAGAAAGGCCCGGCGGCGGAGAACGTCACCAAAATCCGCGAGTAACCGCGGCAAGGGACTGATAACAGGGCCGTCCGGGAGACTGGGCGGCCTTCTGTTTTATGGCCCCAGACTGGGCGGATCGCCCCTTAACTGGCATCGGAGGCTATATGGCGGAGCGTGACGAGTCGAGATCCACTGATGTAAACGAGGAGCTCAACCCGCACCGGGCGGAGGAGCAGGAACGGGCCCGCGAGCGCGCGGCGGACGTCCTGGCAAGCCGGGGCGTGCTTCTCCTGGGAGACGAGAGTGACGACGATCTGGCGAATCTCTGGTCGGCGGTAGACCGCTTCGAGGCAGTCGTAGAGGCACGCGGCGGAGACAGCATGACCAACTCGCCGGCTTCTTCCGAGCCGGATAACCCGGCCTTCGTACTGCCGGAGCGCCAGGCCCGAGAGTCCGCCCCTGACTACACCCGGCGAATCCTGGAGGCGGCGGCCCGGTTGACCGAATTGGAACGGCGAAAGGATTAATTCCCCGGTCCCTCGTTCCGCTGCAGCCGCGCATCCCGGGGGTAGGGGAACACGTCGACGACCTCTCCGGCGGCCAACCTCCGCTGCACCCCCTGCCAGAACTCGATGCCGAGGAGGTCGGCGTGAGCGGCAAGGAACGCGTCCCGGAGTCTGCCGGGAGGGACCAGAAACGATTTGAACTCCTCGGGAAACACGTCCTGCTCACCCACGTGGAACCAGGGCTCGGCGGCGAATTCATCCTCCGGCGAGGCCGGAGGAGGGATGCGGCGGAACCGGCACTCCGAGAGCAGGCATAGCTCATCATAGTCGTAACAGATCACTCTCCCGTTTCGGGTCACCCCGAAATTCTTGAGCAGCATGTCCCCGGTGAAAATGTCCGCCGCCGCAAGGTCTTTGATGGCATTGCCGTAATCGACCACGGCCACGCGAGCGCTATTCTCATCCGCCTCCTGGAGATAAAGATTGAGTGGAGTGACCCGGCGCTCGGTATAGAGATGTCGGATCACAACCCGGTCCCCCTCCGCTCGAACAGTGCTGCCCGCCACATCCAGAAGGTAGGCCAGGAGCTCGCTCGGAAAACAGCGGCGGGGAAATTCCAGATGCTCGAATTCCTGGGCGTCGGCCAGGCGCCCGACCCGGTCTCGGACGAATACGAAATGATACTTTTCCATCACATTCCGGCGGGTCGTATTCTTCGGCGCGCCGAATGTGTCCTTGATGACCTTGAAAACGACGTTGAAGGAGGGAAGAGTGAAGACGGCCATGACCATTCCCTCATCGCCTTCGGCCGGCGCGAACCGGGCCTCCGGCTGGTACAGGTGGCCCATCAGGCCACGGTACAGCTCGGTCTTCCCATGTTTGTTGTATCCGATGGAGGTGTAGAGCTCGTTGACCGGTTTGAGCGGCATGATGGACGAGAGAAAATCAACCAGTGCTCCGGCGTGGGGTGAGTCGACCCGGAAATACGTCCAGCTGAACCCGAAGACCACGCTGGCCTCGTCCGATGTCATCAGCACGGCATCGACCACAATGCCCCGTTCCGCGTGGAGCAGCGGCAGCACCAGCGGAATGGTCTTGCCGCCGGCCCGGACCCGCCCCACCAGATACGCACCTTTGTTGCGATAGAACAGCGGGTGAAGAACGTCCAGCCTGACCGGCCCGGCCGTGGCCACGAATTCACGAACCCGCGCGTCGATCAGTTCAGCCACCAGTGCGGCATCCCGCTCCAGTTGGGCGTAGGCCACGCTCCACGGAAGTCCCATCAGGATTCGGTGAACGAGGGCCGAGTCGACCGTCTCGACTACATAGGTATGGTAAATCTCCGATTCTCGGTCTCGCTTCGGCGCCGGCCGGGAGGACTCCAGATATTCGATCGCGGGATCCACCCCGACGGTACTGAACACCCGGCGAGTAACCGAATTGAAGAAGGTTTCCGCCAGCTCGGCATCGGGTGATTCGGTCGCCCGGGATGCGTGCTCCGATTTCATGGCAGCCCACACGGTCCGCTCCATCACCGCATCTTCCATGATGTCGTGGACATCGGCGACGGCGCCGTCCACGTGCGCCTTGTAGAGAGCCAGTCGCTCCGTCGCGTCGGACTGGGCGCCGCTCCAATCTCGTTGCTCGAAGCGCCGGCGGGCCCGCCGGGTGAGCTCCTCGAAGCCGCGCTCGTACTCCCGGTAGGCGCTGTCTATGGCGGTGACGGCGGCGGAAACGGGTCGCACGGTTGTGTTGCTGTTCATGGTTCACCCGAGCAGATTGAGCGGCAAATCTTGCCCCACAGCGCAGTACTCGAATCGTAAAGGACGCGCACCATGTCAGCCATGCCCATGCCGATCGACTACCAGCCGGACGCCCCGGGAGAGGGAGAAGCGATCACCATGGTCGCGGGACGGCTGAAGGTACCTGCAACCCCGATCATCCCCTTCATCGAGGGAGACGGTACCGGCCCGGACATATGGCGTGCCTCCCGGCACGTCTTCGACAGCGCCGTCGAAAAGGCGTACCGGGGCCAGCGCCGGATTGCCTGGCTGGAGGTGCTGGCGGGCGAAAAGGCCAAGGACCGGCTGAATAGCTGGCTCCCGGACGAGACGCTGGCGGCAATCGACCGCTATCTCGTCGGCATCAAAGGACCACTCACCACGCCGGTAGGTGGCGGATTCCGCTCCCTCAACGTCGCCCTGCGCCAGAAGCTCGATCTCTACGCCTGTGTGCGCCCGGTTCGATACTTCCCCGGAGTACCCTCCCCGGTCAAAGCGCCTCAGGACGTCAACATGGTAATCTTTCGCGAGAACACCGAGGATATCTACGCCGGCATCGAGTACAAGGCCCAAACCAGCGACGCCAGGCGAGTCATCGACTTTCTCCGGAATCAGATGGGCGTCCAGACGATCCGCTTTCCCGAAACCAGCGCCATCGGAATCAAGCCGATATCGGAAGAGGGTTCGAAGCGGCTCGTCCGGGCCGCCATCGAGTATGCTCTGGCCCAGAAGTACGAAAGCGTGACCCTGGTACACAAGGGCAACATCATGAAGTACACCGAAGGCGGGTTCCGCGACTGGAGCTACGCCGTGGCCCGGGAGGAGTACGGAGCCACCGACCTGGACGGCGGTCCCTGGGCCCGGTTGCCGGGTGGCCTCACCATCAAAGACGTGATTGCCGACGCCTTTCTCCAGCAGATCCTGACCCGGCCGAAAGAGTACGGCGTCATCGCGACCATGAATCTGAACGGCGACTACATCTCGGATGCGCTCGCCGCTCAGGTCGGCGGGATCGGCATTGCACCGGGCGCGAATATCAACTATCTCACCGGCCACGCCATCTTTGAGGCCACTCACGGAACGGCTCCCAAGTACGCCGGTCAGGATAAGGTCAATCCCGGCTCCGTGATCCTTTCGGGTGAAATGATGTTCCGCTATCTGGGTTGGCCGGAAGCAGCCGATCTTATCGTGTCCTCGCTGGAAAAAACCATTGGGCAGAAGCGGGTCACTTACGATTTTGAGCGGCTGATGTCGGGGGCTACCTTGCTGCGGACGAGCGAGTTTGGCAATGCGATGGTTGAAAATATGTAAAGCTTACCGCTCCCGTCCTTTCAATCGGTTGATCTCGCGCCGGTCCTTCTTCGTCGGTCTGCCCCGCTCCGGCACAAATGCAGCGTGCAGGCTCTTCAGCTGCAGCGCCATCGCCTCACGAGCCGCCCGGCTCTCGGGCTTCTCATCGTAAAGCGCGGCCGCTTGCGCCGCCGGGCCCCGGCGGTCCGACAGCGCTCGCACCAGTACCGCGTGTTCGTACGGCCCCAGTCGGATCCGCACTTCGTCGCCGAGCTGCAGCGCCTTCGCTCGCTTCACCCGCTCGCCGTTGACCTGCACCTTCCCCCCTCCGATGGCCTCGGCGGCTAGGGCGCGGGTCTTATAGAAACGAGCGGCCCAGAGCCACTTGTCCAGCCGGATTTTGGCCTCCGATGGCGTGTCGTCCATGGTGCAAAAAGTAGTAGGACCGGAGGCCGCTCGCCGCTCGTTTTGCGAGCCCCGGGGCAGATTCAGAGGGTGGGGCTCCGCGGGATGGCCTCTAGGGCTAAGTCTGCGGCGGCGTGGCATTTGCATCACAGGTACCGGTTGGTTTACCCCCATCGGACGGTACCCGCGTGATATATCTGCTGCACGTCTTGCTCTGGCTGGCCACAGTGGGTGCGTCTCACCCAGTGCTGACGCGCGTGCGCGTGACCGCGGATTCGGGCGAGGTGACTGCACCGGACACTGCCCTGGCGCGGGCCGGTGAGGCGCTGGCCCGGGGACGCCCCTGGGAGGCTACGCGTCTGTTATCGGCGCTCCGCGATAGCTCGAGACGGGAGCCGGCAGCAATTTTCCTGGCCGCGACCGCGGCCAGCGAATGGGGCGGCTGGAACGAGGTGCTCCAGCTGCTCGATGGCGAAGGCTGGATCGATACCCTCTACGACGGACGTGCCCGGGTGCTGCTGGCTCGTGCGGCGCTCGAGCGACGCGCCGACTCTGCCGCTCTGCATCATGCACTGGCCGCGTTACGGCACGATCCCTCGTCCGGAGAGCGCCTGCTCCTTCTCGGGCGTGCACTCGACCGCCTGAACGCCAGGGATAGTGCCGCGGCGGTATATCTCCGCGCGGCTACGCGTCTCCCTCGAGTGGCTGACTGGGTCAAGCTGCGCGCCGCCGCGGTGACGGACGACAGCGCTACCCGGTCCCGTCTCTACCTCAGCATAGGCGAGGCACTCCCGCAAACCCGGATCCCCTGGGCCGATGCCGCCGCCTTGGAGCGGACCGGCGACCGAGCAAGCGCTGCCGAGCGCTACGCCGCGTTGGGAGATCGTCTGGGCAGCTTGAGGCTGCGTCTGGCCTTCAGCCCCGATTCCGGACCCCGGGCCGCGATTCGCCGGGACCTTCTTGGTCTGGCCTCCGAGCGCGCCGGCAGCGCGGCCGCCCGGGAGGCGCTCGCCATCCTGGACAGCGCTTTCGCGCCTCTCACTCCGGCGGAAGAGCTGGTGGCGGCCAAAGCCGCCATGCGATCGGGTCTGATGAGCCGCGCCGCTGCTGGCTTTGGCCGGGTGCGGGTCCTGGGCTCTGGGGATGAGCGCTTCGATTACGCCACCGCGCTCACCCGCCTGGGCCGAAATGGCGAAGCCGCAGTCCAGTTCGCCCGGGTTCGCGCCCCCCACGCGCTGTCGGCTCTGGCTGCCTACCAGGCGGCGCGGTCATTGGTCCGGGACGGCCAACTCGACCGGGGCAGGCGAGCGCTGATACAGGTCTCGAAGAAGTATTCTCGTGATACCGCCGCCGCAGCTTCCGCTTTTTTTCTCCGGGCGGACCTGGCCTCCGACGACCGCGCCGACGACGAAGCCCGCCGTCTCTATCACCTGGTTGCCACCCGTTACCCGACCAGCCGCTTTGCTCCGACTTCCCGCTTTCGTGCGGCCATCATAGCCCTGCTGAGCGGCGAGGCGGCGCTGGCTGCACAGGAGTTCGATGGGCTGACCAAGCGCTACCCCGCCAGTGAAGAGGCCCTGGGATCCATTTATTGGGCCGGGCGTGCCTGGGCCGCTGCCGGTGACAGCACCGCCGCCCGGGAGCGGTGGCTGAGCGTCACCTCTCGCGATCCGCTGTCGTATTATGCCGCCCTCAGCGCCGCCCGTCTGGGTATACGGCCGTGGACGCCTCTGGCCGGATCCGATTCCTTTCCGGCCGATCCGGCGATCGACGCCGTGGTCGCCCGCGCGGCCCTACTGCGCCACCTCGGTCTCACGACCGAAGCCCGCTGGGAGCTGGACCGGCTGGCACGGGTGACCGACAGCTCCCCCGACCGCCTCCTCATCCTGGCGAACGCCTTCCGCGGACAAGGCATGGCGTCCCAGGCCATTCAGCTGGCGAGGCGGGCACTGGCGCGAGGTGCTGCGGCCGATACCCGGACTTTCCGGTTGATCTATCCCCGGCTTCATGAAGATGCGTTGCTGGCGGAAGCCGCCGAGCGGAATCTGGATCCCAGCTTCGTGGCCGCGCTGATTCGCCAGGAGTCCAATTTCAACCCTGGCGCTACATCTCCCGCGGGTGCCAGGGGGCTGGCGCAAGTCATGCCTGAGCTGGGTGAGCGTCTTGCCCGCGAGCTGAACTATCCGGTCTGGGACCCCGTCCTCTTGTATCAGCCCGACGTCAGCATCCAGCTCGGCGCCTTCCACCTGCGCGAGCTATTCGGCCGCTATGACCAGCGCACCCATATTCTGGCAGCGTACAACGCCGGCACGTCGCGGGTAGAGCGGTGGTCTAAACGCATCGGGGTGGATGATCCCGAGGTTTTCGCCGAGCGCATCTCGTTCGTGGAAACCAGGGATTATGTGCGCGTCATCCAGCGCAACGAGGAGATTTATCGGGCCCTCTATAGCCCTATCGTCTCGGAGCGGGCCGAAGCTGCCCCACCGGCCGACGCACTGGACGGGCCGGACCAGCAGGAGCAGCAGATGTGAGTCTGGCCGGGGAAGCCCGATGCTCTTAGTTTGAGACGGCCTCCCTCAATACAAAGGTTCACCCGGTTGCTCGACGCCACCCAACCGCTGGATCTGCTCGACCGCGTTGGCGAAGGCATCTTCGCCCTCGACTCCGACTGGCGCTTCGCCTATCTGAACCGCCAGGCCGAGCGAGTCCTCCGCCAGGGTGGTCAGGCACAGCACCCGTTCATCGGGTTCCAGGGTGACCAGCTCGCTGACGTGGGTGCCGCCCTGCAGGTTCGGGGCGTTCGCTGTGGTCGGCACCGTTGGCAGGTCCAGCGCACCGA
>JBJMPK010000251.1:0-14585 GCA_045803245.1 Gemmatimonadales bacterium
GACGTGACGAACGCCGAGGTGGAACGAGTAAAGCCGCTCCCGAAATTGGCTTGTCCGGTGCCGCTGTATCCGAGGTCGCTCGACGCGGTGAACGACGGAAGCAGGCTTCCATAGGCGTTCCGCACCCCCCACCGAGCCGGCGAGGCATCGTTCAGCGTCTGGCGATAGGCCGGACTGTTGGCCCGGGCCTGCCGCAGCGCTTCGGCCAGGCTGAGGCTCACGGCCGGGGTTGGCGTGGCCGCGTGAGTCGAATCCTGCGCGGCCGCCAGCGGGGGAACCGCGCAGGCAAACACCAGCAAACCGTGCCACCGGTTCATCGAAGTTGCCCTTTGGGTGAGACGTGTCGGGGGTTCATACGCTGCCCTTGCCGCAGAGGTTTCAACCTGCGACAAAGCGCGTACTAGTGTTGTTCTCAGCGGGTTGGGAGAGAACCTGCGACGATTCGATGCTGCCCGGCGTCAGTCCTTGACACGTGAGACCTGGATACCGGGCTCTAGAAGAACCAAGCTAACCAGTCCCCGTGCATCGGTCTCCAGCGATCCTCTGATATCCCCAGACAGGTTCACCAGCCCGTCGGCGGCGCGCTGAGCCACGAACGCAGCCCGCCGATTAGTCCGGGGGAAGATGGCGGTCAGGGACTTTCCGGCCGGAGTCGCCAGGTCCGTGACCGCGCAGTATAAGGAAAAGACCTGATCGTCGAGCAGCACGATGTCGGGTCCTCCGGGCAGCTCGCGCCCGGCCTCCGATCCTTTCGCCACCGTCCGAATGATCAGTCGGGCTCCCGAGCCGGCCGCCAGAATCACGGTCGTGCCGTTGGGCCCATCGACGTCGAGCTGAAACTTGGCCAGGGTCAGGTCGGGGGCCCGCTCGAGGGTGGCAGCGAGCTTGACCGCCGGGTTCTTTGCGGGATAGTGCGCGGCCGCAATCAAAGTGATGCCGGCCGAGCCACCACCGCGACCCTGGCGCAGGGTAAACTCTTCCCGCCCGATCTCTCGCCCGCCCTGTTGAATCGTCAGCTTGGTCTCCAGGGGCCCTTGAGCGGCGACCGAGCCGGCCGACGTGAGCAGGAGCAGACAAGCGAGTCGCATGAGAACTCCGATCAGGTCAGGACTTGACCAGGCACCGGCCGACCCGGTCGAGGATAAATGTATACAGCCGCTCACCCTTCTGGGCGGATGCGAGGCTGGGGTACCCCACCGACCCGGGAGATCCCTGCGGCAGGCGCCGGGTCTGCCCCGGCCGGTAGCGGGCGATCATCGCGGGGGTCAGATCAAAGTCCTTCGCCAGATCCATGTGCACCAGATGCGGGGCCAGATACAGCAACAGCGAGGTGTCGAGCTCACCGCCCTGGATCGGAGCCGGCCGCTCGAGGAGATCTTCAAAGTTTATGCTGAAGATGTCGATGACCTGTACCGTGGCTTCGTCGGTTCGAATCGTGCTGAGGGCCTCCAGGTGGCCTTCGCTCGACTGGGCCGTGATGATCACGAACTCGCGGACGCCTGCCCCCTCTTCCCAGGATTCGATAAGTTCGTTCATCACCCGGTGCAGCGTGCGTCGCCGTAAGGCGGCACTTCCAGGAAACGGTCGCGTCGCGGCATGGACGCCGTATTCGATCGTCGGCACCCGCGGGATGCCGAAGGTCGTCGACAGATCGTCCGCCAGCCGTTCCACGATGATCGTGTCACAGCCCAGCGGGAGGTGCGGGCCGTGCTGCTCGGTCGTGCCGACCGGTACGATGAGGGTCGGGCGTTCCAGCAGGCGCTCGCCCACCGATCCGGGAGTCATTTCCTTCAAACGCCAGGGGCGCCGGTCTTGATTCATCGTGGGCGAGTGTGGTTGATCATCGTCCTGGCGGCCGGCATCGTTGCCGCCGAGTGGCTTCGACACCCTTCCCTGGCCTGGGTGGGAATCGAGTGGGGGTGCGCCATCGCCGCCGCGGCCGCACTGTGGCCGTTTCGCGATGCCCGTCGCCTCGTACTGGTGGCGCTACTCGCCGCGCTCGCACTGAGTCTGACCTTCTCCCAGCGCCGCCTCACCGCGGTCGAAACGCGCTGGCCCGAGGAGCGTGAGGCACGGGTGACCGCGGCATCGCAACACCTCCAGGGAGACCTGCACTCCGCCTTGCGCCGGACCGAGCGCCTGGCCGAGGCGGCGGCGCGGATCTCTCCCGCCGATCGCGCCGCGGCGTTTCACGCGCTGGAGCGGCTGACGCCCGAAACCGGCCCGGAGGTGAGCGTCGTCGTCTTCGACACCCAGGGGCTGCCCTGGGCCTGGGCCGGGCAGCACCGGCTCCCGCCCGTGGCCAACGGCGACTCGGTAGCCACCCGGGCCAGTAGATATTACGTCGTGCTCGAGGCGCGGCGCCACTCGAAAGATGGGCGGAGCGCCGTCGCCGGCGTGCTGATCTGGGCTCACCCCGCGGTGCCGGAGCGGGAACGCAGCCTGGCCGAGCTGTTCCGCATCCGAAACGAGGTGGGTCTCAGCGTCTATCCGGCGGGAACCGCGCCCGACTCTCCCGATGTCTTCGACTACATAGAACCGGCCGTTGCCGGACCCCGGCTCCTCTTCAGCGTGCAGCCGGTGCCGCCGGAGCAGGGCGCGGCGAAGGAGGCGGACTATCACCAGGGCAGCCAGACCATCATCTGGCTGGTGCTGCTCATCTTCACGCTGGGGCTGGGCATCGCCCGGGGTCCGGCCGAACGCTTTCTCCTGCTACCGCTGCTGCTCTGGCTGGCGGTGCGTGCCCCTGTCGGGGCCGCTCTCGGACTCCAGTCGCTCTTCTCCCCGGCCACCTTCTTCCGTCCCGTTCTCGGTCCGATCTCCGGCTCTGCCGGAGTGCTGGCTCTGGCGGGAACGCTGCTTCTCATGGCGGGTGTGTGGCTCTGGCGGCGCAGGCTCCCGCGCCGCTGGTACGGCGTGCTCGTCGGTGCCTTCCTGCTCTTTGTTTCCCCTTATCTGATCAGCGAGCTGGGGCGGGGGATCACGCCGCCCGCGCGCGGCGTGCCGGTGGGGCTTTGGCTCACCTGGCAGTTGACCCTTCTGGTCTCGGCCTCGGCGCTAATCATCGCCGCGGCCGCGCTGTTCCGGGGAAACGGTCCCGAGACCAACACCCGCTGGCGGATCGCTGTGGGTGTCGCCATTGCCTTTGCGGCCACGATCGTCGGAATGCTGATCTGGAGTCCGCGGGCCGGGTGGCCCGATTGGTACACCTTTCTCTGGACGCCGGCACTCCTGCTGGTGACGCTCCCCGCTCCTCGCTGGGCTGCCATCAGCGGAATCGCGTTCGTAGCCGGCAGCTCGGCCGCCCTCGTAACGTGGGGTGCCGAGCTTTCAGGACGGCTCCAAGTGGCGGAGCGCGACATCGCGCGCCTGGGCTCCGAGCCGGATCCCCTGGCGCTTCCGCTGCTCGAGCGGCTCGGTGAAGAGGTGCGGCATTCCGCCGCGCCGGCCAGCGCGTCGGAGCTGTACGCGCTGTGGCACGGCTCTTCGGTCGGGCACCAGGGCTATCCCGCTCATCTGGCTCTCTGGTCCGGTACCGGGGAGCTGCAGGAGGAGCTGACGCTCGACTCTTTGGATCTGCCGCCGTCGCTGCTCGCCACGCTGGTGCGAAACCTTCCGTCGGGCGATACCCTGAATGTGGTTCAGCTGACTCGGGTGCCCGGCGTGCATTACGTGTTGCTCGTTCGAGTTGGGCGGGGAGCGGTGATGACCGCATCGGTCGGCCCGCGCAGCGAGCTCATCCTGCCGGGACGGGTCGGGCGACTGCTCGATCCTTCGCGCCACCGGGCTCCGCTCTATACTCTCACGCTCGCGCCGCCTTCCGGTCCCGGGGAGACTCGCCCCCAGGTCCGGTGGCGGCGGGAAGGATGGTCGCTTCACAGCGAGACTCCGGTGTCGTTGTTGGGCACCAGCCGGTCGGTTCACGCCGAGATCGATCTCCGGGGCCCGCTCCCGCTTTTCGTGCGGGGGGTGCTGGTGGTGCTGCTCGATGCCGCCGTGCTTGCTCTGCTCTGGTTCTTGGCGGAGTTCGTCGCCGGCGCGCGTCCACCGCAACCCCGGTGGCGCAGCATGGCGCGCTCCTTCCGGATCCGACTGGCAGTCACGCTGGGCATCTTCTTCATTCTTCCTGCTGTCGCCTTCGCGGCCTGGGGCTTTATCCGCCTGGCCGACGAGGCGGAGCGGAGCCGTGACCTCCTGATCACCCAGACACTGCGCGACGCATTCCTGACGGCCGGCGGCGTCATGCGCGGTGGCCCGCCCGCCGCCGAGAAGCTGATCGAGCTGAGCCGCCGGATCGACGCCGACCTGGCGCTCTTTTACGGCGGACGGCTGGCCGGCACCAGCACTCCAGTGCTGGAAGATCTCGGCATCGTCGGCCAGCTGATGGACCCGCGGGCCTATGAAACGCTCGCGTTGGATGGAGAGCTCGAGGTCACCCAGGACGGCTCCATCCCGCAACTCGCGGAGCGGGTCGGCTACCGGGTGGTGCAGCCGGGCGGGCCGACCGAGATCGGCGTGCTGGCCACGCCCCAGCTGGCCGACGACGCGTCGCTCGGCACGCGGCAGCTCGATCTGGCGCTGGTGCTGCTGCTCGCAACGCTGGCCGGTGTAGCCGCGGCGCTGGCCGGCGCCGGTGTCGCCGCCCGCACGCTCTCCCGTCCCGTGGCCGACCTGAGGCGCTCGGCCCTGGCCCTCGGGAAGGGACAGCCCATGCCGGTCCCTGGGGGACGCCCGCCGCTCGAGTTCGAGCCGGTATTCGGCGCGTTCGAGCGGATGGCGGCCGACATCCGCTCCAGTCAGAGCGCGCTGGAGGATGCCCGGCGGCGGACGGCGGCGGTGCTGGCGACGGTGGCCACCGGCGTGGTGGGGATAGATCCGCAGGGGAGAGTGCTCATCGCCAACCGCCAGGCGGTGGACATTCTCGGCACCGAATTGAAGGAGGGCGAGCCGTTCCTGGAGCGGCTCTCGGGCGAATGGGTTCCGCTCACCCGAGCGGTTTCCCATTTCCTGAAGAATCCGGCGGCCGATGCTGCCGCCGAGCTGGAGGTGGCCGGCCGCCGGCTCACCCTGCACCTGGCCTCGCTGGGCAGCGAGGTGCGAGGCGTCGTCATGGCGTTGAACGACATCACCGACGTCTCCCGCGCGGAGCGGGTGCTGGCCTGGGGCGAGATGGCGCGGCAGGTGGCCCACGAGATCAAGAACCCGCTCACCCCGATGCGGCTGGGCATGCAGCACCTCAAACGAGTCTACCGGGACCGGCGGGATCAGTTCGACCAGACGCTGGACGAGACGTCGGACCGGATCCTGGCGGAGATCGACCGGCTCGACACGATCGCGCGGGCGTTCAGCCGCTTTGCCGCGCCGGCCGCGCGGGGCCAGTTGCTGGATCGCATCGATCTCGGTGCTGTCGTCCGCGAGGTGGTGCAGCTGTATCAGCTGGCGGAGGAAGGGTGCGAGGTTCAGTTCACCGCCGAGCCGCAGGCGTTCGGCGCGGGACGGGTGGATGAAGTGAAGGAAGTGGTGGTCAACCTGGTCGAGAACGCCCGCAACGCCGGAGCGTCGCTGGTTCGAGTGACTGTGGGGCCCGGATACATTCGGGTGGTGGATAATGGAGAGGGGATTCCCGCCGATCTGCTGCCGCGGGTCTTCGAGCCGCACTTCTCAACCACGACCAGCGGATCGGGTCTCGGACTCGCGATCGTGCGCCGGCTGGTGGAGAGCTGGGGTGGAAGGGTCGAGGTGGAGAGCGAGCCGCGGCAGGGAACTACGGTGACGATATGGCTAGCCATTAGCCAATAGCCAATAGCCAATAGCCAATAGCCAATAGCCCTACCGCGTCATCCCCCGAGCCCGTTCGGCCACCGCCAGCGCCAGCACGCCATCCTGGGTCCGGCCCAGCCGGAGCAGCCGAACGGCCGCCTGCATTTGCCGGTCCGACAATGCCCGCCGCTTGGCCTCCGCCACCGGTCCGAAGACGGTGCGGGTGATCTCGAAACCCAACTGCTCGTCGATGTAGGTGGATGCACTGTCGTAGGTGCTGCGCGGCAGATCCATTCCGATCTGCTGCAGCCGGTCGAACAGCTCGGTGCGCATCGCTTCGGTCACCGGGAACGACGCTACTTTGACCGAGCCATTCGACCGGATGTTGCCGGCGTAGTCGGACAGAACCAGGCGAAACAGACCGGCATCGTCGCCTAACGCCACCACTAACGCGCGGTCGGCATCGGTGCGGGGAAGGCCCCGTACGATGAGATCGGGCAGGATACCGCTGGCATCGGGAATCGGCCGGCCCGCGTCCGACTGGAAGATGCGGGGCCCCAGAGCCGGAGTGCGATTGCCCAGCGCGCCCTCGACGTCGGGCCGGGGCCGTTGCACCGACCGGCCACTCGGCGTGTACCACCGCGCGGTTGTCAGCTTGATCGCGACTTCCTCGCCCAACGGATAGGTGGTCTGCAACACGCCCTTGCCGAAGCTCGGCGTTCCCACGATCACGGCTCGGTCATGGTCCTGGAGCGCTCCCGCTACCAGCTCGGCGGAGCTCGCGGTCCCGTGATTCACCAGCAGGGCCAACCGTAGATCGTTCCAGTTGCCCGACTGTCCCGCCAGATAAATTCGGGAGTGATCGGTCGAGCGCCCGCGCGAGAGCGCGACGGTATCGCCCGGATTGAGGAAGAGACTCGCCACCCGCACGCCTTCGTTGATGAGCCCGCCGGGGTCACCCCGAAGATCGAGGATCAGCGACGTCATCCCCTGTGACATGAGCCCGTCAATCGCCTGCCGGAGCTCCGAGGCCGCGCCATCGCTGATGCGGCGCAGCTCGATGTAGCCGACGCCCGGGGTGAGGAGAACGCCCTGCGAAGTGGCCGGCACGTGTACCACGGTACGGGTGAGCCGGCGGACGATGGGCAAGGTCGACCCCCGGGGCCGGACCACCACGGTGACGAACGCACCGGTGCCGGCTGTGAGCGCCTCTTCCAGGCGGCGGGCGGACCAGCCGCGGGTGCTCTTGCCGTCGATGCTCAGCACTTCATCGCCCGGGTTGATCGCGGAGCGGCCGCTGCCGGTCTCGGGATTCCAGCCGACGTCCACTTCGGTGCCGGACATCTGGCGCTGATACTGGCGATAGCTCTCGCGCGACAGCAGCTCGGCGTAGGGATCGTGCAGCGATCCCACCAGCGACTTGGCGGCCGTCTGGTACAGGTCACCCTCGCCGATCGAATCGATATAGTGGCTGTGAATGGAGGCGACGACGTTCTCGAAGAGACGGGCCTGCTGATAGACCGTACCGTCAGGAGCGGCCTTACGGCGGAGCAGCCAACCTCCGCTGATCACGGAGAGGGCGACGATAGCCAACAGCCCGCACCAGCGGGCCCTAGCAGCGCGTCCGGTCATGTCGAGAGTCTCCCGCGAAATGCCACAAGGCCTGCCAGATGCATCCCCAAGGAAAAGGCGAATGCGGTACTAAGTCTTGCTCCCAGAACAGAGTAGCAAAATGGGGGCCGGGCGCCCTATTGCCCCCTCGGATTCCCCGGATCGACGGTCAGGGTCGAATCACGCCAGACGGCGGCGGATGCGACGTGACAGGAGCTGACGAACACCTCTGGGGGGTGGCTGCCTTTCTTCAGCAGCGCATGCAGCATCTCATGCCGGACCAGCCACTCCTCGCCCAGAGCGTTGGCTGGAAGATAGATGCGGTTGCCCTCGCGCACCCACCAGGCGTGGGCCATCTCACCGGCCAGCTCGATCGCACCCGAGGGCGCGTCCACCGCATAGAAGCTCACGTCGGTCATCTTGCCGGCCTGGCCGGAGCAGGCGACCGTCTTGTCCCACCATTCCTGGTACAGTCCTAGAGTGGGGACAGCCCACGAGCGCCCCATCGGGGCGAGCGGCGCACCGGCCGCTCGCGGAGCCGCGCAGGCGCTGGTACCAAGCATCAGGACGACACCACAGAGTAGCCGACGCATTCAGGCTCCAGAGCTAAACTGACCACGCGGGGGGCTGGGGAACTCCAGCGCGTGGGTTCGCTGCATAATTCAGTCCACGGCCGCGTCGGCCGGGTACTCGGACGGCTCCGGGCAGGGCTAGGTTGCCCAATGCTTGCCCGCATCCGCTCTGCCGCCGTGCTCGGCATCGACGCCTACCCGGTAGACGTCGAGGTAGACATCACCAACGGGCTGCCCACGTTCTCGACCGTTGGCCTGCCGCAGGGCGCCGTCAAAGAAGGCCGCGAGCGGGTCAGCGCGGCGCTGATGAACGCCGGCTTTTCCTTTCCGCTGCGCCGGATAACGGTGAATCTGGCTCCGGCGGATGTCCGCAAGAACGGCTCGGCGTTCGATTTGCCCATTGCCCTTGGGATACTCGTCGCCAGCGGCCAGCTGCCGGAAGAACGCCTGCGAGACCAGATGGTCCTGGGCGAGGTCGGCCTCGAGGGAGACCTGCGTCCGGTGCGGGGCGCGCTCTCGATGGCGCTCGCCGCGCGAGCCGCGGGCCAGCTCGGCATTCTGTTGCCCCACGCCAACGTCCCCGAGGCGTCGGTGGTCGAGGGCGTCGAAGTCTGCGGAGCGCATACGCTACTCGAGGCCTGCGCTCACGTCTGCGGCCGGCCCGCTATTCTCCCGGCCCACACCGACGTCGCCACGCTGATGGCCGCCCGAGACAACGACGAGGCCGACTTCAGCGATGTCCGGAGCCAGGCTGCGGCCAAGCGCGCGCTCGAGGTAGCGGCGGCCGGCAGCCACAACATTCTCCTCATCGGCGCGCCCGGAGCAGGGAAGACCATGCTGGCCCGCCGGCTTCCGTCGATCCTGCCCTCGATGAGCCTCGAGGAAGCGCTCGAGACCACCAAGATCCACAGCGTGGCCGGGACGCTGCCGCCGGGCCAGTCGCTCATGACGGTGCGTCCGTTCCGCGCGCCGCATCATACCATCAGCGATGCCGGCCTGATCGGCGGCGGCTCGTCTCCTCGTCCGGGCGAGGTGAGCCTGGCCCACGGAGGCGTCCTCTTCCTCGACGAGTTACCCGAGTTTCGGAGGAACGTGCTGGAGGTGTTGCGGCAACCGCTGGAGGACGGCGTCGTCACCCTGAGCCGGGCCGCCGTGAGCCTCACCTACCCGGCTCGCTTCACTCTGGCCGCGGCCATGAATCCCTGTCCCTGCGGCTACTTCGGCGATCCCTCACATTCGTGCAGCTGCGGTCCGCTGGCTATCGAGCGCTATCGATCGAGAATCTCGGGACCACTACTCGACCGGATCGACATCCACCTCGAGGTGCCTGCGGTGGCGTATGGCGATCTCATGGGCGAACCGTCGGGCGAGACCAGCGCCGAGATCCGGGCCCGGGTCGAGCGGGCGCGCGAGATCCAGCGGGAGCGCTTCCGGGGCGTGCGCGGCGTGCACGCCAACGCGCACATGAGCCCGCGAGATCTCCGGCGCTACTGCCGGCTGAGCGAACCGGTCGAATCGATCCTGCGCCAGGCGGTGGGCCGGCTGGGCCTGTCGGCGCGGGCGTACCACCGGGTGCTCAAGATCGCCAGGACCATAGCCGATCTCGCGGGGGCCGCGGAGCTTGGCACGGCCCACGTCAGCGAGGCGATTCAGTATCGGAGCCTGGATCGGAAAACGGAATTTGCATGAGAAAGCGGCAGGACACAACCGGCAGCTGCCAAGGTACAGTGTCGCAAAAGGGCCCCTCCTTGTCGCATTTGAGGCCTTGTAGCGCATCTTCCCTTTCCACTTATTGGCCATTGCCTCCCGATCCCCCAATCTAAAGCCGCTCGCCGCATCTCTGTGGCGACCCGACTACCCCGCCGGGGACGGTGGCAGAGTGGCGTTACGCGCTACTGCCGAGGTCCGATGTCGACCGTGCATGTACATCTGCAGGAAGGCTTTGATGGTGAGCCGGTCATCCTTCGCTTAGATGGCCGAGTCGTTGCCAACAGGGCGACCGTTAGAACCCGCCAGCAGCTCGGACTTGCCGAGATCATCCAGCTCGACACGTCTCCCGGACACCACGAGCTCGAAGTGGTGCTCCCGGCTCGGAACCGAGTTCAGACGATCCCGTTCGACCTCCAGCAGGAGCTCCACCTGGGGCTCAACCTGGAATCGGACGGCGTGGTCACCCACCGGATTTCGCAGTCCACTTTCGGTTACGTCTGACAATACTGGTTCGGCGCTGCTACTGCGAAGCGGGGGCTGCGGCAGGACGAACGAGGAGAGCCTCATGGCCACATCGACACCTGAAACGACTGTTCGCCCGCAGCACTCCACGCTGGATGACGAGACCTTAGCCGATCTCATGCCGTCTGCCGAAGTCATGGAGTCGGCTCTGGGGGCGGCCCCAGCGCCCCTCCCCAGACCACTGCCATTCCCAATCCTTCTGGGTGTCAGCGGACTGTACGAGTACCGGTTCGAGTTAGCGCTGCCGCCGATACCTCAGCCCATTCCGCATCTGCCCATACCGCCGCTGCCGCTGCCTGAAGGGCCGTTGCCGGGTCCCATCGGGGGCGCCGCGCTCGACGGAAATGCTGCCATCGATACCCGGATCATCCTGCGAGAGACTCTGCGGCTCGACGTCGATGGGCGCTATCCCCAAATGGCCGCGAGCGGGACGATATATCAATTTCTGACTGAGCGGACCCATTGGGTGGCCCGCCTTTCGCGGACCCCGGAAGGGTATTACTCGGGGCCCATCTGGTACGTGAACGGTGATACCACGAACTTTCCTTACAATTCCGTCACTATCCGCGCGGTCTCGAGCTTCTTCCCCAACCAGAAGGTCGCCACCGCGACTTTCACCGCCCCAGCCGGTGCGACGCGCACGCGGCACTTCCGCTACATCTCCCGGTATTTCCACCCCTGCGAATTCGAATACGATGTCGTGGAAGGAACGCAGGCGGTCACCAGCATCAACACCGGAGCCCATCCGAACCGCCCGAACGGCTTACCGTCCGAGACGCTGAGCATCGAGAAGGTCTACCAACGCACCGGCTTCGGCGTGAGCCAGTCGACCGGCAGTGGCACCATTCCGATCGATAGGGCGGGCGCCAACCAGGCATGGTCCGACAGCGAGATGCATGACGCCATGCAAGTCTACTGGCTTCGCTTCGCGAACAAGGCGCAGTGGGCGCTCTGGACCCTGTTTGCCTCGCTGCACGAGCAGGGGACTGGTCTCGGGGGAGTCATGTTCGACGACATCGGTCCTAACCAGCGTCAGGGCACGGCGATCTTCGAGGATTCCTTCATCAGCCAGGCACCACCGAACGATCCGAATCCGGCAGCATGGGTCGCTCGCATGAAGTTTTGGACCGCCGTCCATGAGATCGGCCACACGTTCAATCTGGCTCACTCGTGGCAGAAGACGCTGGGGGTTCCCTGGATCCCGCTCGCGAATGAGGCCGAAGCGCGGAGCTTCATGAACTATCCCTATTCGGTGCAGGGTGGGGAATCGGCGTTCTTCAGCAGCTTCGAATACCGCTTTTCCGACCAGGAGCTTCTCTTCCTCCGGCACGCGCCTGAGCGCCTGGTTCAGCAGGGGAACGCGCTCTGGTTCGACCATCATGGCTTCGAGCAAACCCGTCAATCGCAAGTGCCGCAACTCACACTTGAGTTACGGGTCAACCGAGCCCAGCCGACCTATGAGTTCATGGAACCGGTAGCCATTGAGCTGAAACTGAAGAACGTCTCAGGCGAATCACAGGTGATCGACGATCGCATCCTGGCCACGTTCGATCGGCTCACGGTCGTGATCAAGAAGGAGGGACAGGCAGCCCGGCAGTTCCGCCCGTTCGCGCACTATTGCTGGCGGAGTGGAAAGACCGTGCTCCAGCCGGGAGAGGCGGTCTACGAGTCGCTGTTTGTCGGCGCGGGTAGCAATGGGTGGGATGTGGCCGAGCCTGGCCGGTACGTCCTGCAGGCCGCTCTCCATCTTGACGACGAAGACATAGTGTCCGCACCGCTCCCAATCCGAATCGCACCGCCCAAGGGCTATGAGGAGGAAAATCTGGCCCAGGACCTGTTTACGGAGGATGTGGGTCGAACGCTCGCATTCGATGGTACCAAGGTCCTGGAAGGCGCCAACAACGTGTTGCGGGAGATCAGTGAAAAACTGCCGGACAGCCGGGCAGCGATTCACGCCCGGGTCGCGCTGGCCTTGCCACTCGCGCGCCAGTATCGGGCCCTCACTGTCGATGCGAAGGGCTCGCCCGATGAGCAGCTTGTGTTCCGGGCCGAAGCACCCAAACTGACGGAAGCGGTGGAGGAGTTTAAGAGTGCCGTCGGTGGGCGTCAGGACCGCTCGGCCGAGTCGTTGGGCCACATCGACTATGCGTACTATGCGGTCAAGATGAGCGAGGCGGCCAAGCGTGCAGGCGCCGGCGATGAGGCGCGCGAGATTGGAGATGCAATGCTCTCTACCCTCAACCGGCGGGGTGTCCCCGCACCTATTCTGAACCAGCTGCGGGAGAAACTTGGCTCCGCGGGTGATGCGGGATCTGAGAGACGGCCGCGCCAATCACGGCCTGGCAAGCAGGCAAAGTAGAGTAGCCGCCGTTGGCCTAGACCCGGTCCAGTTCAAGAAAGCTGGGCCGGGTTCTCTCACTCGCAATCCCGACCGAGCGGACCGGGAAGCCAGCTCCTGTATCAGCCATACCGCCTCAGGCTCCCCGTGGAGGTGGCAACGCCTCCGGCGGCTTGGGCTTTTCCTCCGGGGCGCGGCCGGCCGCGCGGACGTTCATCACCTTGTTCAGCATGTCGAACCAGAATGGCGCCCCGAGAGAGATCGCCAGGGCGGTGAGCAGCCACCCCGGCACGGTCGACCACGCAAACGTCGCGTCACGCCATCCCAGCGGCACCCCATAGGCGGCCAGACTGTCGATTCGCGCCAGAGCGGAATCGATTCGAGCGATCGCTACCGGCAGCCCGGAGGAAGCCGCTTGCTCCGCCTTGGCCTTGACGCCGTCCCCCGGCCCCGCGGCGGCACTGTAAGCCTGGGCCGCGGAGAGCACGGCTGCGCGCACGGTCGCGTCCTTCGACAGTGTCCGCCAGATGTGGACCGTGTCGGCGTTCATTCCGATCGTCGTGATGAACGCGATCACCAGGATCACGAGCTGAGTTCTCCGCTTGTACACTCCCGACACCCGCTCCATAGCGTCGCTGAACCAACGGCTGATGCTCAGCTGCAGCTCCTGCACACTGTCACCGGCCTGATCTATAAACACCGTCAAGGGCTTCTGAAGCTGGGGCGGGAGTTTCCGGGCTCCCTCCCGGATTGATTGCAGTGATCTGGGAGGGCCGGCCTCGGGGGAGCCGACCAGGTCGAGAAGCGCGGTCGCGAAAGTATCGGCGGGGATGTACGAGGGTAGCCGGCTACCGGTGAGCAGGCTGATCGGTCGCAGCCCGGCGATCAACGGATGCTGGTAGAGTGCCGCCACCGGGCTGGACGAGATCCCGCTGGCAGCGGCTTCCGCCCTCTCCCATGCTTCGGTCTGCGGGCGGGCAGCATCGATCAGATTCTTGCGCGCCTGTGCCAGCTCATTCGTGAGCCGGTGCACCTCGTCCTGAGCAGTGTTGCGCTCATTGGCCGCTCGGGTCGCCTCGGTGGCAGCCGCTTCCGCCCTGCTTTGCCCGGCCAATATCGCGGCCCGCACCGCTCTGGCCTTCCGGGTGTCCGCATATGCCGCCGCCCGGGAAAGCTCCTCCGCCTTGCTCCTTACTTCGGCGAGCTCCTTTCCCGCAACCCTCTCGAGCTCCCTCAAAGCTTCTGCGCGTTGGTCGAGAACGGGAGCCTTTGGGGCTTTGCTCCTGAACCAACCGAGCAGCCCACCGAATGTGCCTGAGATGAAGCCGGCCATGCGCCGCACCAGTCCCCTCGTCTCGGGTCCCTCGATTAAGATCTGCAACCCGCTTCGAAGCGTCTTCCCCCGCAGATTGACCACCTGCGCCACAAGTTCGTTGACCGCGGTGCAGACCAGACTCAGCACCAGATAGATGAAAATCAGGCCCGTCAAGATCTGGAGAATCTCCATACCTGCCTGCCTACTTGCCTGCGAGGACGCGACTCAGAGGGGGGGATGATTCTCCCAACATGACCCTTGAATCCGGGGCCGTCGAGACTCGCCGCAAAGTGAATGCGCCAGAGATTTCACCCCCATTGTCGCGAGTTGTCCATCCGGGTCACCGGGTGCGACATGGGCCGGGCGCGGCCCTGTCGCGTTCGAGTGACTCCAAGGCCCTACCGCGTCGCTGGAGCGACCCGGTAGCTGATTGCGGTTGAGGCTGGCTCGGACGATCTACCCCACACCTGGCAGCCCAGGGTCGACTGCGATCAGGCCGAAGACGACGAGGCCTAGCAGCTTCATCGCCCTCACGGGGCGACCACATACTCGCTCTGCACCATGCCGCTGGGGTACTGCCGGGTGGCGACGTGCTGGAGACGGACATCGCGCTCGAGCGGGCCAAACCGCGGGATGCCGCTGCCGAGGAGCACGGGAATTCGGGTGACGATGAGTCGCTGGATGAGCCCGGCCTGGAGGAACCGCTGGATGGTGATTCCGCCGTCGACATATACGTGCCGGATGCCGCGAGTGCCGA
>JBJMPK010000252.1:0-4245 GCA_045803245.1 Gemmatimonadales bacterium
CCCTCACAGCACGAGGATACAAGAACCGGTACCGCCGTTTACCCATGCTTGTGGGTCCTGCACGAAACACTGGCTCGTACCCGACCTCTCGGCCGTGAGGAGCGATATGGCTCGCGCCACCACCACGTCTCCCTGGTCCCGCCTGGCGACTATGCTCGCCGCGGCGGGTTGTCTCTCGATGCTGCTCACGGTTCCGGCGTCGGCACAAGTTGCGGCCGATGGCGACTGGACGATGCCAGGCAGGGACTATTCCTCGACCCGCTTCAGCAAGCTGGCCCAGATCACGCCGGCAAACGCGACCCGGCTGCGGTCGGTGTGGACGTTCTCCACCGGGGTGCTCGCGGGCCACGAGGGCCAGCCACTGGTGGTGAAGAACACGATGTACGTAGTCACGCCGTGGCCCAACGTGCTCTACGCCTTCGACCTCACCCAGGAGGGGTACCCACTCAAGTGGAAGTACCGCCCCGACGTGAACTCGAACGCGATCGGTGTCTCCTGTTGCGACGTGATCAACCGGGGAGCGTTTTTCGCCGACGGCAAGATCATCTACAACCTGCTCGACGGACACACGGTGGCGGTGGATGCGGCGACAGGCCAGGAGGTGTGGAAGACCCAGATCGCGGATCTGGGCGAGGGTGAAACCACGCCGATGGCGCCGTTTGTGGTGAAGGACCGGGTCATCGTCGGTGCCGCCGGCGGAGAGTTCGGGATCTACGGCTTCGTGAAGGCGCTGGATCTCAAGACCGGCAAGCTGATCTGGACCGGGCGCAACATCGGCCCCGACGCCGACATGCTGGTGAATCCCGCCACCTTCAAGCCGTTCTATGACAAGGGAACCGATCTGGGAAAGTCGACCTGGCCCGGGGACACCTACAAGATCGGGGGCGCACCGGTATGGGGCTGGATGTCCTACGATCCCGAGCTGGACCTGGTGTACTACGGCGTGGGGAATCCCTCACCCTACAACGCCGAGCAGCGGGTGGGCGACAACAAATGGACGGCGAGCATACTGGCCCGCCGACCATCCGACGGGTCGCTGGTCTGGGCCACCCAGCTCACCCCCCACGACAACTGGGACTACGACGCCGTCTCCACTCTGATCCTGGCGGACATCAAGATCGGGGGGAAGCCACGGAAGGCACTGGTCACCTTCAATAAGAATGGCTTTCAATACACCCTGGACCGCGCGACCGGCGAGATTCTCGCGGCTCCGGCCTATGTGCAGGTGACCTGGGCCAAGAACATCGATATCAAGACCGGCCGTCCGGTGCTGGATTCCACCAAACAGACCGGGGCATCCAAGGGCAACGTGAAGGGCGTCTGTCCCAGTCTCGAAGGCGGCGTCAGCCCGGCCTCTCCGGCGGCGTACTCGCCCCGGACCGACTTGTTCTACACCTCGACCAACAACATGTGCATGGATTACGCGGCCACCGAGGCGCAGCACTTCCGGGGGACTCCGTTCATCGGCGCCGGCACGCCTTACTACGCCGGCCCCGGAGGTCACCTAGGTGCCTTCATGGCCTGGAACGCCAGTACCGGGAAGAAGGTCTGGGAGCTCAAGGAGCACTTCCCCAACTGGAGTGGAGCCCTGGTCACCGCCGGTGATGTCGCGTTCTATGGCACGCTCGACGGGTGGTTCAAGGCGGTGGATGCTAAGACCGGCAAGCTGCTGTTCAAGCAGAAGCTCGGCTCCGGGATCGTGGGCAACCCGATCTCCTACCGCGGCCCCGACGGCAAGCAGTATGTGGCGGTGTACGCCGGGATCGGTGGGGACTGGTTCCTGCTAGCGGGTGACGTGCGCGCCGATGATCCCGCGGACGTGCGCCCGCCGTCCGACCCGTACAAGGACATCGGACGGCACACCAGTCAGGGTGGCCTCGTCTGGATCTTCGGGCTCTAACGGTAAGGCGGTAGATAAAGCGGCGGTAGGTAAGCCACGAAGTACCCAGAGGAGAAAATCATGCCTACCACCAGACAGGTCCTGGCGCTGCTCGCAGCCACGCTCATTGGCGCCTCGGGCTGCAAGTCACAGGAATCGCCCAAGGCGCAGGCCACGGGACCAGCGGGCAAAGTCGAGGACCGGGTCGCTGCCGGTGGTGTCGTTCCGGCCGCCAACGCGCTCAATGCTCCGCGCCCGGCCAACCTCAATCCGGAGGCCGGCGCCACCCTGTTCAGTGCGATGAACTGCGACGGCTGTCATGGCGGCGGAGCCGTCGGGTGGGTCGGACCCAGCCTGGTCGACGGCCGCTGGCGCTACGGCGGAGCTGACGACGAAATCTTCACCTCGATCTTCTACGGACGACCGAAGGGGATGCCGGCGTACGGCGGCGTCATTGGCCCCGAGGGCGTCTGGAATCTGGTGGCGTACATCAAGGCTCAAGCGGTTCCCACCGTCGTGCCGACCACCTCATGGTTGCCGGGCGGCAACGCCACCGCCACACCGGCCGCAGCAAAAGAGGGCCAGCAGGCCCCGGGTGCGGCCGAGCCGGTGTCCCCGGCGCTACCCCCGAAGGCGGCGGAGGCGGCGGTTTCGCCGGATCAGATGCCGGCCAAGTACGGCTGCACCAGCTGTCACGCGGTCGACCACAAGGTGATCGGGCCGGCATTCCAGGACGTCGCCGCCAAGTATAAAGGAAAGGACGTCGAGGCCACCCTGGTCGAGAAGGTCAAGAAAGGCGGTTCGGGTGTGTGGGGGCAGATACCGATGACTCCGAACCCGCAGGTGCCGGATCCGGATCTTCACGCCGTGGTCAAATGGATTCTGAGTTTGAAGTAGGGGAACCGGCTTCGGTACCACTCGGCGGGCGCCTCGCGACCTCCGCATCGCTCTCCGCGATCAGCGCCCGCACCTCATCGCCCGACAGATAGCCTCGCTGCTCCAGCTCGGACCGGATCCGGTTCCAGGCCGCTTCGCCGTCCTGGACCAGAATCATGAGGGCATCGATCACCCGCTGCTCGATCCAGCGCTTCCGCCCTTCCGGATCGTCATGTTCGAGCCCTCGCGCGATCTCCCACATCATGCAGGCCGCGGTTTGGACGCCGAGCGAGCCGCTGGCCAAGTGGGAGAGCGCCAGCAACGTCATCGGCCCGCCGCACCCGTCGGGCGACACCCCGCTGGACAGGAGAAGCAGGCGGCATGACCGCGCGTCAGCGAAGTGGCTTATGAGTCAGGACCCATAATCGACCACCGGGGCTTTTGCGTTCACCCGGACCGCCGATTCACTTTCCTGGTTCATAGTGAACCCCGCTGCGGCGAGTGACTCACGTTCTGAGTGAAGGGATATAGTGGAGGCAGCCCCGTTTCGGCAGTATATTCCCGCCCGGCCTATCCAACCTCGCTGATTGAACCACGCTACCCGCAGTATGGGACGCAATGCGTCCGTCATCTACTATGCGCTGGATCGCCCCGCCGGAGAAAGATGTTGGGACCACGACGCTCGAGCGCCGGCTGTGGGACGCCGCCGACCAGCTCCGGGCCAATTCCGGTCTCACCGCTCAGCAATACTCCCAGCCCGTACTGGGCCTGATCTTCCTTCGCTTTGCCGAGGCGCGCTTCCTGTTTCGCCGCCGAGGGTTGGAGACCAAGGCAAAAGGCGGCCGCCGCGGCTCCCGGCTGGATGACCCGCAGGCATATCACGCCGAGGGGGTGCTGTACCTGGCGCCGGAAGCCCGGTTCGAGCATCTCCTGTCGCTGCCGGAGCAGGCCCAGGTAGGAAAAGCGCTCAACGACGCCATGAAGGCGGTCGAGCGGGACAACCCCGAGCTCAAGGACGTGCTGCCGAGGAGCTATCAGATCTTCGGAAGCGTGCTCCTCAAAAATCTTCTCAAGCGAATCTCCGAGATTCCTGCCAATCTCGACTATGACGCCTTCGGCCGGATCTATGAGTACTTCCTCGGCGAGTTCGCCCGGACGGAAGGACAGAGAGGTGGCGAGTTCTTCACCCCGTCCAGCATCGTGCGACTGCTGGTGGAGGTGCTGGAACCGTACCACGGTAAGATCCTCGACCCCGCGTGCGGGTCGGGCGGCATGTTCGTCCAGAGCGCGCGATTCGTAGCGGAGCACAAGAAGAACCCGGCGGCGGAACTCTCGATCCACGGACAGGAGAAGGTGGAGGAAACCGTCCGGCTCTGCCGGATGAATCTGGCCATGCATGGACTGGAAGGCGACATCCGCCAGGCGATCAGCTACTACGACGACCTGCACCGGAGCCGGGAGCGGTTCGACTTCGTGATCGCCAATCCGCC
>JBJMPK010000253.1:0-9050 GCA_045803245.1 Gemmatimonadales bacterium
AGCTGCGTAATCGAACCGGGAAGATTATGTGGGGGTTGTATGTTTCCCTCGCGCCAAAAACGACCGCCTGACCGACTGACCGTCCGACCGCCCGTCCATCAACGCTCCCGATAAACCAGCCCTTCCGTCGTCCGGGACATCGCCCGATGCTTCTCCACCAGCTCCGGATCCCGAAAGAGGTGAATCATGATGGCACCGGCAACGAATCCCCCGACGTGAGCCCAGAATGCGACGCCCCCCTGTTCCCCGGAGAGGCCACCACCCACGAGCTGGATGATGAACCAGTAGCCCAACATCAAATACGCCGGGACCACGATGCGGGTGATAAAGAAGCCCAGGATGACCAGCATGTGGACCCGCACCTTGGGATACAGAATGATGTACGCACCCATGATGCCGCTGATGGCCCCGGAGGCACCCACCATCGGTACCGGGCTGGACGGATTGGTGTACGTCTGAGTGGCGGCGGCGGCCAGCCCGCACAGGATGTAGAAGGCCAGAAAACGAAGATGGCCCATGGAGTCCTCGACGTTGTTGCCGAAGACCCAGAAAAACCACATGTTGCCGATGAGGTGGAACCAGCCGCCGTGTAGGAACATCGAGCTCAGCGGAGTGATCCAGCTTCGCTCTTCACCCAGCACACAGGCCGTAGCCGGCCCCAGGGGAACCCGATAGCCCTCCGGAATCCGTCCCAGGAATTCACCCGGGATGAGTCCCAGCTCGCAGACTGATCGGGAAAGGTTCGGCTCCGCGCCCATCCCCTGCACGAAAATCCAGACCGCGACGTTGGCGATGATGATCAGCAACGTGACCACCGGAGTCGCCAACGTCGGGTTGTCGTCTCGGTAGGGGAACATGGCTCAATATAGCCGAGCCATGTCATTCTGAGCGCAGCTCAGAGCCTGCCCTGAACGCAGTGAAGGGCTGACGACTATTCGCTGGGGGCGGAGGTATTGACCAGCTGAGGCTTGCGGATTCCGGGACGGCTGATGGCTTGATCGAGAGACGGACGCTGCTCTTTCTCGAACGGCTCCAGCGCCACCGGCTGGCCGGTATCTGCCGACCGATAGAGGGCTCGGATCACCCGGACATCGGCGAGTCCCTCCCACCCGGACGGTTCCGGGTCTTCTCCGGTGATGATGCAGTCGGAGAAGCTGATCAGCTCAGGAGCGAATTGGTCTCGCTTGGGAAACTTCCGTTCGCGGCTGCGTCCCTTGAGCGTCACCCGCTGGACCAGCTCGTCGGCGTATTCGTAAGCCGGGTCCATCACCAGATCGCCCTCCGTCCCTACGACCCGGTAACTGGAGACGTCCGCCGCACCGAAGCTGCAGGTAAAGCTCGCCAGCCGCTCCCGCCCGGGGAAACGGAGAATGGCGCTGGTCATCTCCTCGCACTCGTGGAATCGAGGATCTCCATTGTTCGAAATGAAAGCGGTCACCTCCATCGGCTCGGCCCCGAAGAGGTTCCGCACCGCATTGATGCAGTAAATCCCGATGTCGTACAGCGTACCGCCGCCCAGATCCCGGGGACCGAGCCGGATGTCGCCTTCCTTCACCTGCATCGTGAAGACCGAGTCGAACAGCCTGGCGTCGCCCAGCTTGCCACTCTGCACCAGATCGATGGCCTTGAGGTTGGCTTCTTCGAAATGGAGCCGGTACGCCACCATCAGCTTCACCCGGTTCTCGGCCGCAACCCGGATCATGGACCGGCAATCCTCCTCCGTCACGGCCATCGGTTTTTCGCAGAGGACGTGGACTCCGGCTCGAGCCGCCCGTTCCGAGTATTCCCGGTGTAAATGATTGGGAAGCGCGATGTAGACCGCGTCGATCCCGCCGCCACGCAGGCACTCGTCGTATTGATCGTAGCCGAACCGCTGGCTCACTTTATACCGGCGGCCCAATTTGGCGAGTTTTCCGGGGTCGTCTGACACCAGGGCGGCCAGCTCGGAGTTCTCCGCGTGGGCAAAAGCCGGTAGTACCGCTACCTGGGCAATGTGGCCCAGGCCCACCACGGCGTAACGGACGCGCTTCTTAGGGTTTGTACTTGCGGCTCGGGGCATGGCTGGCTCGGCTAGACTAGACTAGGCTATGGCCATGGGCTACGGGCTGCTGGTCTCAGGCGGTTTCCCCTCAACCGGCGCAGCCCGTAACCCAAGGCCAATAGCCGTCTACAGCGCTCGTCTTCCCTGAATCAATTGCATTACCGCCATGATCACGGCGATGACCAGCAATACGTGGATGAACCCACCCAAGGTGTACGACGTGACGACTCCCAGGAGCCACAGCACCAGGAGTATCACGAAGATCGTCCACAGCATGGCTACCTCCTCAGGTTCGTTGATTTCACGAGGCGAAGACACCCCCGCGGCCGGTCCCTCCAGATCCACACTTTTCCCACGATCTTAGCTTATTGCAGGCCGAGAGCTCGTGGCGTGAGCCAAGTCACGGGTAGTGAGAGTATCCTGTCCGCCAAAACGGCAGGCTATGGCGGTATGCCACTTGCTTAGACTGCCCTCCAAACCCGCGTGAGTAGCCGATTTGGCGTGCTCCGCAACACTCGATTCAGCCGGAGTAGACATGGCTTCCAAAATCATTGGCATCGACCTGGGAACAACCAACTCGGTCGTCGCAGTCATGGAGGGTGGCGATCCCGTCGTCATCCCCAACGCCGAAGGTGGACGGACCACACCTTCGGTGGTGGCCTTCACCAAAGACGGCGAGCGATTGGTGGGCCAAGTCGCCAAACGCCAGGCAGTCACCAATCCCAAGCAGACCATTTTTTCGATCAAGCGGCTGATGGGTCGCCGCTTCAGCGAGGTCCAGGACGAGGTCAAGCGGCTGCCGTACAAGGTGGTCGAGGGCCCCAACGGCCTGGCGGCGGTCGAGATCCAGGGGAAGCGGTATACCCCTCCCGAGATCTCGGCGATGATCCTCCAGAAGATGAAGCAAACGGCGGAGGATTATCTCGGCTACACCGTAGAAAAGGCCGTCATTACCGTCCCGGCCTATTTCAACGACGCCCAACGCCAGGCCACCAAGGACGCCGGCAAGATCGCCGGTCTGGATGTGGTGCGGATCATCAACGAGCCCACTGCTTCGGCTCTGGCGTATGGCCTGGATAAGAAGAAGGAAGAGAAGGTCGCGGTGTACGACCTGGGTGGCGGCACCTACGACATCTCGGTGCTCGAGCTGGCCGAAGGTGTGTTCGAGGTCAAGAGCACCAACGGCGACACCCACCTGGGTGGAGACGACTTCGACCAGCGCCTGATCGAATGGCTGGTCTCCGAGTTCAAGCGCGACCAGGGGATCGACCTTTCGAAAGACCCGATGGCCCTTCAGCGCCTCAAGGAGGCCGCCGAGAAGGCCAAGATGGAGCTGTCGAGCGTCAACCAGACTGATATCAACCTGCCGTTCATTACGGCGGATCAATCCGGTCCCAAGCACCTTAACATCGCACTGAGTCGGGCCAAGTTCGAGCAACTGGTAGATGATCTGGTGCAGCGGACCATTCCGCCGATGCAGCAGGCGCTCAAGGATGCCGGGCTCGACCCCAAGCGGATCGACGAGGTCATCCTGGTCGGTGGCCAGACCCGCATGCCCAAGGTGCAGGAAATCGTCAAGAACTTCTTCGGAAAAGAGCCCCACAAGGGCGTAAATCCGGACGAGGTCGTGGCCATCGGTGCGGCCATTCAGGGTGGCGTGCTGGGCGGCGAGGTCAAGGACGTGCTGCTCCTCGACGTCACCCCGCTTTCACTCGGCATCGAGACACTGGGCGGGGTAACGACGGTGCTGATTCCCCGGAATACCACCATCCCGACCAAGAAATCCGAGACCTTCTCGACGGCGGAGGACAACCAGACCACGGTCGAGATCCACGTGCTCCAGGGCGAGCGTCAGATGGCCCAGGACAACCGGACTATCGGCAAGTTCCAGCTCACCGGCATCCCGCCCGCACCCCGGGGCATGCCTCAAGTCGAGGTCGGATTCGACATCGATGCCAACGGTATTCTCCATGTGGCGGCCAAGGATAAGACCACCGGGAAAGAGCAGAAGATCCGGATCGAGGCGTCGAGCGGCCTGAGCGACACCGAGATCGACCGGATGGTCAAGGCGGCCGAGCAGCACGCCCAGGAAGATCAGGCTCGGCGGGAGCAGATCGAAGCCCGCAACCAGCTGGATAGCCTGGTCTACCGAGTGGATAAGGACAGTAAGGAGTGGGCTGACCGCCTGCCGGCCGATGCCAAGTCGCGGCTGGAAGCGGCGCTCGAGGCCGGCCGACAGGCGCTCCGCGCCGGAGAAACCGAGGCCATTCGCCGGGCACTCGATGAGCTGAACCAGGCATACTCGGCGGCCGGCGCCTCGCTCTATCAGGCCGCCGGTTCCACCCCGGGCGGCGAGGACCAGGGTGGGGGCGGGCCGAGCCAGCCGCCACCGCCGGGTGGCGGGCAGGAGGCCGGCGCACCCCAGGAGGACGTAGTCGAGGCTGATTACGAGATTGTAGACGAGAAGAAGTAAGACGTAAGAAGTGAGACGTAAGAGGTTAGAGGTGAGAGGTCGAGGGCCGGGTTAGGTCTCCCCTCTCACCTCTTACTTCTTACCTCTTACCGCTCCCGTGCCGAAACTCACCCTGGACCTTTGTGGTACTGTTAAATTGTGAAGGTGCAGTAACACCCCAACGCTTTCCTGAAGGGCCGCTCGATGTCCGCACGTTCCCTAAACTGGCTCAAGTTCGGTGGTTTGGTCGCCCTCGCGTTCGCGCTGGGACTCTTGTTCGCCGGGCTGCTGGACCTCCCGAACCGCTCCACGGCGCAGCAGCCGGGCCATCAGGCCACGGCCATCGCTCAGGTGAACGCTCCATCGATTCCTGAAGCCCGCTCGCTTCAGCAGTTAAGTGAGGCGTTTGCGGCCGTCGCGGAGCACGTGAAGCCCAGCGTGGTCTACGTCCGCTCGCAGCGAACCGAGCAGGCATCCAAACAGCGGATCCCGCCGGGAATGGAGCGGTTCTTCCCCCGCTTCCGGCAGCAGCCCGAAATCGAACAAGGCAGCGGTTCCGGGTTCGTGGTGTCGGCGGACGGCTATATCCTCACCAACAACCACGTGGTCGAGGGCGCCGAGCAGGTCACGGTCCGGCTGCTCGACCGGCGCGAATTCAAGGCCAAGGTGGTCGGAAGCGATGCGAACACCGACGTAGCCGTGCTGAAGATCGAGGCTCGGGGACTTCCGCCGATGGCACTGGGCAACAGCGACGATGCCCGGGTGGGCGAGTGGGTACTCGCCATCGGTAACCCGCTGGGCGAGGGTCTCACCTTTACGGTGACGTCCGGCATCGTGAGCGCCAAGGGGCGGGCCCTCCAGGGCCTCCCGGGACGGGGCGTCGGAAGCATTCAGGACTTCATCCAGACCGACGCGGCCATCAACCCGGGCAACTCGGGTGGGCCGTTGGTGAGCGTGCGGGGAGAGGTCATCGGCATCAACTCCGCCATAGCCAGCGAGACCGGCTTCTACTCCGGCTATGGCTTTGCCATCCCGATCAACCTGGCCCGCACCGTCATGAATCAGCTGATCGAGACCGGCACGGTCCACCGCGCGGCGCTCGGCGTCTCCATCGATAACGTCACCCTGAACGACGCAGCCTACGTGGGACTTCCGGAGATCCGCGGGGTAGTGGTGAAGGACATCCCCAACGACGACTCGCCGGCCAAGGCCGCCGGCATCCTGCCGGGCGATGTCATCATCGCAATCGACAGCAAGCCGGTAGAGCGGGTGGGGCAACTGCAGCAAGTGATCGGCTTTCGCAAGCCGGGCGACATCGTGAAGGTGGAGGTCGCCCGGAAAGGCGGGGTTCGGAAGACATTCGATGTGAAGCTTCAGGCGCTGAATGATCAGCCGCAGGTGGCAGCCGCCGGTGGCGGAGACAGCGACGAGGCGGCCGCACCGGGCGGCGCGGTCATGAATCGGTTGGGTATCAGCGTGGAGCCGGTCACGCCTGACATCGCCCAGCAGCTTCAGCTCCCCAACGGCATGCGGGGGCTGGTCGTCACTGATGTCACCCCGGGCGGTCCCTCCTGGGAGACGCTGTTGGATGATCCGCAGCGCAACGGTCCGGATATCATCCTGTCGGTCGAAGGCAAGGCGGTGAAGAGCGAAAGCGAGCTCAGGAACGCGCTGAAGGCGGAGAAGCCGGGCAGCATCGTGACCCTGCGGGTCTTTAACCCCCGGGCCCAAGGCCGGAGGGTAGAGCGAATCAAGCTGGGGGAGTAAGTGGGTAAGCGGGTAAGCGGGTAAGACCGCAGGTGCTAGCGAAAGGGACCTATTCCGCCGGTTCAGATCCATGCGGGTAGGTCCTGGCTTCGTTGAGGATGAGGAACCTAATCTCCAACCGCGCTACCTACTCGCTTACCCTCCTACCCGCCCTACCCGCTTAATTTGGACTATGCCGACACACGGAGTCATCTTCGACATCGACGGCACTCTGGTCGACACCAACCCCGCCCATGTCGAGGCTTGGCGCCGCGCGTTCCGGCGATTTGACTTTGAAGTCCCCAGTGAACGGATCAAGCGGGAGATCGGTAAGGGGGGCGACAAGCTGGTCCCCTCGATCCTGGGCAATGAAGTAGAGGCCCGCTGCGGAGAGGCGCTTCGCACAGCCCAAAAAGAAGAGTTTCTGGCCATCGCGAGGCGAGAGCACTTTCGGGTCTTTCCCGGGGTCGAGGAGATCTTCCCTGCCCTGCATGACCGGGGTATCCGCACTGCCCTGGCCACGTCGAGCGATGACAAGCATCTGAAGGCCACTCTGAAGAGCGCCGGGCTCGACCTCACGAAGCTTGCCGACGTCGTCGTCACCAAGAGTGACGCCACGGCCAGCAAGCCCGACCCGGACCTTGTCGAAGTCGCGGTAGAGAAGCTGGGGCTTGCACCCGGCGAGTGCGTGATGGTGGGTGACACGGTGTACGACGCGGCGGCCAGCCGGGCGGCCGGAGTCGCCTTTATTGGCCTGCTGTCCGGCGGCACGCCGGCCACCGAGCTGCTGGATGCGGGAGCCATCGCTGTTTGGAATGACATCGCTCATCTGCTCGCCGAACTGGATCGGGCGCTCGAGCTCGCGTCGCTGGCGGGTGCGGTGACCGAGTAGGTTCTCCCACACACTTCAGGAGCTCCGCACCCATGACGACCAGTGAAGAAACCGATTGGATGAACCACCCCGCCATCAGAGCGCTGGTGGACCAAGCCAATGCACTGGCGCTGGAGGAGCGGATCACGTTGGTGAAAGGACTGATTCCGGCCATCGCGAACGCGCTGTCGGAAGATGAGTACGAGCAGTTCGTCACCTACGTCCGGCTCAAGGGCGAGCGATACCTCGAGGCCAAGTCCCATCCGGGCACCGGGCGGGCAGAGCGGCACATACCGGGTGAACGGGAGCTGGAAGGACGGTAGGCAGCGGGGCAGGAGCCTAGGTGATTCGGCCGAAGTGGAACATGGGGGCGTGTAGATGGAAGATGTAGAAGTTCGGGTTCACAGCGTGCGCCGCCGCCGGAAAGAGCCTCGCCTCCCGGAAGCTCCTCGCGTGCACATAGTCAGGAGCTGGTTGATCTACGCCGGGTTGGCCGCCTTGGTGTCAGTCCTGATGTTCGACGGATACCTGAGCCACAAGCCCCTGCACGCGGCTCTTCCCCAGCTCTCCGAAGTCACCGAGGTAAGGTCCGACATCTCTGCCGCTGCCGACTCACTCCAGATCGTGGTCTCCTGGGATCTCACCTTGGCCTCGCCGGAGGGACAGCCGGACTCGATCCTGATCAAGGTGGTACCCACGCTTGGAGCGGGGAACGACAGCCTGGCGGCGATACGGCCGGCCACCGTCTTTGCGGATACCGCATACCTCTCCGCGCCGGCGGCCGGCCAAACTTTCACCGGGCTATCCTGTGTGGCCGCCCGGCATGTCGACCTGCCGCTCCACGAGATCTGTACGCCCTGGCAATACGTGCGCCCTGCCGCGGTCGCCCGGGCCAGCGTTCCCTCCCCCCGAAGGATCGTTATCCAGCCGAACGGACTGCAGGTGGACCCTGACGTCGGAGGCAAGTGCGCCGCGTGGCAGCGGACCCATCCCGGCGAGTCGGTCTGGATCGCGATAAACCGGATGGCGGTGAAGGATTGTACCGGAGTGAACGGAAAGCCGACCGTGGCTCAGTTCTGCGCGTTCATGGTGCTGTCGGATGGCCGGAAGGCCAAGGCTGCCAATTCGGCCAATAGTGTTTACTGCGACGAGCTTTTTGAGGAGTGGAGCCGCGAACGATACTCCTGAGCACCGTCGATTCGTTTCCTGCCGGTCACGTCCCGCTGCGTGCCCCACGCTCCCACCAGCTCCCCCCGCTCGAAGATGCCGACCAGATTGTTCATGAAGTATTTCGCGTTGCCGTAGCGGTCGATCTCGTGAGACTCGGCGTCCTCCAGGCGATATCCACTGCGGATGAAGCTGCGGAGATAGGCGACGTTCTCCGCATTTGACGGCGGAAGGAAAACCACCAGCCGGGTGCCGATTACCTCGGCCGCCGAGCGAAAGCCGTACATTCGGGCAAAAGCATCGTTGCACTCGGCCAGCACCGAGTAGAGGTACAGGTGCTCGACCTGCTCGTCCTCCGGCAACGTGATGTCCAACGGCTGCTCGTGATGAAACCGCCAGGTGGCTTCGGTGGTGATTTCGGCAAACGGGGGAGTAACTCGGGTGACCTCGGATGGGAAACCAGGAGGCGTTGGATCGAGCCGTTCCGGCTGATTGTCCGGTTCAGCGGAAGCGGTCCGCTCGGGACCGGCCGACTGCTCCACCGGCGGCGCGGCCGAACGGGCTCGACGGAAACCGGTACAGAGCGCCATAAGGACAGCGCCGGCTATCAGGACGACGGCATCGGGGACGATCAGGCCGGCCAGCAGCACGGCCAGGAGGCCCGGCCCCAGCCCGCCATACAAAGCGCTGACCGCGATCGCCACCAGGAGGGCCGGACGGGCGTCTTCCGACGAATACGACCGGAGAGCGTGGATGATCAGCCAGGCAAGGCC
>JBJMPK010000254.1:0-10659 GCA_045803245.1 Gemmatimonadales bacterium
CGACCTGGCGGGGAGAAGGCACGGTAGAATGGCGGGGACGGGTCTATACCAAAGGCGTGAGCGGGAACAGCGAAAAGCGTGAGCTGTGAACCTAGGCTTTCTTATCGCCGGTCGGCAACCACGTCCTGCGACGGAATCCTGCCTCCCAGCAGCCTACCGTCGCGGTCGATTCGGAGGTGGAATCGGACGTCTCCAATGTCGAGCTCGAGTGAGTCGCGGCCGAGGGGAGACATCCGGGCGCTGAGCGTCTGTCCACCTCCCAGATTGAACAGGGCAAGCTGGGAGCTTCCCTGAACCAGCCGTCCACGGCGAACTGCTTGTTCCAGTAAGGCGAATGAGAGATTGAGGTAGGGAATGGCCCCTGCCTCGGTTCCGAGTACCCGTGTTACCAAGCCAGCCCCGCCGATCTCGTCCACGGCCACACTATCCTCCTTGAATATGACCCGGGCACGCTGGACGATCTTCGCTCTCACAGGTCCGCTGTCAACGCCTTCCCTGACGGTGACCTCGATCAGTGGCAGTGTTGCATCGGGGCCGACTACGGCGGAGTAGCGCTCCGATGTCATCTTCTTATTCCGGATGACGAGAGTGCCTTCCAGCCGGGCCTTCGACCGCGAGAACCGCTCGATGGCAACGGTGTCTCCGGCGTGGCGCACCACGAAGCTGCCGCTGTCGGCGGCTGCCTGGGCCGGCACTGGACTGGGCAGGGTCAGTACCAAAGCAAGAAGAGGAAGGCCAAGTCGGAGCATTGATTTCTTGTCGTTGAACGTCTGGCCAGGTAACGGCTGAGCGGGGAAATATAGAACGCAGCTCAACGAAGGACTGGTATTCTGCCACGGGCGGCGGCATTCCGGTTCAGTAGTCGCCACCCAACAGTGCCACCGTGGGTCTCCGTTGTGTTTGGAGCGCCCCACTGGTGGATCTCGAGGCCTCTCTTTCATCCATTCGAACCCTAGCCGATCTGCCGGGGCTGGTCGCCACACTGGGACACGAGCCGCTGTGGGACGAAGTGCCGCTGGAAGGATGGAATCGACCGACCGGCTGCGGCGCGAGAGTCATGGCTGTGGGCCGGACCGGAACGTTGGCCTGGTTTGCCGTCGAGAGTCGCACGCCCGAACGGAGCGCTGCCTTGCTGGCGGGACGTCTGAGCCGGCGCGGCAGGGTGAGCCTGGTCCTGGCGCTCGACTCCCATGGGCGCCGGCTGGCCGTGGCGGTCGCCTTTGGGAGGGTTCCGCGCATCGAGCTGAGCCTGGCACAGCCGGAGCGAGAAGCCGTTGCCTCGCTGGCACGGCTTGCCGGCCGGCCGGAGGGCGCCGCCCTGGCGTTTGCCGTCCAGGCGTGTGACGCACTCTCGGCGGAGACGGTCGGGCGCCGCTTCTTCCGGGAGTTCCGCGCCACCCTGGACCGAGTTGCCGCGGGCCTCCCGGGCCCCATGCGGGCCCAGGATCGTCATGCGCTGGCGTTGCTGCAGCTCACCCGGGTGCTCTTCCTCTACTTCATCCAGACCAAAGGCTGGCTGGGCGGACGAGAGCGCTTCCTGGCAGAGGAGGTAGACCGTTGTCTGTCGCGAGGGCGGCGCCTCCATCGTGACGTTCTACGACCGCTCTTCTTCGGCACACTGAATCAGCCGTTGGCCCTTCGCACCCGAGCGGCATCTGCATTCGGCTCAATTCCGTTTCTGAATGGCGGCCTGTTCGAGCCCCATTCCCTGGAGCGGCGGTTCCCCGCCGACATACCCAACCAACTGTGGCGTGATGCCTTCGACGGTTTGTTCGAGCGCTTTCACTTCACGGTGTGCGAGGAGAACAGCGGCGGTGTCGCTCCGGACATGCTGGGCCGGGTGTTCGAGGGGGTGATGGCGCCGGCCGACCGGCACGCATCCGGGACGTTCTATACCCCTGCATCGCTGGTGGGAGAAATCCTCGACGCCGGACTGATCGCACTCCTCGCTCGCCGATTGCATTGCGGAGAACCGGAAGCGGAGCGACGGATGCGGGAAAGCGAGCCTGCAGCGGCTGAGATCTTGATGACCGTCAGCGTGCTCGATCCCGCGGTGGGGTCGGGAGCGTTCCTCATGGGTGCGCTGGACCGACTCGCCGGAATCGATCGGGAATCTTCTCATCCCTGCACCCGCAAGCGTCACATACTCGGCCACAATCTCTTTGGAGTCGATCAGAGCGCAACGGCCGTCCGCTTGGCCGAGCTGCGGCTCTGGCTCGCGGTAATCGCCGACGATCCGGCCGAGAATGTCGACGCCATCAGTCCGCTCCCCAATCTCGACTGTCTGATCCGTCAGGGAGACAGCCTCTTCGACCCACTCGGCGGAATCGGTGGCGTTACGGATCTCCGGCTGGGCCGCGAGCTCGCCGGCGTGCGCCAGGAGGTTGTTACCGCGACCGGCCCGCGCAAGCCCATTCTGGTACGCCGGCTCCGCGGTCTCGAGGCTGAGGCGCTGAGCCTCTCGCTGAGGGAGGCCGAAGACCGCCACCGCGCCGACATTGGCGAACGGCTCGAGGACGCACGGGGACACAATCTGTTCGGCGAGCGCCGCGGCCTCGACCGTGAAGCCCGGGCCGGACTGATTCGACTCCGGGCCGAGCTGAAGCATATCCGGCAAGCTCGCCGCAAACTGCTGCGGGAGGGCAGCCTGCCATGGTTTCACTACCAGAGCTCCTTCGCCGACGTCTTCGCGCGGGGTGGCTTCGACATCGTTCTGGGCAATCCGCCGTGGCTGAGGTCGGAAGAGATTCCACCGGGTGTACGCAGCCGGCTTACCGGCCGATATCGCTGGTGGCGCCAAGGCGGCAGCTCCTATCGCAACGGCCCTGATCTCTCCGTGGCCTTCCTCGAGCGAGGATTGGAGCTGACATCTCCGTCCGGCGTGATGGCCATGCTGGTGCCCGCCAAGATCAAGAGCGCTGGGTATGCCGCTTCGGCTCGCCATGGATTGGCAACCACCGCCACGCTGCATGTGGTGGCAGACCTGACCAGCGCAATGAGCCAGTTCGACGCCGTGGTCTATCCCATGGCGATCGTGGCGAGCAAATGCCGGCCGGCACAGAACCACCACCTGCGAACCACCCTTGAGTCACCCGGCGGGTATCGTATCCGACAATCGACGCTTGGGGGCGGCGCTCCGTGGATCCTGGTGGCAAACCATGTGAGGGACGCCTTGTCCGAGCTCGAGCTGATACAACCCAAACTGGGCGAGAAGCTGGTTTGCCACCTCGGACTCAAGACCGGAGCTAACCGGATTTTCTTAAACCCGCCTGACGAGCTGGAGCCCGAGGTGCTGCGGTGGGCGCTCCGGGGCCGGGACCTCACTCCATTTCGCTATCGATCGCCCACCAGGCTGCTCTGGACCCATGACGAACACGGCGGTCCCCGGGCAATCCTTCCCTCTCGAGCGACAGCATACCTGATGGCGCATCGAGCCGAGCTCCGGGGCCGAAAGGACTTTCACGGAGGACCGCTTTGGACCGTTTTCCGGACCCGGCCGGCCGTAGCTCGTTACCGCGTCGTCTGGGCCGACCTGGCCAGACGGCTGGTGGCAGCCGCACTCACCACTACGGACGACCAGAGCCGCATTCCGCTGAATAGCTGTTACGTCGCTCCCACCTCGTGCCGGGCTCACGCCGAGCGGGTGGCCGCCTGGCTCAATTCCAGCTGGCTCAGAGTAGTGGCACGGCTCAGTGCGGTTCCGGCGGCAGGTGGGTTCTCCCGATTCAGCGCGCGGACGGTAGCCCAACTGCCGCTGCCCGATGCGGTATTGAGCGACAGCCGACTCGATCGCCTGGCGCAGGCGGGGCGGGGCGGCTGCGCGGTGCAGGAGGAGCTCGATGACATTGCCGGTCGCCATCTCGGACTCTCACCAGCCGCAGAGCATGCGCTCCGTAGCCTGGTGGACGACCGCACCCCAAATAGTCGCTGAGTCGCTGGTCGCGGTTACCGATCCGCTTCTCACCGTCCTACAACCGGGACCGGCGGCTTCAGGCCAGGCGGTCGTCAGCTCGCTATGCGCCAGCCTGGCTTTGGCGGAGGATGCTCAGTCTCCACCCTCCTGGCTATATCCGGAACAGGTCCGAAGTTTTCGCCGGATTCTGGCGTCGCTGCGGAGTTACGGTGGTGCGATCCTCGCCGATCCGGTAGGAAGCGGCAAGACCTACATCGCGCTTGCGGTCGCAACAGCAGTCAATCGTGGCCCCACGGCATGCCTGGTTCCGGCGACGCTGCTGCCGCAGTGGCAGCAAGCCGCGGAGCGTCTCCATATCCCGATTGTCCTTTGCTCTCACGAGCAGGCAAGCCGGGGACGCCATCCCCAGGGTACCCGCGGGCTGATCATCATCGATGAGAGCCATCATTTCCGAAACCCCGGGACCCGGCGCTACATCCATGTAGCCCGATGGGTAATGGGACGGCCGGCGCTACTGGTCACCGCTACCCCCGTGGTCAATCGAGTGACCGATCTGGTCCACCAGCTTTTGCTTTCGGTTCGAGACGATGCACTGGTCCTGAACGGCATCGTGTCGCTTCGAACAATCCTTGCCGGCGGCGGTGAAGCTTCGGCGCTAGGGCAGGTGGTCATCGAATCGGATCCGGTATCGGAACGCCGTCCCGGCCGGCTTCACCGGACCAGCCGCCCGGGACGGCTCGAGTGTGCAGCGGCAAGTCGCCAGGTCGACCTTCTCGCCCGGCTGCGGCTATCTCGCAGCCCTTCGATTGCTGCATTGCTGCGCAGCGTCTTCTTGCGAGCAGCGGGGTCCAGCCCCGCGGCCCTGGAAGGATCGCTGCGGCGATACCGGAGGCTGCTACTTCATGCCAGCGACGCGCTGGTGGCGGGGCATCCGATGGACCGCTCCGAGCTCCAGCATTTCACTGGAGCATCAGGTGATCAACTGCTCTGGTGGGAGCTGATGCCGGAGGGGACGGCTGAAAGTGAGATCGAACTGGCCGACCTGGCCGAGATTGACGCGGTGATCCTGGCTGTCAATTCGGCGAGACCGGAAGCCGACGGCAAGCTGGGCCGGCTGCGCGACATTCTGAGCGATGGCACTCCGGCTCTGATCTTTACCGGCGGGATGGACACGGTCCGATATCTCAGAGACCGGCTGGCCGACCTGCGTCCGGCCTGGTGCACCGGTGTGCGCGCCGGGATCGGTCCCACGACCATGCCGCGAGGCGACGTTCTGAGGTGGTTCCGAGAAGATCGTTCTTCCCGCTTTGCCCCGTGCCATCTGATCGTGACCGATGTGGCCGCGGAAGGCCTCGATCTTCAGCGCGCTGCGCGGGTGGTGCACTATGACCTGCCCTGGACCCCCATGCGCTTGGAGCAACGCGAGGGCCGGGCGGTGCGGTACGGCTCCAGCCACGCTCAAGTGGAAGTCGTGCGCTTCCTTCTCCCTCGGGCAATAGAGCGCTCGCTTCGGCTCGAGCGTACCCTGTTGGGTAAGGCGCGACTTCCCTCATCGGTAGGGCTGGGGCCGGGGGGCCGGCAACTCTGGCGTTGGCGATCGGAGCTGGCTGACCGATGGACCGGACCGGAGTCGATCGCGGGCACCGCCCGAGTAACCGGGCCGCACCAGGGGCTTCTCGCGGGGTTCGCGCTCCGTGAGCCGGGGGAGTCGAGTCCGTGGCTCTCGGCGAATCTTATCTGGCTGGAGCCCGGTGGCAGGTGTAGCGAAGCGCCCGAGGCGCTTGCAGGCTGGCTCGGGCTCGCCGCGGTGTCAGCCGAGATAGTACCGGTCGATGCGCAAGAGATCCGACGTTGGCTCACGCTCCTGGCGGGCGTAATCCGGGATCGGGTTGCCCTGGCGCGAGGCCGCCGCTGGCTCGTTCCCAATCCGTCACCCGGCGCTCGGAGGCTTGCGGCACGGCTGCAGCTACTCATTCGAGATGCAGCGCGCCTGCATAAACCCGACCGGCTAGGCCGCCTGGAACGCGCCATGGACTTTGTGGCTGGCGGTCACACGTCCGGCGAGGAAGCGCTGGTGCAGGAGCTGGCGGATGCTGACGACCGGCAGATTCTGAGCCGGCTCCATCGGATGCCGGAGCCCAGGAGACTGGCCGATGGGTTGGAGGTCCAACTGACCGGATTGGTGGTGTTCGGCCCGGCATGAGGGCAAGCTCCCCGAGAGGGTGACTAGCTTCCTCCCATGGCAACACTCCACACTGTTCTTTTCGATCTCGACGGCACCCTGATCGACTCGGTCAGACTCATCCTGGACAGCTACCACCACACATTGGCTCAGCACGGACTCCCGCCCCGATCAGACGATGACTGGCTCAGAGGAGTGGGAACTCCTCTCCGGGCTCAGTTTTCGGAGTGGCACGATTCCCCGGAGACGTTGGAGGCGTTGATCGCGACCTATCGGGAGTACAACCTCAAGCATCACGATCAGATGGTCACGATCTACCCGGGGGTGATCGAAGCGGTACGGGAGATCAAAGCCGCCGGCCGGCAGACCGGGCTCGTCACCAGCAAGAACCGTCAGGGAGCGCTTCGAGGACTCAAACTGGTCGGCCTGGAAGCGCTGTTGGACGTGCTGGTCTGCGCCGATGAAGTGGCCAATCCCAAGCCCCATCCTGAGCCGGTAAAAAAGGCCGTGGCTTTGCTCGGCGCCGATCCAGCGACCACACTGTACGTGGGCGATAGCGTGCACGATATGCATTCGGGTCGAGCGGCAGGAGTCAAGACCGCAGCCGCACTCTGGGGACCGTTCAGCAGGAATTATCTGGAGAGTACCGGTCCCGATTACTGGCTGGAGACGCCGGGGGATCTGGTGAAACTGGTAAAAAACTTGTAAGCGGGCTTTCTAGACGTCCGCGTCCAGGACTTCTCGCACCCGCCGCATCAGCGTGTCGACCGTAAAGGGTTTTTCGACAAAGCCGGTGCCCGGCGGCATCGAGCCGTTGTTCGCGACGTTCTTCTCGGTGTAGCCCGACATGAAGACCACCCGAAGAGTCGGGTTCTGCGCCCGGAGCAGTTCGATCAGCTCGTGTCCCCCCATCTCCGGCATGACCAGGTCGGTCAGCACCAGGTCGATGGCGGCCGGATTTTCCTCGTAGATTCTCAGCGCCTCCCGGCCGTTACCGGCCTCGAGAACCCGATATCCATGCCACTCGAGCAGACGCCGCACAGAAGCCCGCACCGTGGCTTCGTCTTCCACCAGCAGTAGAGTCTCCGATCCCCCTTGGGGCGACTCCCGTTCCGCCACCGCTATGGCAGTCTCGGAACCGCTGTACGGGGGCAGGTAGATGGTGAACTCCGCACCCTCTCCTGGCGCGCTATCCACCAGAATATGCCCGCCGCTCTGCTCGACGATGCCGTACACCGTGGCCAGGCCGAGCCCGGTGCCGCTCGAACCAAGCTTAGTGGTAAAGAACGGCTCGAAGATATGAGCCCGCGTGGCCGGATCGATGCCGCTACCGGTGTCCTTCACGGAGATAGCAACGTAGGATCCTCCCTCGGTTTCCTGGTCATCCGGACTATGCGCGTTCGTGGTGCTGATCGCTAACCGTCCGCCGTTGGGCATCGCCTCACGCGCGTTCATGATGAGATTGACCAGAACCTGCTCCATCTGGCCGGGATCGATCAGGACATTTGCGATCGACGGATCCAGCAAGGTATCGAGCGCCACATCGGCCCCCAGCAGGCGTCCCAGCATGGGCTCGAGCTGGGTGACGAGGGCGTTGAGGGACACGACTTTCGGCTGGAGCACCTGGCGCCGGCTGAACGCCAGGAGCTGGCGGGTCAGACCCGCGGCACGTTGGCCGGCATGGCGAATCTGTTCGATGTCGGCTCGCATCGGATCGCTGGGCCGGAGCTCCTGGAGCACCAGCTCGCTATAGCTCAGGATCCCGGTAAGCAGGTTATTGAAGTCATGGGCGATCCCGCCGGCCAGCCGACCGATCGCCTTCATTTTGTCCGTCTGGCGATCGTGCTCCTCCTGCTGGAGCGCCGCCGCCTCGTTGGCCCGTTTTTCGGTGATGTCCTCGCTGACATGCACCGCGCCCATCGGTTGACCATCGGCGTCTTGAATGGGAACCGCGGAATCGAGGATAGTCCTACTGCTTCCGTTGGCCGTCTCGATCGTGACCTCTTGGCTCAGCGGGCCCTCACTGCCCGCCAGAGCTCTCGTCGCCAGGCCCTCCAGTACCGATGGCTCGGCCTCACTCCAGATCTGGTGACTGGCGGCGTTCTGGAGAATGACCCTCCCCTGCCGGTCGACGATCCAAATGCCGGACGGCAGCGCATCCAGCACCTGGTTCAGCCGCTGGCCGCCCTTCCCTTCCCTGACCTCCGCCATGGCACTGATGATTCGGACCGGCGCGAGAGTCTCGTCATGGACGATGTGGGCCCGGTCCTCGACCGTGACATAGGAGCCATCAGAGCGGCGGAACCGATACTCATCCGACCAGACTGCTTCGCCCTGGCTGATGGCAGTATCCAAGCTCGCGACTACGCGTTCGCGGTCGTCTGGGTGAAGTCGATCGTACCACCAATCGGCCGTGTCCCCCAAATCAGCCCTCTGGTAGTCGAGCAGCGGCCCCGTCCCCTCGTCCCAGGTGACCTGATTAGTAACCAAGTCCCAGTCCCATACCACTTCTCGCGATGCGTGAGCCAGTAATCGATAGCGTTCCTCGCTGGCTCTGAGCGCCGCTTCAGCCTGCTTGCGCTCAGTGATGTCTTGAATGCCGGCGATGAGGTAGGCCGGCTCTCCTTCGAAACCGGGGACGTAGGAGACGTTTACCAGGGCCCATAGGACCTCACCCGACCCGGTGAGGTATCGTTTTTCCATAGTGTAGGTGCGGCATTCCCCGGCGAGGAGAAGCCGCATGGCTTCCCGGTCGGCGGGAATGTCGTCGGGGTGGGTCCTGCTCTCCGCGGGAAAGCCAACCAGATCGTCCGGGGCGCTGCCGAGCATCTCGCAGAGAGCCCGGTTGACCCTGAGCCAACGGCCATCGGGAGAGATCAGCCCCATTCCGATGCCGGATTGCTCGAAGGTGCTGTGGAACTGCTCGTCGCTGTCCCGCCGTCCCAGCTCCGCCTCCCGCCTCCGGCCCATCTCTCGGCGGAACTCGATTTCGGTCACCGCCGAAGCGGCCAGGTCCTTGAGCAGGGCGATGTCCCGCTCAGACCACAATCGCGGCATCTTGTCGACAACGCTGAGGCTGCCGACGGTCTGGCCCTCACGGGTTATCAGGGGGACCCCGGCGTAGGAGACCCAGCCGAGCTCCCGGATGGCGGTGCTGTGGCGAAGCAAGGGGTGGCGGCGGGCGTCTTCGACGATCAGCTGCTCCCCGGTGGAGACCACCTGGGAACAGAAGGAGAAGGAGATCGGGGCCCCGCGGCGGGTTGCCCAGGGCTCAGGTAAACCTATGGAGCTCTTGAAGAACTGGCGGTCTTCTGCGACCAGGGAGATCAGGGCGACGGGGGTGCCCAGCAAGCGCGACGCCATTCGGGTCAGCCGATCGAAACCTTCCTCCGGCGGGGTATCCAGAAGAGAAGTATTGCGGAGGGCGGCCAGCCGATCGGGGCGTGTGAGCAGACTATAGGTCATAAGCCCCGGAACCGCGTAGCGAAACTGCGAACCCCGCCCGGAGGGCGGAGGGACCAATGTGGAAATGTGCCTGCGAAACCGGCGCCGTCAAGAATGCAAAACCTTGCCAACCCTCTGGGGCGGGCTATCTTCCGGCCGCTCGAACCCGTCACCCAGGCTGCCCCTATGCGACTCCTGCCGCGCGATGAGAAGTTCTTTATCCTGTTCACTTCGGTTGCTTCGCTGAGCGTGGAGGCGGCCAAGCTCCAGCTGGAGCTCCTGAAGGCGGATGGACTGCACCGTCCTGCAATTGTCGACGCGATCAAGCGGCTAGAGCATGAAGCGGACCAGATCACTCATGAGGTGGTCACCCGTCTCGACCGGGTCTTCATCACTCCGCTCGACCGGGAGGACATCCACCTCCTGGCATCCCGGCTCGACGATGTGATAGATCTGATCGACGGCACCGCGCACCGGGTGCAGCTCTACCGGGCAGGCGAGGCCCCTTCAGGGGCAATTCTCCTGGCGGAGGTCGTCATTCAGGCCACCGAAGCGCTGGAAGTAGCGGTACGCAGCCTGGAGAAGAACAAGGACCAGACCGTCTTAGCCGCCTGCGCCGAGGTCAAGCGACTGGAGGAGGAGGGCGACTCGGTTTATCACGAGTGGGTCGCGAAGCTGTTCGACGGCCACCCCGATGCACTGGTCGTCATCAAGTGGAAGGAGATCTACGATACTCTCGAAAAAACCCTCGACCACATGGAGGACGCGGGGAACGTACTGGAGTCTATCTCCATCAAGCACGGCTAAGCATGGACCACCACGTCGCGTTCATCCTTTTCATCATCGCAATAGCGCTGGTCTTTGACTTCATCAACGGCTTCCACGACAGCGCCAACTCCATTGCCACGGTTGTCTCCACCAGAGTGCTGAGCCCGGGGGTGGCCGTCATCTGGGCCGCCTTCTTCAACTTCGTCGCCGCGTTCGTGGTGGGAACCGCGGTTGCCAAGACCATCGGGAAGGGACTGATCGACGTCAGTATCGTCGACCCCAACGTCATCCTGGGTGGACTGCTCGGCGCAATCGTGTGGGATCTCATTACCTGGTATCTCGGGCTTCCCAG
>JBJMPK010000255.1:0-6858 GCA_045803245.1 Gemmatimonadales bacterium
GGCCTTGACCGCCCAGCGGGCGCCCCCGATTTCCGACGCGCGGTAGACCGCCTGCTCCGGGCTGTAAGCCACGCCGCCGCGCGGAATGGCGACGCCGAAGCCGGCGAGGAGTTCCTTTGCTTGATACTCGTGGATGTCCATAGTCGGTCCGGAGGTCGGAGACCCGGGTGGAGTAGGTCTAGAGTCTAGAGTCTAGAGTCTAGAGTCTAGAGTCTAGAAGGAGCGAATTATGAACCAACTTTGACCCTGGACGCTTGACCCTTGACGCTGGATAGCTTCCCGATGGCGGCATCCGTATCCACCACATTCTGCGCCATGCGGGCCGATGCCGCGTCGATCATGCGGCCGTCCAGCTGGGCGGCACCGCGGCCTTCGCGCGCGGCCTGATCCAGCGCATCGAGAATCCGGCGGGCCCGTTCGACTTCGCGCGGCGGCGGCGTGAACACATCGTTGGCCAGCGCGATCTGGGACGGATGGATGGCCCACTTACCCTCGATGCCGAGCGCCGCCCCCCGCCGTGCCGCCGCGGTGTAGCCGTCGGGATCCTTGAAGTCGCCGAAGGGGCCGTCGATCGGGCGGAGACCGTAGGCCCGGCAGGCCACCACCATCCGCGACAGTCCCGCGTGCCACTGATCGCCGGGATAGTCGGGATTGAGCCCACCGATGTTCACCGTGCGGGCCCGGCAGCTCGCGGCGTAATCGGCCACCCCGAAGTGCATGGCCTCGAGCCGCCGGCTCGACTGCGCAATCGCTTCGACGTTGGCCATGCCGAGCGCGGTCTCGATCAGCACATCGATGCCGATCCGGTGGGGGATGCCTTTGGCCTCCTCGATCTGGGTGAGGAGCGCGTCCACCAGGTACACGTCGGCCGGAACCCCTACCTTCGGAATCAACACGGTGTCGAGCCGGTGACCGGCCTGCTCGATCACATCCACCACATCGCGATACATGTAGTGGGTGTCGATCCCGTTGATCCGCACGCAGATAGTCTTGCCCCGCTCGCGCCAATCGTACTCCAGCAAGGAGGCGATGATGTTGGCCCGAGCCTGCGGTTTGTCGGCCGGGGCGACGGCGTCCTCGAGATCGAGGAAGATGTAGTCCGCCTCGCCCTCCAGAGCCTTGCGGAACATCCCGGGCTGCGACCCGGGAACGGCCAGCTCGCTCCGTTGCAGACGAGGCCGGGCCGGGTCGTAGCGGGTGTGGCTCATCGAGTGGCGCCGGCGGTTGCCTTCTCCTTCGCTGTCGCCGCGGCCGGCGGTCCGTCCGCGGCCCGGGGCGGGAGCTCGCGCTTCGAGAGCGGGGCCGCCGTGCTCCGCCAGTAGTCCTCTGCGGCCGCGACGCCGCTCCCGGGCGTGAGCTTGATGCCTACATCGCGCATCGCCATCTCGGACCCGGCGAGAGCGCCCATGAGCATGAGCTCGTTCAGATCGCCGAGATGGCCGATCCGGAACAGCTTGCCGGCCATCCGAGCGAGGCCGGCCCCGAGCGCGAGATTGTAGCGGCGATAAGCGACATCGATCACCTCGGCGCCGTTCACGCCGGCCGGCACCATGATGGCGCTCACGGTATCCGAGTTCCACTTGGGAGCGCGGGCGCACAGCTCCAGTCCCCACGCCTTCACCGCGCGCCGGGTGCCTTCTGCCAGCCGATGGTGCCGGGCGAACACATTCTCCAGCCCTTCCTCGAGCAGCATGGCGATCGACTCGCGCAGCCCGTACAGCAGCGGCAGCGACGGCGTGTAGGGGAAGTAGCCGGTGGTGTTGGCCTTCCGCATGTCACCAAAATCGAAGAACACCCGGGGCAGCTTGGCCTGGTCGTACTGGGCCAGCGCCTTGGGGCTGGCGCAGACGATGCCCAGTCCCGCGGGAAGCATGAGGCCCTTCTGCGATCCGGTGACCGCGAGATCGACCCCCCACTCATCCATCCGGAAATCGATGCTCGCGATGGAGCTCACCCCGTCCACCATGAGGAGCGCGGGATGCCGGGCTTCATTCAGCGCGCGCCGGATCCCTGCCACGTCGCTGGTGACGCCGGTGGCCGTCTCATTGTGGGTGAACAGTACCGCCTTGATCCGGTGCGCCTTGTCGGCCGCCAGCGTCTCCTGATAACGCTCTATCGGGGCACCCTCGCCCCACTCGGCGTCGAGCACCTCGACCTGAAGCCCGAGCCGCTGCGCCATATCGATCCAGAGATGGCTGAACATGCCGAACCGAGCTGCCAGCACCCGGTCGCCCGGCGAGAGCGTATTCGAGAGCGAGGCCTCCCACGCACCGGTGCCGCTGGCCGGGAAGATGAAGGCCTGGCCCGAACTGGTCTTGAAGATCTTCTTGAGGTCTTCGAGCACCGGCGCCGCAAGCGACGGGAAGTCGGAGGAGCGGTGATCTTCCATCGCGCGGTTCATGGCGCGAAGAACGCGGTCGGGCACATTGGTAGGCCCGGGGACAAAGAGAAAGTTGCGGCCGGCCATGGAGAACCTCGCGTGATGGAAGCTGAAAAAAATCCAGAGCCCAACGTCGAGGGTCCGGACCGGAGTGGAAGGGCAAGACCTTCAACTCGGGACCTATGTCACTTGTAGACCCTAGACCTTAGACTCCAGACCCTCGACTCTGGCGGGAGCGGAAACCGCGGTCCGCAACCCATCAATAACACTTTGTGAACTTTTTCACAAGAGCCCTGTCCTGAGCCCATTTTCACCCGTTGAATCGCGTCATCTGCTCGTCGATCTCTTCCACGCCGCCACGGCCGCGGCTGCTCCCGGTCCGGCCCTGGCCGGCCGGCTGGAGCAACTGGAGATCTCTGCCGGCCGGCCGATCAGGATCCTCGCGCTGGGCAAGGCAGCCGTTCCGATGGCGCAAGCCGCGGTCGAGACCTTGCACGCCCGAGGCAGCGAGCCTGCCGGCGGAATTGTGATCGCCCCGACCGACGCCGAGAGCCCTCACCCCCGGCTGAGTCTTCTGGCCGGCGATCACCCGGAGCCGGGCCCCGGTTCGTTTGCCGCCGCTGACGCGCTGGCCCATGTCGCATCTCAGGTCCAGCCCACGGACGAGGTCTGGGTGCTTCTCTCCGGCGGTACTACCAGCCTCATCGGTGCACCGGAGCCGGGCGTCACGCCGGCCGAACTCACCGCGATTTACGGTCTCCTGCTCGGCTCCGGCCTCGATATCACCGCGATGAACCGGATCCGAAAACGCTTCTCTCGCTGGGGAGGCGGCAAGCTGGCCCGGGCGCTCGCGCCGGCCCGGATCCGGGTCTACCTGGTCTCCGACGTCATCGGCGACGATCTCGCATCCATCGGCTCCGGCCCCTGCGTACCCGACCCTACCACCGCCGCCGAGGTCCGGACTCTGCTCCAAAGCGCCGGCCTATGGTCCCGGCTACCCGAATCAGCTCGAACCCTCGTAGCATCCGCCGAAATCGGGAAAACTCCCGAAACGCCCAAGCCCGGGGACCAGGCTTTTGCGCGCGTGACCCTCGAGCTGATTGCCAGTAACAGGTTGGCCCTCGAAGCTGGGGCCAGACGTGCGGCAGAGTTGGGCCTCGTGCCGGTGGTTGTGGAGACACCGATCGCCGGGGAGGCGTCGGCAGCCGGTGCGAGTGTAGCCGCAAAGCTTCTCTATAATTGCGCTCGGAATTCGATCCCGCAACCAAGCTGTATCATCTGGGGCGGCGAGACGACGGTGACTCTCGGTGCCCACTCGACCGGGGTGGGCGGGCGGTCTCAGGAATTGGCCCTTGCCGCCGCGCGCGCATTGGAGGGCCACGAGGATGCGGCGCTGCTCGCCGCAGGAACCGATGGGCGGGATGGCCCGACCGATGCCGCGGGTGCCATTGTCGATGGGACCACCTGGGGCGCCATCGCGAGCACGGGACGCGATCCCGCCCGCGACCTGGCTGATCACAATGCGTATCACGCTCTCGATGCGGCCGGCGCCTTGCTGCGGACCGGTCTAACAGGGACCAACGTGATGGATATCGTGATTGGGCTGTGTGGGGTACCAGAAAGCGTGAGCGGAAGAAGCAGTGGCGTAAGCGGTGAGCGGTAACAGCAGTAAACCCAGTTAGTGGGACAATACCGCTTACCGCTTACGCTGTTGCTGTTGCCGCTCACGCTTTCCGGGCCTTCACGGATGGATCGGTAACCGAGGCCTGAAGTCCTCCCCCAGAATCACGCTCACATCGACCCGGCGGAACGTGTCGGTCTCGACCATCACGCGGCCCGCGCCGAGCGCGTGGGCCACATAGCGAGCCCGGGTGGAGTCGCCGCGCCGGACGATCACCCGAGTCGAATCCGCGAGCGAGTCGGCGTTGCCGAGGAACACGACATCTAGCCCCTGGCGACGCAGCATCCGGGTGGCCGTCCGCGCCGCTCCCTGCCTCCGGGTTCCGTTCAGCACTTCCACGAGGACTCTCCCCTCGGGAAGGGGCGCGGCGAATGCCGTCGCCGGTGGTTGCTCCGCGGAGGGACGGGCGAGGAACACGATCCCTGCCGCGACGGGCAGGAGCACCGCGATCAGCGCGAGCTTGCGCCAGTGGCGGCGAGACTGTTCCAGAAGCGAAACGTGGGTTCGGGAACGGGCCATCCGGACCGGATGATGTGGGTGAGGCGGAATCGCGCAACCTCGCGCAGGACACCACCGGGATCGTCCGGCAGTCGCTGGGCCAACTCGGCCCGTTCCTCCTGATCGAATGGCCGACCAGGGTCGAGGTAATCCGCACAGTAGAGGATCCGGCCTACCATGTCCCACTCGGCCAGACCCAGCGAGTGATACCGCACCGCATCCAGCACGCCTCGGTCGGTTTCTCCCTCAGCCTTGGCCCGGGCAGCGCTGGCGGGGCCGTGGCGAAGCTCGGGTGGTCCGTTGGTGCTGGAAGCCCATTTCTCGAGCTCTGCCGGAGCCGCGTCACGAAGGGCGTCATGCAGCCAGACCGCTCTGAGCCACCGGTTACGTTCGGAATCGGGCACGCCGATTCGCTCCGCCCAGTCCGCGGCAAGCTCCGCCACCCGCTGAATGTGACTCAATCGCTCGGCGCTGACCGCTGCCCACTGGGGTAAGGTGGGCCGCAACCCCGGTGGAGTCCGCCGGGGCATCATCCGAGCCCTTCGGCCAGGGTGATGTTGTCGATGAGGCGAGTTCCCCCAATTCGAGCGGCCACTGCGATGACGGTGCTCCCATCGACCGTCTTCACCGGCGCGAGGGTTTGCGGCTCCGCAACGGCGATGTACTGGATGGCTAACTTCGGGAAGGGGGACAGCTCGTCGCGCATTTTCCGTTCGATACTTTCGGCTTGGCGCTCGCCCTGGCGCCATGCCTGATGGGCCACCTGCAACATCCGGCTCAAGCCGAGCGCCTGCCGCCGATCGTCCTTTTGGAGGTAGGCGTTGCGGCTGCTCAACGCCAATCCGTCCGGCTCGCGGACGGTTGGGACACCAACGACTTCGATCGGCCAGTCGAGGTCGCGCACCAACTGCTTCACCAGCGTCAGCTGCTGGACGTCCTTCCGGCCGAAGCACGCGAGGTCGGGCTCCACCAGATGAAACAGCTTGGCAACCACGGTGAGGACGCCCGTGAAATGACCTGGTCTGGCCGCGCCTTCCCAGCGATCGGCCGATGGCCCCGGCACTACCCGCACCTCTGAGCCTTTGGGGTACATGATATCGACGGAAGGAATGAAGAGCGCATCCACGCCGCGCCCCCCGGCCAGCGTGCGATCGCGCGGGAGATCCCGCGGGTAACGCTCCAGATCCTCACCGTGGCCGAACTGGAGTGGGTTCACGAAGATGCTCATGACTACCGCATCGGTGCCGCGCCGTGCCTCGTCAACCAGCGCGAGATGTCCTTCGTGCAGGTAGCCCATCGTGGGGACAAAGCCGATGCGGCGACCGGAGCCTCGCTGGGCCCGAGTCCAGGAACGCAGGTCGGAGATTGTGGTGAGGTCGATCAAGGAGTGGCTATGGGCCCTTATTCAAAGCTGTGCTCCTTATCGGGATACTTCCCTTCCCGCACCTCTGCCGCAAAGCAGCGCACCGCCTGCCGCACCGATTCGGCCAGATGAGCATAGTGTTTCAAGAATTTGGGCGAGAACTGCTCGTTGAGGCCGAGCATGTCGTGCAGGACGAGCACCTGGCCGTCGCATCCCGGGCCGGCACCAATACCGATCGTAGGAATGGTGAGTGACTGGGAGATCCTGGCTGCCAGATCCGCGGGTACCAGCTCCAGGACGATGCTGCACGCGCCGGCCCCCTCCAGCGCCTTGGCGTCCTTCTGTAACCGCTCGGCCGATTTGTCGTCCCGTCCCTGGACCCGGTAGCCACCCAGCGCGTGGACCGACTGAGGCGTCAGTCCCAGGTGACCCATCACCGGGATTCCCCGCTCGACCAATGCCGTGACGGTCGCGGCCATGTGACTGCCGCCCTCGAGCTTCACCCCATGCGCGCCGGTTTCCTGCAGGACCCGACCGGCGTTCCGAATCGCGTCGGGGATGGATATCTGATAGGTGAGGAACGGCAGGTCGACGAAGACGAGTGCCCGACGGGAGCCGCGGCGCACGGCCGCGGCGTGGTAGATCATCTGGTCGAGCGTGGTGCTGAGGGTGGTTTCATGGCCGGCAAGCACCTGGTTCAGCGAGTCGCCCACCAGAAGCACGTCCACCTCGGCTTGTTCGAGCACCCGGGCGAACACTGCATCGTAGCAGGTCAGGACCACGATTCGGCGGCCGGTGGCCTTCATGGCCACCAGATCGAGAACCGTCAGTGGACGCGGGTCAGCGCTCATCGGAATCCAGTTGCGCCAGCTCTCGGCGCCAGAAGTCCCGGTTGGGCAGCTCGGGATGAGGAATGATAAGGTCCTTCTCGGTCAC
>JBJMPK010000256.1:5000-20368 GCA_045803245.1 Gemmatimonadales bacterium
GGAGGAAGATGCCGTTCCTTCGGTCATGGACGCGGCCCTGATCGCCGCCGCCCAGAAGGTCGAGCACTACGAAATTGCCAGCTACGGCTGCGTCTGCACCTACGCCGAAATGCTCGGCTATGACCAGGTGCACGACCTCCTGGGCCAGAATCTCGAGGAGGAGGAGCTGACCGACGAGAAGCTCACGGCCCTGGCTGAGAGCGTAATCAACGTGGACGCCGAGGAGGGGGAGGAGTCCGAGACCGAGGAAGAAGCGTCGAGGTAAACCGCATGGTACAAGACCCGACGACGAAGGGCGTGGACGAGGTTGCGTCCACGCTCAACCAGCTCATCCAGATCTGCAAGGACGGCGAGAGCGGGTTCCGGGCTGCCGCCTCAGAGACCAAGGAGGCCAACTTAAGTCGGCTGTTTGAGAGCTATGCCCAGCAGCGGGCCGAGTTCGGCGCCGAGCTTCAACTCGAGGTCCGGCGGCTCGCCCGGGATCCGGTCGACAGCGGGCATGCCGCCGCCGCGCTCCACCGAAGCTGGATCGACATCAAGGCCGGAATAACCGGCCGGGACGACGGGGTGGTAATCTCCGAGGCAGAACGGGGCGAAGACCTCGCGGTCCGGGCATATCGCAAGGCGCTCAATACCGATCTGCCGGCCGATGTGCGGGTGCTGGTAGAGCGGCAGTTCGTGCAGGTACAGGAAGCCCACGACCATGTCCGTTCGCTGGAGCGCGCTCACGCCCGGAGCCAGTGACCAGGTACACTCAACATTCAAGGGCGGCTCCACTGGGGCCGCCCTTGTTTCGTTCCAGCGTGCGGGTGGCTTGACCAGTTCGAAGACTCAAGAGATCAACGGAGAGGAGGGCGCTTCGACCGCCGGCCCAGGGCGAGCCAAGAGGCGCTCGGCGAAATCGACGCGTTCCGCCAACTCGGCCACCTCGGACCGGAGCTGGCTCAGCTCGTCGAGGATTTCCTGGGAGAGCTCGCCCGAGCCACGGGGGGCTTGTTCCGGGTCCCAGTAGGTGACCAGGCGGCCACTGGCATCCCGAAATGATCCTCCCGCCACCAGAATGAGATCATAGAGCCACCAGAGGCCGGCACCTCCAAGGGTGCAGAGCATCAGGAGTCCGGTGCCGGTCTTTCCGACATAGAATCGGTGGGCGCCGAAGACGCCCAAGACCCCGGCCAGCGCCAGAGCCACGCCGCGCGAGCGTTCGGAAGGGCCTTCAGCTGCGACGTATGAGTCGGTCATGACAAGGTTCCCCTGAAGCCGGGTGATTGGCCTCGGTGCGGTATAGTGCGCCCGGCAGGACTCGAACCTGCGACCCACAGCTTAGAAGGCTGTTGCTCTATCCACCTGAGCTACGGGCGCTCACTCGTCTAGTCCGAAAGAAGGTAGGTACTAGGCCGGCTCCTTGAAAGCAGGCCAGGAGACGTCGCCCGAGCTGTGCGATTTTCCCTCGGAGTCCCCCCGGTCACAAACCGCACATCGAGCCCTGTAATGCCAGGGTGACTCAGGAGCCAGCCCCGGAGGGATGGCCGTCACATCCATTTCCTAGGTCGCGGTCCATAATGACGATAGCGACCTCTGGGAGGGATGTTTGTACTACTGCATTGGATCTCTCGCAGGCAGGGCCATCGCGCTCGGATGCGCAGCCACACTGGTGGGCAGCAGTTCAGCGCTTAACGCACAAGAAGTACAAATCCGTTCCCAGGCAGGCTTCGATCTTCCGAGTCGAATCTCATTCGAAAAAGGAGTGCTTCACGTCCGGCAAAAGATCGGCGTCACGATGGGCTCCCGCATGACTCTCGTTTTCAATCAACGCTTCGACATCGTCACCAGCGTCACCTACACGCCGGGATATGCAACATTCCATGGAGCCGGCAAGCGGATCGATATCGGTACCGGCTCCCACCTGCTCACCGCCGCGACGGGTGCGCGATACTGGCTGCTTCCCCCGCCCCGGATGCTCTCGTGGGAGATTCACACGGGGCTCGGCATGGTATTCGGCGGCGAGCCGGCGTACGAGGATCTGTTTGAGAGCTCAACGGTGAGTGGGATCCTCGGCACCAGCGTGCGCTACCAGCTGGGTCGCATTGTGAGTCTCCAGCTCCGGATTCAGGAACGGCTCTACCGGATCCGTTTCGGAGGCCTGGATTCCGGCAGCTCGCGACCCCTGCGAGTCACATTCGGGCTGGGCTTCCCGTTCCTGGAATCGGTCATGTGATTCGTTGTGGCGTTGCCTGAGAAATTCAAGACCGACGCCCCGTCAACTTAAGTAGCTGACGGGGCGTTCTCTTGGCATCCCGCGGTGTCCCTATGTGGCCAGATCGGGGCGCCGGGATTCGAACCCGGGACCTCCTGCTCCCAAAGCAGGCGCGCTACCGGACTGCGCCACACCCCGTAGTACCGTTGAGACCGGATTGAGGTCGCTGGAACGCGGCATCAGCAGATGTGAACGACCCTACCGGTTCATTACGAGGGCAACATACCCTGGTAGTCTTGCTGCTGGTAGCAGTGCAGCGTTCTTCCGGCCTGCAGTCGCCACATCGCCAAGAGAGTCCCTTGCGGGCCTGAGCCGCTATTGCGTCAATGTTCTAGGAACCGACCATTACGAACTTCGCCAGCGAGGGAACTCCCAGCTCATTGAGCAAGAAGAGCATGTATGGTCCGGGGGGCGCCACGTTGGCATTCGGGGGGGCCGTAGCCTGGAGAGTGTTCGAGCTGACTTGGGAGAAGGTGAGCGGGTACAGAGCCTGGCTCTGGTTGAACGAATGGGTGACCGAGGAGAGCCGGATCAGGGTGCCTCGAGTTGCCGAGACCGCGTTGGGAGTCTCGACCGTGAAGACCTGGCCATAGGAGAGCGCCGATGGCGCCAGACTGATGGTCGGTCTGGGAGCAAGGCCGCCGTCAGAACTGAACAGGTAAGGTGGAGTAAAGATCTGGGCCGAGAACTCGCTGTTCTGGAAGGGTATCCCACCCCCTTCCCCACTCCCGCTCGAAAGCACCCGGGCATCGGGTAGCAGGATGGCGGTCGCGTGGTAGGTCCGGTTCCGGGCCTCGCGCGCCATCGTGGTCCAGGTCTCACTCTTAGGATCCCAGCGCTCCGCGGCGTGGACTGCACCGGCCTGGTTGTTAAAGCCGACGCCACTCGTGCCGCCTGTCACCAGCACCGTGCCATCAGCCAGCAGTGTTGCATTGGTCTGGCGCCGGGGAAATGCCATCGACTGAATCGCCCGCCATGAGGGAGATCCCTGATTGAGATCGATGACCTCAGCCGTGGCAATGGGGACCTGAGTGGTGTCGCCGCCACCGGTGTAGAGGACCTTTCCCGGGCCGTACATGACGGCCGACCCGAGTTTCCGGTCGGGCGCGTTGCGGAACGCTACCGTGGTCCATTGACCCGTTCCACTGATGTCGAGATACCGGGTTGGGCTGGTCCAGCCGGCGTAGAACGCCTTCCCGTTCGGGGCGACAAACATCGGCGGGTAGAATGGATTCGGGATCGACAGCGGAGCGCTCGTCAGCCGCCGCCAGCTGCTGCCGTTCCAGATCTCCGGAATGGTGACGACCGCCTTGTTCGTGTCTTGTCCCGACACCACCAAGATCTCGCCGTTCGGCAGAGTCGTGGTGGTCGGATAGTAACGGCCTTGGGCCATCGATTCCGTCGCGCCCCAGTTACTGGAGCCCGGAATGAAGAGCTCTACCACGCGGAGGCCCCGCGTACCGGGGCTTGTCCCGCCTGCCACCAACAGTCGGCCATCGGCGGCGAAGGTGTGACCGCTGCAATAGATCCGGTGGTTCGTGGTTTTGGGGATCGCGATGAAGCCGGCGCTGGGGTTGGCCGGGTTCCACAGTTGCGCGTCTCCCATATCTCCCCAGAGCAGTACCTTGCCCGTGCGCAGCAGGTGCACATGTACCGCGACTACGGGGGTGCTGAATACCGGCTCCCAGCGGCCTTGAGAAACGGGGTTACTCGACCCCGGTCGAGCGAACGTCGCCAGGATGGTTCGGCCCTGGATGATCGTGAATTGACAGGAGCCGGTGCCACACGACGGCTCCTTCCAGCCGGCAAAAACGAAGCCCGCACTCGGAGTCGCCGTCAGGGTGAGTGTGGTATAGGCCGGGTAGGTTGCGGCGCAGCCGGTTGCCGCAGGCGTTCCGTTGGTGATGAGGCAGTTAATGGCCGGACTGAGTCCCGTCTGACTCCTCACTCGACCGGTCCCCACGCCGGAAGTCCCGCTCGAGATCTTGATGGTGAAAGGACCCTTGAGAAACCGGGCCTGGACGGTGCGATTGACGCTCATGCCTATGGTACAAGTCCCGGTTCCGCTACAAGTCTGGAACCATCCCAGGAACGAATGCCCGATCCGGGGTTTGGCGGTGAGAGTGACCCGTGTAGTGCTATTGAATTGCGCGTGACAGCCGCTAGCGGCGGCTACTCCCGCCGTGATGGTGCAGTTGATGCCTGCGGGGCTCGAGGTCACTACCCCGTTGCCGGTTCCGCTCCCGGTGACAGTCATGGTCTTGAGTATGGCCGCCACGGCCGCGCGGGGTTCGGCTGGCTGTGACGTATCTTCGCAGCCATGAATGAGTGCCAGCGTTCCAGCGGAGAGGACCAGAGCGGCGAGACCAGCGAGTAAGCGGCGAGATACCATACAGCACCCACACCAGCGCAGGGGAATCCAATCTTAATGCATAAGGTATGCCTCGATACAGCCTGGCGATAGGAGGAAAGCGGGCTGGAAATTGTAGGAATTGCGACACAAAAAACCCCAAAGGTGTCGCAATCGATATCAGGGATTCTGCTGGGGGCTCGCCTCACCGCTAAGAGCTTGGGCTAGCTCCCTCAAGGCACGCCCTCGGTGACTCACCCCATCCTTCTCACCTCAAGCTGAAAACAGGGGGTGAGTAAGGCCACCTAAAACGACCGCGGCGCAGCTGAAATCGGGGGAGGTCATCGAGCGTGGGGAAAGGGCGCCGGCGGCGAACTGAGGGGGGATCGGTTATTCCCCAAGGCGTTGCACCGCCGGCGATGATACGGTCTGGACTACGATCTTACCAGCAGACGTAGATGCCGGTAATGAACAAGTTGAGCCACCAGCAGCCACTGCCACGGCTGAACACTGGTTCCGCGTTGGGAGGCGTGGGACGCTCCATCACAGTCTTGGCGGCCTTCACGATCTTGCCGCCACGCATCGCATAGGCCTGCCACTGCCCGCCGACCTGGGCCACGAAGATGTCGTACTTTCCCGGAGGAAGCGACACGTCCTCGGCAATACTTGCGTCGGTATCGAGCACTCCCAGGTACACCCCCGCCTTCACATCGTCGACGCTCTTGAGTCCGCTGTAGTCGGCTGGGGTGAAGTCGAACTTCTTGCCGTTGATCTCGGCATGCTTGGCTAGCTTATCGTTGAGCTTCGCAGTTTTACTCTTGTTCGCGAACTCCTGGCTCAGACAGGCCTCCGCGCTTTGTGCCGCGGCGGGCGCAGCCGCAAAGAGTGTGATCAGTAGTACGACTACACTTGCGGCATGCTGGCGTCTCCAACCTCCAGCGACCATAACAACCTCCGTGAGAGAAGGTGATGCGCCCAACCGCCCGGGCGTGTTTCGTCGCCCCGGGATCTGACGCCCCGTCAAGGCGGTTTAGTATGGATCAACTGTTTGCGGTGAGATCGAACATACCCCATTCCCGACACTTGACAATACCATCGCCCGGCGAGCGTTTGGGCCGGGTTCTCCGCAATCGATGTCAGGAGTTCTGGTTCGGGCTCGCCTCGTTGGTAAGAGCTTGCGCCAGCGCTCTCAGTGCGCGCCCACGGTGACTCACGCCATCCTTCTCTTCCGCGGTGGACTCACCAAAAGTTTTGCCCAGCTCATCACTGAAGAAAAGCGGATCGTAGCCAAACCCGCCGGTTCCCCGAGGCGCTTCCAGGATCCGGCCGGTGCAGTCACCCTGACAGATGATGGGGATCGCGCTCGGTGACTTAAGGTAGACCAGTACGCAACGATAGCGGGCCAACCGGCGCGACTCGGGCGCGCCCGACAACCGCCGCAGCAGCTCGGCATTGTTGGCTGCATCGATCTCCGCGTCACTCCCGCTGGCACCAGCCCATCGCTTGGAGCGCACCCCGGGCGCTCCGCCCAGGGCAAAGACCTCGAGCCCCGAATCGTCGGCGAATGTGGGCAAGGAGCTCAGGCGGGCGAAGTAGTCCGCCTTCCGCCGAGCATTGCCCTCGAAGCTCTCCGCCGCCTCGAGGGCATCGTCTTCGGAGAGCTCCCGCAGCCAGACATCGTCGGGAAACACGATCTCCAGGCCGGCCGGGCTCAGCACCCGCCGGATCTCGCGTTGCTTGCCGGCATTCCGGGTGGCCGCCAGGAGTTTCACCAGCCGAGCACCTGTCGCTGGGCCTGGAAGAGCTGGGTGATCCCGTCTTGTGCCAGGTCGAGCATCGTTTCGAGCTGGCCGCGACCGAAGGTGGAATGCTCGCCGGTGCCCTGCACTTCCACGAACTCGACCGGCTCGACCATGACGATATTGGCGTCCACGCCGGCGTCCTTGTCCTCGGCGTAGGCAAGATCGAGACGAACCTCGCCTTCGATAACCCCGACGGACACCGCCGCGACCAACTGGCCGAAGGGAGATGGCTGGCCGGTGCGCTGGGCCAGCCAGGCGCACGCATCGGCCAGGGCGACGCAGCCCCCGGTGATGCCCGCCGTGCGGGTACCTCCGTCGGCCTGAAGCACGTCGCAATCGATGCGGATGGTATACTCACCGAATGCCATCGTGGCCATCGCGGCGCGAAGCGAGCGGCCGATCAGTCGCTGAATCTCCTGAGTGCGCCCGCCGGGACCGTTCCGCTCCCGCGAGGTCCGCTCCACCGTGGCGCGAGGAAGCATGGCATACTCCGCCGTCACCCAGCCTTCGCCGGTGCCTTTCTTGAAGGAGGGCACTCCGGGCTCCACGCTTGCGGTGCAGTGCACCAGCGTCCCCCCCATGCGAATCAGACAGGACCCCTCGGCGTAGGGATTGGCCTTCCGCTCGAGCACCAGAGGCCTCAACTGGTCGTTGGACCGGCCATCAGGACGTGGCACGAAGACGCTCCAATATGGATGTGGTCGAGAACCCGGTCACGATCGGCACTCGGACAACCCGCCCGCCTTTTGCCTCGACCAAGTCGGCCCCAACGATGGCGGCGCGGGTGTAGTCGGCGCCCTTGACGAGGACATCGGGCTGGAGGCTCTCGATGACTTTCAGCGAGGTATCCTCGTCGAAGAAAACCACACAGTCCACCGCGGCAAAGGCCGCCAGAACCCGCCCCCGCGCGGCCTCGCGCATCACGGGTCTGCCGGAGCCTTTGGCCAAGCGCCGCGCCGACGCATCGCTGTTCACCCCCACGATCAAGGCAGCGCCCTCGCGGCGGGCTGCCTCCAGCAACTCGACGTGGCCAGGATGGACCAGATCGAACACCCCGTTGGTGAAAACGACGGCCCCAGCTACCCGGCTTCTCCACTCGACCGCTTCGCTGAGGGAGCGGACCTTGGCGGCCGTGTCCGTCATGATGAGCGGGAGTCGCGGGGTCCGAAAACCAGCTTCAGGCCAGGTGGGGCGACCAGTGTAGTTGCCATGATCATGAGCAGGATGGCCCCGAAGACCGCCTCGTTGAGGATGCCGGCACGCCGCCCGATATCGGCGAAGATGAGTCCGACCTCGCCCCGGGGCACCATGCCGACCCCTACGACAAGACGCCGGAACGGGACCCAGGGTGCCGCCCAACCTGCGGCGATCTTCCCCACGATTGCCAGCACGGTCAACGTGGCGGCTACCGCGAGCAGGCCCCCGCTGCCCGGCCGAGTCGGATCGAGGAGCCGGAGGTTGACTGAAGCCCCGACACTGACGAAGAAGACAGGTGCGAAGATCGACGCGACCGGACGAATCTCGCGCTCGATAGTGTCGAACTGGTTACTGCCGGAAAGTATGAGACCGGCGGCAAAGGCACCGATGATCAACGCCGAGCCGGCAAGCGAGGCGACAGCGGCGAGGCCGATGGCGAGGGAGAAGGCGAACACCAGGAGGACATAGCGCACCCGCATGCGGACGACGAGGTCGAAGAGCCGGGGTACCACATAGCGTCCCCCCAGCACCGCGACCACCAGAAAGCCAACCGCGACCGCGGAGATGCGGAGAACCTCGAGCGCCGTGACCGAAGTACCGGCAGCCATGCCGGAGACGACGCTGAGGATAACCAGTCCGATGACGTCATCGATGATCGCCGCTCCGATGATGATCCGTGCTTCCTGAGAGCTCATCCGGTCCAGGTCGGACAGCACCCGCGCGGTAATCCCGACTGATGTTGCCGTGAGCGTGGCGCCAACGAAAATGGCAGCGGTGCCGAGATCAGTCGACCCGCCGGATGCGGCGTGGGGTATCCAGGCCCAATAGACAAAGCCGAGTGCGAAGGGCAACACGACCCCGACGCTGGCGACGGAGAGCGAGGCGGTCCCCACCCGGAACATCTCGCGCAAGTCGGTTTCCAGGCCGATTTCAAAGAGCAAAAGCACGACCCCCAGCTGGGCGAGCAGGTGGACAATTTCAGCACCCGGACCCTCGGTGGGTACGATGCCCAACACACTGGCACCGAGCAGCACGCCGGCCACCAGCTCGCCGAGCACGGCCGGTTGCCCGATCCGCTCGGCCAGCTCGCCGAAGAGTTTGGCGGCAATGAGCATTGCCGCCAGCACCAGGAAGAGAGAAGCTATGGAAAGTGGTTCCACGAGCGGCTACAACGGCTCCTCGGCCCGTGGACGCAGGACGAAGGTGTGCTTGAGGAGCGGCAGATCGACCTGTTCCTTGTATTCGGTGGAGATGGTGATGTGGTTGGGGTGGCCTCCGCGAGTGATCTTAAACTCGGGGGAACCGCCCGGAAGAAGAGAATCGGCCTGGCCCCGGAGGCGACGATGAATGACATCGTCGCCGATACTTGGTGCGAGCCGGGCCTGGGTCCGCATTCCGTCGAGCAGCTGGTAGTAGCGAAGGTAGATCTCCCCGATGTGAAAGCCATAATACAGCGCGGCCGCAAACAGGAATAACGATACCACACACCCAAATCCTCCGGCGCCGCGGCGGGAAATGGGCCAGGGGCTCACCATTGTGACTGGGCTCCCTCCACGATATTGACCACCAGATCGTCGAGAGCTTTCCTGCGCCCATCGGCCTCCTGACCGGACTGGTAATCGCCTTTGACGACCAGCCCGTTCCGCTGCCAGATCGGTTTGCCCTGCTTCTGGTCCAGGATTTCGACGGAGACGGTGATCTGCACCTGCCGGCGGGTGACCGTCACCCTGCTGCTGTCGTCGCCCTGATAGGCAACCGGAAGATCGGGCTCGTATCGGGTTATCGAGCCGCGAACTACGGCATCCGCCTGGGTCTCCGCCGATTGGCGCAGCCCCAACCGCTGTTCGACGGCCTCCCGCACCGCGCGCGAAATTTCCTGAGTCAGGGTGGGCTCGGGAGTCTGGTTGTCGAACGGGAGCACTGCCACCGTCTTGATGGCTGGAGGCAGGCCACCCCCGGCAAAGCCATAACAGCCGCCCGAGAGGAGAAGGCTAAGGCTTACGAGGCAGCCAGATATCAGGCGCAAAGGAGGCCCGTTTGGTCGAGAGAAATGTCAGGTCGAGCTGCGCCGGTGCACTCGGCACCGTGAGCCGTGCTTTCAGGGGAGTGCCATTGGGCGCCAAGTCGGTTTCCGCCCGCCCCACCAGGCGCCCGGCCTGCCGCACCACGGCCACAAAACGCACCGGGTCTCCAAGCGTACGGGCGTACTCGACGGTGTCGGAGGAGCCGGCGTACTGCCAAGCGGTGGTCGAGCCCTGCGCGAGGCCCCGGAGATTCACGCCTTCAGGTGGCATGCGAGCGACCCCGAACATGGCCCACATCAGGGGATAGTTCGGAATCATTTTAGAAAGAGCATCAGGTGGCTCGACCCAGATGGCCCGGTCTCCTACGACGACCGCGGAAGCCGCCCCACTTCCAAAGGGCCCCGCGACATCGAAACGCATCGAATCCGGCGGCGCGACTCTGGCGCTTCCCCGCCCGCCCGCGCTGGCTCGTTCATCCTTGAACAACCACTTGAATCGATGCAGCTGGCGGTCTGTTGGAGTGGTGGAGGCAACCCATTGGGCGACTTGGTCGGCGCTGACCGCTTCGGCCGCCGCAGGCACCACTGGACCGGGCGCACTCCGGCAGGCCACTCCCAGGAGGCCAAGATAGGCCAGCAGGCCGGGCCGGTCAAGCCCAAAACGTTGTCGCATCAGTAGTTATAGCCGAAGAAGAAGTGCACGAACCCGGGGGTCTTCTGGTCCTCGGTAAGACTGTAGCCGCGATAGCGGTGGTTGCTGAACCGACGTCCCACATCCAGCCGCAGCACCGCCAGGGGGCCCAAGGCCAAGCGAAAGCTGATCCCGTAGCTCCCCAGCAGAGCCCGGTCCGAATCGGAATGCAGCAACGCCTTGCCGACGTCGGTGAAGAGGCCTCCTTGAATCTCCGGAAAGTTGAGGTCTCCGAGAGGCGTTCCCAGCGTCAGGTGGGTCAGCAGCGGGAAACGCAGCTCCTGATTCAGCATGTACGCCCGGGTGCCCACGATATATCCGAACTCGGGATAGCCTCGCATACCAATGGTGCCCCCGATATTCACCCGACGGGGCCGGTCACCACCACTGTAGAAACCAAACGCGCGCACCGCGTAAGTGCTCCGTTGCCCTAACCGGAAGTATTTCCTCCAATCACCGCTCAGGAGATAGCTATCGAAGCGGCTGTTGGTGAAATCGCTCGAGATGCCGCCGGTAAGACTCAGGCGTCCACCATCGATCGGACCGGACTCGACCCAGAGGGAGTTGTCGTGCACAAAACTCAGGTAATTGGATGCGATCCACCCGACCCGCCGGGGCTGATCGACATCGAGCGTGAAATCCACCCGATCGGAGTGCTCGACTATCGTGGTTCCCTCTACCCGGCTGAACCGGCTGAGGGGGTATCGGAGTAAGCCGATCCCGCCGGCGGAGGTCTCTTCATAGGCCACTACCAGATCGCCTTCGAAGTTGCGGCTCTTGGTGCGAAAGGCTCCCAGCCCCCAGTTGAGCCGCCGCTCGCGGTTCAGATAAATGGCGCTGGCGCTGATGTTCTCGAGCAGGCTGCCGAGTCGGCGTCCCTGAAACGAATTGAGAGACCCGAACAACAGATTATCTCCCAGAAGGTCGCTCATGATGAACGCGACTCCCTGGGCGCCGCCATAGCCGGGAACGAGAATGGCTTCCCCGGCGGCCACATCGAGGGTCATCCGGCGGCGATAGGGCCGAGCTGCCGCGACACCGGTGGGAGCACGTGCGCCGGTGGTCCAGGTCCACTGGCCTGGAGGAGGACCCGGCTCCAGAGTGAACCGGTTCTGCCGCGCGGCTGAGTCCACCGGATACCGGTAGAGATTCCAGCTCAGGTCGTGGAAGCCGCCCACCAGTAGGCCCGCACTATCGGGAAGCGCCACCGCATCGAACGCGCCGCTCCAGGCCGAAGTCTCGCGCCTTCCGCCCCCCAGAGTATCCATGGAGAAGACGTTCAGCACCCCATCCCGGTCGGACGTGAAATAGATCCGTCCATCAGGACCCCAGGACGGAGCTTCGTCGACCCAATGACCCCGGGTGAGTTGGGTGACACTTCCAGTGGGGGTGTCGAGCAGGAAAAGATTGACCGCACCCTCGAGGCCGCCGCCGGTGCGGTCTGAGGCAAACACGATTCGCCGGCCGTCGGGGCTGGGAGTGGGATCGAGATCCTGAAAGCGATCGCGGGTGAGGGCTTCGAGGGTCCCCTGGGGAAGCCGAACGCGATAGAGATCCGAGATGCCACTCTCGGAAAGCCCGCTGAAGACGATGCTTTTTCCATCCGCCATCCACATCGGCGACAGGATCGAGACCAGCCGGTCGAATTGGTATCGTCCCGCCATCCTCGCCCGCTTCAAGTCCCACACCACCAGTGCGTCGCGATCGCCGTAGCGGGCGGCGAAAAGGAGGTAGCCGCGCCGTGAGGCATCCATCCGGGAATCGAAAGGGTGAAACGATTCCAGGTCGGCCGACCGGCCGGCCGCCACCACCGTGCGCGATCTCCCACCATCCAGGCGCTTCCGATAAATGGTGACATAGCCGGTCGAGGGAGAGAGATAAATCACCTCGCCCAGGCCGTCAGCCGCCGTATCCGGCAGATACGCCGGCTTAATGGCCAGCCGGGTAATCTCGCGCCCGAGCACGGCCAGTGGAGCAAGACTGTCGACCAGGGGATAGAACTCCCGCCGCATCGCGAGCTGAAATTCATCGCTCAGCTGATTGAGTGTGCGGCCATACGTCGCCACGATGGCTTCCTCGAAGGTGTCGTGACGGTTGAGCTCCTTGTACATGAAGGCGACGCGCCAGTCGCCATAGGTATCGGCCAACCAACGGTGGATTTTTCCGCCCAGCGGATAGACGATGCCGCCCGTGGCGTAGGTGAGGTCTCGCAGTGAGGGGAGCCGCCCCCCCAGCGTGAGATCCCGCAGCACCATGTAATCGCGGGCATCCTCGCCTGCGGACCAGAGCTCCGCCAGTCCTTCAGTCCACCACAGCGGAAGATTGAATCGGGCGGATCGGGGGGCCTGGTAATAGCTGTCCAGTTGCAAGTCGAGTTGAAAGACGTGCACCATCTCGTGCCGCAGGGTGTGCCGGAATTCGGCAAAGTTCCCCCGAAACGGCAGGGCGACCCTGCGTTTCAAGAAATCGGTCGCTCCCAGAAGCCCTTCGGGCGGGGTGAAGGGGAGGATGTTGGTCTGCTCGAAGTCGGTGTGGGAAGCGTAGACGATCAGCGGGATACGAGCGGCCACATCATGGCCGAATTGCACCGACAAGGTATCGTAACTCACTTCCGCATAGGCCAACGCCGCGGGAGCAAGCTCGGCCTCGGCGGGGTAGTAGTAGAGATCGATATGGGGCCCTCGGAGGACTCGCCAGTTGAGCTTGCGGTACTGAATCTTGTTCTGGCCAAAGGCAAAGAACTGGGCCTGGAGGGGGGTCGAGAGGACAGCGAGGGCGGCCAGGGCGGCGAGGGCGGCGCCGATGAAACGAAGGGATCTTGGAGCTGACGTGCGATGACGCCGGGCCGACATTTGCAGTCTTCGACCTCCTGGCAAACCGCTCATCTCGGCAACCTGTTCAGTCCCAGCCGTCCTAAACGCCATCGCCGCTCTCATCTTTTAATCGACCGGATCAGATCGCCCTGGGTGATGCGATTCAGCGCGGACAGATTCCCCACCACCCGGCCGAACGCGGTGTAGGCGCCGTCCAGGTGCGGCTGTGGGGCCAGGGTGATGAACCACTGGCTCGAACCGGAATCCGGCCCTGACAACGCCATCCCCACCGTCGGCTTGCCGCCGTACCGGCTGCGATTGATCTCGTCCCGGATCGATCCTCCCGGTCCGCCGAACCCATCTCCCCTGGGGTCGCCGTCCTGAATGACGAAACCGGGGACGACGCGGTGCCAGCGATTGCCATCGAAGAAGCGCCGATCCACCAGCCGGAGGAAGTTGGCCACTGTCAACGGAGCTTCCGGCCCAAAGAGCTCGATCTCCAACACACCCCGATCCCGGGTATCGACGAAGATGTGCGGCCTTGCCAGGGAGTCGGGGGCCAGCAGGAAGCGGCGCGCTACCTCCCGATAATCTTGCAGCGAGCGGCCGGTCGGGATCGGGTAGCCCGGGCCCCACTTTTCCGAAGCGTCCGGCCAGTTTATTTCAGCCCAGTTGCGGATCAGATAATTCGTCGGCCGGGGGACGGTCGCGAGGAAGTCGCGTCTCACCCGTTCGCGCAGCTCAGGGCCTTGATGGGCAATCGCGGCGATGGCCGTGAGTGCCGAGATGGCCGCGTCGGGAAAGGAGTCGGTGGCGGTGCGCGAATACATCGTTATGAGTCCGGGCAGTTCACCCGCATCGGCAGCTCGGGCGACGGCATCGGCGGCGACGCTACGTACCCCCGCGTCCGGATGTTGGAGCAGCTTGCGTGCAGCCGGGCCCAGAGCCGGCTCGAGGCCCTCCACTGCGGTAGACCAGGCTTGCAGTCCCCCAGCAACGACGCGGCCGTCGGTGTCGGCAGTAAACCAGGGATCTCCCTTTCTCCCGGCGAGACTCCACCCTTCAGCGGCAGCGGCTCGATAGCGCCAGTCTGCGCTCGAACGCCAGGGCGCAGCCGCATCGGCAAAGCGGGCGGGATCGGTGCGAGCCAGCCCCAGGAGCGCCTCGCGGCGCAGGGCAAAGGTCCCTTTCCCATTCACCGTCCGCAGCAAGGCGGCGGCCGCGGCCGAGCCTCCCAGATCTCCCAGACTCGATGCTGCCTGCACCCGCACGTTCTGGTCCGGATCGTCAACTCTGGGCACTACCGCGCCTGAAAGCGTCGAATCGCGATACGTGGCGAGGGAGCGGAGCGCGGCAACCCGGACTCCGGCATCGTCGTCATCCAGAGACCGGACCAGGAGACCGGATACCGTTGCGCCAGGCAGCTTGGCGGTAGCGGCATAGTCGCGGATGAGCGCTCGTGCCGCCGCCGCCCGGGTTGGGGCATCGTCCGCCCGCAGCGCCGAGATGAGCTGGTTGGCCGCCTCTGTTGCCCGCAGCCTGCCCAGTGAGTAGATCGTGCGCCAGCGAATCACCGGCGCGGTGTCGTCGGCGAACGGGAGCAAGGCGCTCGCGGGGGCAGTTTTACCGAGGCGCCAGGTCTCCAGCAGGATCTGGCTGGTTGCCGCCGCAGGATCGGTCTGAGAGAGTGTCACTTTTCCCTGGAGCACCGAAGCGAAGAAGTCAGCGGTCCGGCGGCCGCCGATCTTGGCCAGCGCGGTAATCGCTTCGTCGGCCGTGGCGGTATCGAGTGCCGGGAGCGCGGTCAGGTGCTCGATCAGGGGCTGAACGGCCGATGAGTCCCGAAGCACTCCCAAGGCAAAGGCCGCCACCACGCGTACCGTCGAATCAGGTTGGTCCAACACCCGGAGCAGCAGCGGCGTGGCTCGCGGGTCGCCGATCCGGCCGGCCGCCAACGCCGCGACTCGGCGGACCAACGAATCGGGCGCCACCAACGCGCGGCGAAACAGCTCCGGCTCCCAGCGGCGAGCATCCTCGGCCGCGAGCACCGGAGCGAGCTGCTCCACCACCGCGCCTTCCTGGGCCCGAGCGGATCCAGGCAGCAGCAGACCAGCGGAGTAGACCAGCGGCAATAAACGCTGCCAGATCACAGCCTGACCGGATCCGCTATGGGGTGTAGCGCCGCCCTCACCGGCTCGGGCAGCCGGGTCAGAGACATCGCCGCATCCAGCGCAA
>JBJMPK010000257.1:0-20812 GCA_045803245.1 Gemmatimonadales bacterium
AAATACATTGAGACGAAAGAACAGGTCCTCCCGAAACCCTCCGTTGCTCACCGCATCGTCCAGCTGGCGGTTCGTCGCCGCCACGACACGGGCGTCGATACGGGTCACGGTCTCGGCGCCGATACGCTGAAGCTCTCCGGTCTCCAGGGTGCGAAGCAGCTTGGCTTGGGCCTCGTGACTCAGGTCCCCCACTTCGTCCAGAAAGAGGGTGCCCTCGTGCGCGAGCTCGAACCGTCCGATCCGCCGCTCGGTGGCGCCGGTAAAGGCGCCTCGTTCGTGGCCGAACATCTCGGACTCGACCAGATCCCGCGGGATGGCCGCACAGTTTACGGTAACGAACGGCCGCCCCTTGCGGCCGCCGGCATCGTGAATGGCGGCCGCCACCAGCTCCTTACCGGTGCCGGACTCACCGGTGATCAGCACTCGCGCCTCGGTGGGGGCCACCCGTGCGATGAGTGCTCGAACCTCCTGCATCGCCGGACCACTGCCGATCAACGTGGCCCGCCGTGCGAGCTCGGCATGCAGGGCCCGGTTTTCCGCCCGGGTGCGGTTCAGCTCAAGTGCCGCACGGATGGTAACGAGGACCGACTCCGGAGCGAGTGGCTTCTCGAGAAACTGAAAAGCTCCCAGCTTTACGGCCCGGACGGCATCCGGCAGCTGTGCCTTTCCACTCATCATGATCACTGGGGCTGTCCGACCCCGGTCGCGCAGGCGGGCCAGCGTCTCGATCCCGTCCGGCCCCGGCGGCATGAGCAGGTCCAGGAGCACGACGTCGGGATCGGCCTGGTCCAGAAGCAGCAGTGCGGCGTTGCCGCTGGCGGCTTCGATGACCGAGAACCCTTCACTCCGCAGCAGCGCGCCGAGCATGCGCCGGATGTTTGCCTCATCGTCGACCAGAAGAATCTCGGCACCAGGACTCACCGGGCCTTCATCCTTACTTGAAAGGTGGCTCCGCCGCCGGGAGTATCGGTGAGCGTGATGGTGCCGCCATGCATCTCGATGGTCTGTTTCACCAGAGCGAGCCCCAGCCCGGTGCCGCCGGCTTTGCCGGTGTAGTAGGGGTCGAAGATCCGGCTCGCCATGTCGGCAGGTACTCCGGGGCCATGGTCGCGGATCTCGATTCGGACGCCGCCGCCATTGTCCGGCGCCGCGGTGATCTCCAGCTCACCCCGCTCCTCGCAGGCTTCGGCCGCGTTGCGGAGGAGGTTGCTGAAAGCGCGTCGCAGGGGGTCATAGTGGCCCAGAAGCACCGGCGTGCTGGGATCCAGATTCACCCGCGCCGTCATCGTGCTGGGAAGGCAGGTGCGAGCGAGCTCCTCGAGCAGCTCGGTAAAGTCCACCGGCGCGGCCGGTCCCTGCGGCAGCCGTCCGAACTCGGTGAACTCACGGGCCAGCTGCTCCAGCCGGTCCGACTCGGCCATCAGAACGTCGATTGCTTCCCGCTGGTCGCTGGCACCTGACCGCGCCAGCTGCGCCACGGCGAGCCGCATCGGCGTGAGCGGATTCCTCATTTCATGGGCCACCCGCCGTGCGGTCTCCCGAAAGGCGCGAAGGCGTTCCGCCTCGATCTCCTGGGAGCGGGCGCGTTCCAGGGCCGAGGCCATCTCCCGCAAGGCGGTGCGGAGCGCGGTGAATTCCGGCGCTCCCCGCCGCGGCCGGTCCGGAGGGAGCGGCTCGGTTCGGCGGATGTGGCCGGTCCACGCGATCATTTCCTCGATGGGGCGGCTCAGCTGGCGGGAGAGGTGCCCGCCAAATCGGATTGATGCATAAAGAAACGCCGCTCCGAGCAGCAGGACGACCAGCCCCAGACCGGCATAGTAGTACCGGCTGAAGGTATCCGCCCGCTGAAATTGTCCGATCACCGTATTGAGCTTGCTGGCATGGTCGGCCAGCGCCTGGCGCTCAGGGGGCTGAAGCCGGGTCGAATCGATCGTGTGCAGGAGCACTCTGCCCGATTGGGCCACCCGCTCGATGGCGTCCCGGGCGCCGGGCGCCCGGCTGGCTGACCGTATGGTCAATCCCCAGCCCAGAAAGGCCACGGCGGTCGGGATCGCGCCGAGACAGATCAGGATCAGCAGGATTCTCTGGTGGAAGGTGAGACGCATCACCCTCCAAGATAAGCCGCGGCCTAGAGGAGGCCCATCCGGTGCCGAGCCACTCCGGCCAGGGTGGGTCCGAGGTTAGCCGGCAGAGGAAATCATGGGGCAGTAACTGGAATCTGGGCGGGGAGTTTGAGGTGGCGGAGCGTGATGTAGAACCCGGTCATCGAGCGGAGCAACCACCCGAATCCAACTCCGTAGATCACGCCGGCAAGGCCCCACCTGGCCCCGAAGATCGCTGCCGGTATGGCGAGCGCCACAGAGGCCCAGCCGAACAGGTTTACCAGCGACAGCTCCGCCGGTGTGGCCAGCGCGGTTACCGTGGACTTGGTGAACGCGTCCATGATCTTGGCTACGCCGCTGACCAGGGCTGCAAACAAGAGTGGGCCAGTCAGTTGGTATTTACCCTCAAGAATCCAGCGCTCGATCAACGGCGTGACTAACCAGAGCGTCGCTGAGCCCATGACTACCAGGACGGCGACCAGCTTGGCCTCGTGGGCGATCAGCTCCCGCCGGTCGCGCACGGTGCCCGGGGCACGCAGGCGTGGAACCAGCGTATAACCCACGCCCATTTGCAACACACGAAAGAGAGAGCCGGCGATCGGTGCCAACACCCCAAAAGTGGCGAGGTCATGGAGCGAGAGAACATGGGGAATGATCAGCCGGTCTAGCTGGATCAGAAACAGTCCCGCCCCGTTGAGACCGGCGAACGAAAGCGCCTCTCCCCACGGAAACCAGCTGCCACGAACCGGTTTGGTGGCGCGCTCGCGAAAGAGTACCCACCAGCCGTAGACGGCTGCGACCAGAAAGCCGAGCATCGAGATCGACAGAGGAAGCCAGGCCCGCCGGTCGCCAAAAGCCATCACAGCCAGTGCGGCAACCAGGAGAGCGAGGTTGGGACTTTGCGTCAACGCCAGTGAGATGCCGTACCGCCGCTCACTTTGAAACTGGGCTCCCGCTACCGCCATGGCCCCGCCGGCCACGGTCGAGACGAACAGGATCAGGGTCATCAGGGTGCTCACCTGATAGCCGAGCTTGGCAGCGATTACGAAGGGCACTCCAATCAGCAGCGACGCACCCAGGGTACGACGCAGCAGCCTCGGGCCCGCATCCAGGTGCCGGCGGTTAACGATCCCGTCCACGCCGGCGGGGGCCAACGAATACCCGAGATTGGCCAGTGCGATGACGAGGGTGAAGACTGCGTACTCCGGCGTCGGCAGGAGGCGGGCGAGGAGCAGGTTGGCCCCCGCGAATCCCAATCCCGAGGCACCGTACACTGCCACGGTCCGGAGGGTGGGCGAGCGCCATAATTGCCTAATCACGCAACACCGCTCGCCTTCGATTCCATCATGCTGTAGAAAGAGCTGAGCTTCCGCTCGGCAGCTTCGGGAGTGAATTCCTGCTGTACATAGGCCTTGGCCTGACTCGCCAAGCGCTCCCGGAGGACAGGATCCCTGAGCAGCTCGGCCAAGCCATCACCCAGAGCTTCCGGCTCAGGAGGGACGAGGTAGGCGATCCGGTCGTCCATCACCTGGGTATGCGTGCGCAGGCGGGTGGCCAGTACCGCCGTGCCGGAGTCCAGGTAGGAATAGATCTTCATCGGCGTATTCAGGCCCCTGATGCGTGGAGATACGAGTACATCCGCCCGGCGGAAGAGACTCTCCAGCGATTCCACCGGACGAGGTCCGAGAAAGTGTACGTGGCTTTCAACCCCCAGTTGCAGCGCCCTCCGGCCATAATGGGCAATGTCCTTCTCCAGACCTCCCACGATGATCAGTTGGGCGTCAGGTACCCGGCTCAGGGCATGGCGGAAACCGTCCAACAGGAGTCCAATGCCCTGATAATGCGCAAGATTGCCCGCGTACATCACCACCGGTGTGTGAGGCCCCACTCCCGGCAAGGCCCGGTTGTTTCTATGGCCGTCGCCGAAACGCGGTGATTCCGGCCCCAGCAAGGTGGTGTCCTCGACTCGGCCAATCAGCTTGTCCGGGGCGTGTCCATGGGCCACATCCTCCAGCGCCGCACACACGGTGAGCACGCCGAGACTGTGACGCACGGCGATGGCCTCGCATCGCCTGAGGGTCGAGAAGGCAAAGTGGAGTCCCGGATAGGCGTCTACCAGCTGCTCGGCGAGCGACGAGTCCATGTCGTAAATGTAGGGAATGCCGGTGAGCCTCTGGATGGCGGCGGCGATAAATGCGGACTCTTCAACTGCGTGGATGAGATCGTACCGATTCCTGCGTACCATGCGGACGCATTTCACCAACATGAGAACGTCGCAAACCACTTTTTTGAACGAGAAGCCTGCGCGGACGTTCCGGATCCCCAGCCGGCCGGCGATTCGGTGAATCCGGCAATTGGGGATGTCGATGTTGTCGCCCTCGTGGAATGTCAGCAGATCTAGCTGGTGTCCCCGAGAGCTCAGAAACTCGAGCACTCGTCTGACTGCGATCGGTGTGCCGCGCGGCTGGAAGAACGGGTGCGGGGCGAGAATAAGAATTCTCAACTGCCCGGTCCCGCGACCCTGCTCATTGCAGGGATGCCTTTGCAGTGAATGCCTTCACGCGGACGGGAACGATCGAAGGCGGTCTTAACGTGGTGAGGAGTGCTCGTCGCATGCCGGTAGTCCAAATCCGATATCCTAAACCTCGCCGGGTCAGAGGCTCCTGCCTGACGACATCTGTTTGAAGGCTAATGCCGGTCAAACCCGCTCGCGAACCCGGTAGGCACGCCGGTGCGGCGCACGCAGGTGCACGATGATTTCGCCAACCAGCCCGAGTCCGATGAGCTGTACTCCCAGAGCCAGCAGGAGCACCGCCAGCAGCAAGGCGGGGCGGTTCGCGATGCCCTGTCCCTCTACCCGTTGAATCAGAAGCACCAGGCTCAGGAGCGTCCCGGACGCCAGGAAAATCGAACCCACCAGCCCGAAGAAGCGTAAGGGCCTCTCGGTGAATTTGGCCAAGAAGAAGAAAGCTGCAATATCCAGAAGCCGACGAAAGTAGACGCCCGGCCGGTAGACCCGGGTTCTGGCATCCTTCGGGTGCTGAGGAACCGCGACCTCCTTCACCTGGTATCCCTCCCGAAGCGCGAGCGCCGGGATGAACCGGTGAAGGTCGCCGTAAAGGGGAAGCGCTTCGGCGACGGATCGCCGCATCACCCGTACCCCGCACGCTATGTCGTGAAACTCCTGCTGGCCTATACCACCGACGATGCGGTGAAAGGCCCTCGACTGCATCCGGTTGAGCCAGCTGTCGAGCCGGGGCGAGCGATTGGCGACCGCCATATCCGCCCCAGCCGCAATGGCATCGAGCAGGAGTGAAAGGCCTTGGGGTTGGACCTGGAAGTACGCCGGCAAGGTGAGCAGCAGATCTCCCTGACTCTTCTCGATGCCCAGGCGCAGCGCTGCCGTCTCGCCGAATTCCCGGGCAAAGCGGAGGATTCTCACTCCCTCTTTCTCCCGGCTCAGCGTGACGATCTCCGCCGGGGGCGCAAAGCGGCCATCGAAGACGAAGAGAAACTCGAATTGGCTGGAGCGGCTCTCCAACTCGCTCGCGAACGACCGATACACTGCCAGCAGGTCATCGGCGCGCTCCACTACCGGCACGATGACGGAGATCAATCCTACCTTGGCCGGTGACGAGAGATCCGGTGTTTTTACGCTCGGTTTCATCAGAGTCCCGTGTGGGCCCATCTCAGTGAACCTCGGACGCGGTTGGAGTGTCGTTCATGTGCCCGCGTTCACTGTTGAGCGCAACCTCAGCGACCAATCCCAGCATGAAGAGATAGAAAGCCACGCCGATTCCCAGAAGTCCCGCCCCGGGGAACACCAGTGCCGATGCCTTGTCCGGTCCGAAGTGCGTGAGGCTGAAGAGCCATACGATGCCGAAGGCCACGCCGACCAACAGAGCGGGGAAGGCGGCCACCCCGAAACCGAGCAGCGGTCGTGAACGAAAGGTAGTGATCATCTTGAGTGTCAGCAGATCGACCAGCACCTTGAGCGTGCGTGACAGGCCGTACTTGCTCTCGCCGAACCGGCGGGCGTGATGGCGAACCGGCATTTCCGCGATCCGTGCTCCGACACTGGCCGAGATGGCGGGAATGAAGCGGTGCTGCTCGGCATAGAGCGGGATCCGGTCAAGCAGCTCCCGGCGATAGGCTTTGAGCGAGCAGCCGTTATCGGTAATCGGGACCCCGGTCAGCCGGCGGATGAGCCGGTTGGCCACCCAGGAAGGGATCTTTCGCAGCAACAGCTGGTCCTGCCGCTGGTGACGCCAGCCGCACACCAGATCGTAGCCTTCGTCGAGCTTGGCAATGAGCGCCGGGATATCGCGGGGATCATTCTGGAGATCGCCATCGAGAGACACGATCACCTTTCCCTCGGCGTGATCGAAGCCGGCCATCATAGCCGCGGTCTGGCCTACGTTCATTGCCAGGTGGAGGCCATGGACTCGAGGGTCGGCGGCCGCGGCACGGACCTGACTCCAGGTGTCGTCGCTGCTGCCATCGTCCACCAGGATGACCTCAAACGTGTCCGGGTACGACTCCAAGGCCTGGAGAATCCATGCGACCAGGGGCTGCACGTTGGGCGACTCGTTATAGAGCGGGGCGACCACTGACAAAGCGGGCCCGTCGTCGTCGTTTGCCTGGGGGGATGAAGGCACGCGTGCAGGCCTCGAAAAAGGGTTCAGCGAACGCTCAAAAACTGGTTCATGAAGCAATCGTCGTTCCGCCCGGAATGGGGCTGAGTGCTCCACTAAGTTGTTGAAAGCTAACGAACGGGTGGGCATTGCCGGGCGAATGAATGGAAGCGCAGGCCGTCTTGCGGCACCATTTGTGGCTCCTGCGCAACGGCCCTAGACCCGGAGCCGGCCCGGGTCTAAAGGCGGGCCAGGCGCTACCAGCCGCCCCGGCGGAGGAGGATGACGGGGACGGTCTTGAGCATGATGCGGAAGTCTTCGGCCACCGACTGGCGGCGGATGTATTCCAGGTCGTAGTGGACCTTGGTGCGCACGTCGTCGAGGGAGCGGTCGTAGTGGTGATTGATCTGGGCCAGCCCGGTGATCCCCGGCTTGGCCCGCTGGCGCAGGGGATACTCGGCGATGTGCTCGCGCAGCTCGGCAAAGATGGTGGGCCGCTCGGGCCGGGGCCCCACGATGTTCATCTCGCCCTTGAGCACGTTGACCAGCTGGGGCAGCTCGTCGAGGCGGTACTGGCGCAGGAGCCGGCCCAGGGGGGTGACCCGGGGGTCGCGCTGCTGGGCCCAGACCGCGCCGCTGTGGTGCTCGGCGTCGAGCCACATGGTGCGGAACTTATAAATGGTGAAGGGCCGGCCGCCGAGGTCGCGCTCGCGGCGGTGGTTCTGGGCCCCCCGGATCGGCTGCCGCCGGTCGAGGCCGACCCGCACCTGAGTGTAAAATACCGAGCCATGAGACGTGAGCCGAACCAACAATGCGATCAGCAGCATGACGGGCAGGGTGACGGCCACAGCCGCCAAGGCCAGCAGCAGATTGACGAAGCGGCGCGGCCACTCGGCAGTCCTCGTATTGCTTCGCCGGTCACTGTAGTCCTTGTAGCGTGGACGCGCGAGGGGCGGATCGAAGGCGCCCGTAACGGCGGGAAGCGACGGGTTGCTGCTGCGGAGCCCGGACATAGCAATTCCCATAATCGGACTTATAGACCTTTAGGATGAATGGCAGCTTCGTTTTATGAAAGCACCTAGTCCCATCGGCCGCACCTGGAAAGAATGTCGCGGCAGGATGGAAACCACCTTAATACACGTCAGGAAAGATCCCTGTGATCCGACTCACTCACGCCAACCGGGTGGCAATCGGATCAGGAGCGCGAACGGCGCTTCACGGGGGGGCGCGCCTCAGTCAGAAGTGGATCCGGTGCCTCACCCAGACCGAAGCTGGCCAGCCGCTGGCTGAACTCCGAGAGCTCCACCGGACGCTCGGCCGAGTCGGTCGAACCTGAGTCGAACTCAGGATCGGCGGCGTCGGATGGACCAACGGGGGCGTCTTGTGGACTAGTTTGAGGCAGCGGTTCGATTGGCATCCGTCAGATATCTTCAGAAAAAGATCGGTTGAGTTCGGGATTCCCCGGCTTTCCTTCAAGGATGGCGCCGTAAATTTGAGCTGCGGCGCCGTCGACTGATCAACCCGGGTGAGAGGTCCAACTGATTATTTGGGCCTGTGTTAGCCGGGACCACCCGGTGGCTCCCAAAGCTGGGGTTATGCCGGGGCGTTGCTGAAGAACCACAGCGGTCACGGCTAAATTGCCACAATCTGCACGGTGTCAAGTGCCGTGGCATCCCAACATCCAAACTGTGGCGCCGTTCCACCGATCGATGCGAGGGAGACTCGGGCCAGCCGACTCCAAAGTGGTGCGGTGCAGCACGTTAATGTATTTGCCCAAAGGCGCACGAGTTCTGCTATCTGACGGCCAACTCCCGGCACCGGCTCCCTCCTCTCTTGCTAAAGACGCATGGTAAATCGAGACAAGGCTCCTTCCACGCCTCTCGTGCTCATCGCCAATGACCAGGAATGGTCGGCGCGCTCACTCGAGAGCATCCTGGGGCCGAGCGGTTACTCTGTCGTTCGTGCCTATACCGGGCAGCAAGCCCTGGAGCGGGCCCGTACGGCCCAGCCGGACCTCATTATTCTCGACGCCCAGATGCCGGACGTCCACGGGTTCGATGTCTGTCGTCAGCTCCGCAGCGATCCCCGTTTCAGTGCCACGACCCCCATCATCATCACCACCTCAGGACCATCCGGACGAACTCAGCGACTCGAGGCATATCGCGCGGGCGCCTGGGAATTCCTGGGGCAACCACTCGATGGAGAGGCGTTGCTCCTGAAGCTGGCGACGTTTCTGCAATGCAAGCTCGAGGTGGACAGCCTGAGAGACGAAAGCCTGCTCGATTCCGGTACCGGTCTCTACAACATGCGGGGCCTGGCCCGGCGGGCTCACGAGATCGGTGCTGATGCCTTCCGGCGCCGGGATCCTCTAGCCTGCATCGTTTTGTCTCCCGAGCCAGAAGGTGTGACGCCCGACGAGCCTCCTGATGAGGAGATCCAGCGTATAGCCGAGCAGGTTGGCCAGCTCTTCAGGCGGGCCGGCCGCTCTTCCGACGCAATCGGCCGGCTGGGGCACTCGGAGTTCGCTGTCATTGCGCCAGCCACAACCAGCGATGGGGCGCTGCGACTCATCCAGCGGTTGGGCGGCACCATCGAGGCCTCTCCTATTCCCGTGCGGGGTGGCGAACGCAGCCTGCGGGTCCGGGCGGGATATTGCGCCGTACCTGACTTTGCGGAGTCTCCGGTCGACGCCGTCGAGCTGCTCCTGCGGGCCACCACGGCGCTGCGTGAGCTCAAGCGGGATGGGGACTCAGACCAGGTGCGGGCTTTCGAGCAGGCACCCCTCTCCTATCCAGCCTAGGTAGCGCGCACCACAGGTGTAGAGTGGAACCTACGGATTTTGCCCAACTTACGGGATTCACATGTGGTCTTTCGTCCTCACCTGCTTGACTTCTGCATCAATCTGTGGTAAAACCGTTACTCCTGCTATGCGTCCGAGGGCACATAATCGCGCCCGGAGGCGGGTTTCTGTGTCACAACGTATGTGGCGGCTGATCGATTTGGGCCGGACTTAAACCGACCGCGCATCGGGCGGTCTCCCCCTGGAGTGCAGGATGGCCAATCCTCTGGTTCAAACGGAGCGGAAGATCCCTTCCGCGTCCGACAGTGCTGCCCGAGATCCGCTTTCCATTCCCAGCGAAGTCAAAGCCAGCATCCGGGTGCTGGTAATCGATGACGAGCGCACCTTGCGGGAGAGCTGCGCAAGCGTGCTGCAGATGGATGGCTACAACGTCACCCTGATCGGCCGCGGGGAAGAGGCGCTCGAGACGGTCCGGCGAAGGAAGTTCGACATCATCCTGGTCGACCTCTACATGTCTCAGGTCTCGGGACTCGAAATCCTGCAGACCACACTGGAGGCGTACAAGGACACCATCGTGGTGGTGATGACCGGCAATCCGAGCGTCACCAGCAGCATCGAGGCACTGCGGGCGGGTGCCTGGGACTACCTGCCCAAGCCGTTCTCGGCGACCCATCTCCAGGTTCTCATCGGCCGGGCGTCGCACGCGGTGATGATGTCGCGCGAGGCGCAGGACCTGCGAGTCCAGCTCATGAAGCAGATCGGGCACAGCGACAAGATCGCCCTGATCGGCATCTCGCCCCTGTTTCGTAAAGCGGTGGAGCTGGCCCGGAAAGTCGCTCCTACCGACGCATCGGTGTTCATCAGCGGCGAGAGTGGTACCGGCAAGGAAGTCATTGCCCAGTTCATCCATCAGAACAGCAGGCGAGCCAGCCGGACGCTGGTGCCTATCAATTGTGCCGCTCTCCCTGAACCGCTCCTCGAGTCGGAGATGTTCGGCCATCGGAAGGGCGCCTTCACCGGTGCCGACCGCGACAAACCCGGTCTGTTGGAGACGGCCAATGGCGGGACGCTGTTCCTGGACGAGTTGACCGAGATGACCATGCCGCTCCAGGCGAAGCTCTTGCGGGTCATTCAGGACGGCGTGGTGCGGCGGGTCGGCAGCGAGCAACAGGATGCCGTGGTGGACGTGCGGTTCATTTCAGCCACCAATCGGGAGCCGCAGGAGGCGGTGGATGAGGGTGCGCTGCGAGGCGACCTGTTCTATCGCTTGCGGGTTGTCCCGATCAAGCTGCCGCCGCTGAGGAAGCGGCCGGAAGACATTCCCCTGCTGGCCAATCATTTTCTCACCTACTATTGGCAGCGCCACCGTCAGATGGGCGACCGGGTGCCGCGCCTGAGCGACGCGAGTATCGCCTTCTTGCGTTCGAGACCCTGGCGGGGCAACGTTCGGGAACTGCAGAACGTGATCGAGCATGTGGCCGTTCTGGCCGAGCCGGACCAGACAATTCAGCCGAACGACATCCCCGTCTACGATGACGGTGGCGAATGGCCGGCAGAGAATGCGGCTCCGTCCGGCGTCATGGACGAGGCCTACCACCCGGCCAAAGATCGGGTGGTGGTCCAGTTCGAAAAGGAGTATCTGACTCGCCTGATCAGCCGAGCGGGGGGGAACATGTCCAAGGCCGCGCGCCTCGCGAGCATCGACCGGACGACGTTGTACCGGCTGATGGACAAGCACGAATTTCAGCGGGACGATACCCCGGGATCCATGGTGTGACGCCGGAGACGGTCCTTCCCGCTTCCAGCAGCGGGGAACGCCGCAGGATCCTGCAGGAAGTCCAGGTGCCGCCCAAGGCCTGGGATCCCGCCGGAGCCATAGCGGACACGATTTCGCCGGCGCTCTGGGAAGCGCTCCGGGGGTCGGTTCTGTGGGCTGAGACCGAGTGGGAGCGGGTGGTGGAGCATGCCGCTGGGGTGGAGGAGGCAACCGCTCACCTTGGAAAGCTTTCCGCCGCCATCCGGCAGGAGGCTGCAGGAGTGCCGGCCGATACCGGCTCGGTGCCCCGCAACGCACTCTCCCGGCGCTTGCTGGGCTTGATCCGAACCGCTTTCCTCGACCGGGTGCGGCACCTGCCGCCCCCCGATCCAGCCCAGCTGCTCCGGGTGCTCCACGCGATCGAGGTGGTCGGTCAGCATCTCGAGGCTGACTGGGCCCAACACTTCACCGACCGGCTGTCGGCGCCCGACGGTCTGGAGCTGGTGGTCGAGGTGGCCCACGACCTCCGCTCGCCGCTCACGTCGATCCTGTTCCTGGCCGAGACCCTGCAGCGCGGCCGCAGTGGGCCAGTCAATCCGATTCAAGAACGGCAGCTGGGCCTGATTTACAGCGCCGCGTTCGGTCTCAGCTCCGTGGCCAGCGATGTCATCGAATTGGCTCGTGGCGGCGACCGCCTGGTGGATCTCGATCCGATTCCGTTCTCGGTCCGGGACATTCTCGAGTCGGTGCGGGACATCGTGCAGCCGATCGCCGAGGAGAAAAACCTCACCGTCAAGGTGACGGCACCCGAAGCCGATTTCCGGATCGGCCATCCGGTGGCCCTGAGCCGGGTGCTTCTCAACCTGACCACCAACGCCCTCAAGTTCACGGCCGAGGGTTTCGTTGAGGTCACGGCCGTCCCCCGTACCGCCCGCTGTCTCGAGTTCTCGGTCCGCGACACGGGCCGGGGCATTCCACCCCAGTCCATGGCCACACTCTTCGAGCCGTTCCGGCGGCGGCAGAAGCCTGGTGAGTACACCTTTTCGGGCTCTGGTCTCGGGCTCTCCATCTGCCGCAAGCTGGTCGAGGCGATGGGTTCCGTGATGCAGGTTGAGACCGCTCCGGGCTACGGGACTCGCTTTTATTTCGTGCTGGACCTACCACTCGCGGGTGAGCCGCAGTTTGGCTGATCCCCTTCCACCTGCCGGCTGAACCCGATAAATTGTTGGTGCTAGCGGCTATCCGAGCTACGGCGGGGAGAATTGATCCCGACCGGGTGCCGGGTGAGTATGGCGCGCGTCGGCGACCCGGCCGGCGCCGAGCTTTCCCCGGGATGAAGCTGGCAAGACCACGGTTCGCTCTTCATCGCAGCTGCACTGTTGCGCCGGCGAGGGAGCGGCCCCACCCTACAAGGTTCCTGACCTCGCGCGTTTCCACGACGTCCTGCCGATCACCGGGTCCGGCCAGGCGCCCCCGAGCGCGCGCGACCGGTGAACCCGACTCGAGCCCTACGTGAATCGACCGCTGATTCGGCCAGCCCGACATGTCAGCCAACCCCCAGTGCACGCCCCACACGCCGCCCTACTGATCGACTTCGATAACGTCACCCTCGGGATTCAGAAGGATCTGACCAAAGAGCTTCGCACCCTCCTGAACAGCGACATTATCAAGGGTAAAGTGGCGGTCCAACGCGCCTATGCCGATTGGCGGCGCTACCCCCAGTACATCGTACCGCTTTCGGAATCCTCGATCGACCTCATCTTCGCGCCGGCCTTCGGCTCGAGCAAGAAAAACGCAACCGACATTCGTCTGGCCATCGATGCCATCGAGCTGGTGTTTACTCGGCCGGAGATCGGCACTTTCATACTCCTGTCGGGCGACAGCGACTTCTCGACCATGGTCATCAAGCTCAAGGAGTATGGGAAGTATGTGATCGGCGTCGGCATACGGGAGTCGGCCAGCGACCTGCTGATCCAGAATTGCGATGAGTACTACTCGTACAACGATCTCGCCGGGCTTACCAAGGAGGTGGATACCCCGTCCACCCAGCGGGATCCCTGGGAGCTCGCGGCAGAGGCTGTGGCTCAGATGGCTCGCAACGGCGACGTAATGCGCTCCGACCGGCTGAAGCAGGTCATGCAACAGATCGATGCCAACTTCGACGAACGCAACGCCGGGTTCAACCGCTTCAGCAAGTTCGTCATCGAGGCAGGCCAGAAGGGTGTAGTCCAGATCAACAAACTGGACAATGGCCAGTACGAGGTGGCGCCGAGCTCCACCGCCCCGGTCGTCGCAACGCCGGCCGCCAGGCCCAGACCGCAGCCCGAATCCCGGGATGGTCGGGAAGACGGCGGGCGGCGGGGTAGGGGGCGGCGCGGTCGCGGAGGGCGTGACCGGTCCGGCCGGGAAGCGAATCACCGGGATCGGCCGAGCTCCGATCAGAGGGACGAAGCCACGGGGCCGCGCGGCCCAGCCCGGGCGGACCGGAGCACGGGGTCCCTTACCCTCGCTCGCGCTTTCCAGCTGATGTCGCAGGCACTGTCCGAATTCCGCTCCGCAGTGGGTCATGAAGCGCTGCGGCTTCGGATGATTGCCATGCACGGGCGGGAGGACCCGCTGCTGGAAGCAGCTCGGTTTTCCCGACTGCTGCGCCAGGCCAACGACGCTGAAGTCGCTGACGTGCGCAAGATCGGAGACGACGACTACGAGATCTCGTCCCAGCGAACCCCGCTCCGTCCCCTGCCGCAGCTGGCAGCTCCGCGGGAGGAAACATCGCCCCCGCCTACCGATGAGGCGGTGGTGGAGACGGCTGCCGCTCCGGACGTCGGACCGGTCGGACCCCGCGAAAATGGGCAACGGTTCGGGGTACGCTTTCGGCGGGGCTCTCGGAGTCCCCTGCGGCCGGGCGAGATCCCTCTAATCGGTGTAGTCCAGATCGAGCCGCCGGCTGACCCCGAGTCGGAGGCAAGCGAGCCGGTAGCCGAGAAGGCAGAAGAGGAAAAGCGACCCCGCATTCGGCGCCCGTCTCGGAAGCGTGCGACGGCGCCCGCGGCACCCAGCGTCGAGCCGGCCCCGGACGAGGGGGAAACGCCCCCGGCCCGGCGACCCCGACCTCGAAGCAGGAAAAAGGCTGAATGAACGGCATCAAACGGGCAGCCACGCTGCCCGTCTCTTTTTTCAGGCGCCCGGCTGCCACGGTCGCGGCGGACTTGTTGGGTGCGGTGGTCGTATCCTCCATCGGGGGAGAGCTCACCGCGGGCCGTATCGTTGAAACCGAGGCGTATCTCGGATACGACGATCCGGCGTCCCATGGATACCTGCACCGACGCAATTCGCGTAATGAGGCGCTGTTCGGTCCTCCCGGTTCCTGGTACGTCTATCTCTCTTATGGCATGCACTGGTGCGCCAATCTGGTTTGTCAGAAACAAGGGCTGGCAAGCGCGGTGCTGCTTCGCGCCCTCGAGCCGCTGGAAGGCTGGGAGGTCATGAGGCAGCGCCGGGGACCGGTGTCGGATCGACAGCTCTGCTCCGGTCCCGGGAAGTTGTGCCAGGCGCTGGGGATATCGCGGGAGGTGGACGGTCAGAGGATGGCCGAAAGCCCGGCGCTGGTACATCGCACGCGCCGGTATGACGGAGGGCAGTTGGTCGCTACCCCGAGGATCGGAATCACCAAAGCCGCCGATTGGCCGCTTCGTTTCATCGTGGCCGGCTCACCCTGGCTCTCTCGAGCCTATCGCTGAAATAGCCAGGGCCCGGCGGGATTCGCCGGGCCCTGGCCTTTGGTAACCAACCCACCTTACGGCTGATTGATGATCTTCACCGGAATCTGGGAACTGGTGCTGTTGCCGGTGCCGAGCTGACCGTATTCGTTGTCACCCCAGCAGTATGCCAGGCTGCTCGTGGTAACTCCGCAGGTGGTTGTCTCTCCCGCGCTCAGCGACTGGAAGCTGAGGCTCCCGGTGACGGCTGTCGGCGCTGTACGGTCGGTGGTGGTGCCATCACCCAGCTGGCCTCCTACGCTCTCCTGTACCGCGTTGGGGGTATTGCGACCCCAGCAGTATGCCGCACCACCCGTCGCGATCCCGCAGGTGTGATAGAAGCCGGCGCTGAGCGAGATGAAGGTGAGCCCACCGGCCACGGGAACGGGGGCCACACTCCTGGTCGTCGTTCCGTCGCCGAGCTGGCCGTAGGTATTGTCGCCCCAGCAATAGGCGACACCCGCGGCAGTGAGGGCACAGGTATGCTTGTAGCCGGCGGTGATAGAGTCGAATGCGATACCGCCGGACACCGGGATAACCCAATCGAGAGCCGCGGCGGCCGTGTCGGGGAGGATGGTAGCTGTGGTGCCGTTGCCGAGCTGACCCTGGTCGTTGAATCCCCAGCACCAAGCCTGGTCGGCCAGGTCCAGGCCGCAGTTATGGAAGCCTCCCGACGCGATGCGCTGGAAGAGGGGACTCCGGCCCACGTAGCCGGCGGTGTCCACGCTGGTCGTCTGGGTCACGAAGCCGAGCTGGCCCGCGATGTTCGATCCCCAACAGAACGCCACCCCGATGAGGGTCAGCCCGCAGGTGTGCGCCCGACCCACGCTGATCGAGCCGAAGGTGATGGCTCGGCTGTTCAGTACCGGCGTGGTCGACCTGAGATCGACCTGCTGTCCCAACTGACCTTCGAGATTCGAACCCCAGCAGTAGCCGTCACCCGAGAGCGTGATCGCACAGCTGTGGTACTTGCCCCCGCTGACCTGGCGGAAGGAGAGCCCCCCGCTCACGGACGCTGGAGCCATGCTGGTCGCAGTCGAGCCGGTGCCCAGCTCGCCATCCTGATTGAAGCCCCAGCAATAGGACAACTCCTTCGGGGTGATGGCGCAGGTGTGATAGCTGCCGGCGTCGATCGTGCGGAAGGTGATGTTGCTTGGGGTGGCACCCCCGCCGCCGCCGTCCGAGGTACCGCTCGCGTTGAACGTGACGCTGCCGAGCCCGGCTACTGTAGCGGTCGCGGTGTTGGTGCCCGCCGCTGAGCCAACCGTGAGCCGCGCCTGTGACAAGCCGCTGGCATCGGTTGGGTCACTCGCTGGCGCGATCGAGCCGCCTCCGGCGGTAACCGCCCAGGTGACCGTCACGCCCGCCACCGGGTTGCCCGCGTTGTCGTCGACTCGAACCACGAAGTCCTGTGCCAGAGCCGTGCTCACGGGTGCAGCCTGGCCGTCACCGCTCACCGAGACGAGAGCGGTGGGTACGCCGGCCGATGGGCTGACGGGATCACCACCGCTGCAGCTTCCCACCGCCGCGGCGAAGATGGCAATGGGAAGGACTCGTCTGATAGAGAGTAGGCGGTTCACTGATCCTCGCTGGTTCATCGGTCTCGTTCTCCAGATCGTTGACTGGGGGTTAGTATCCGCCGCCGCTTGCTCTCTCTCGCGCGTTGCCCAGGCCGAAGCGTAAGCCAGCCGTGAAGGTGTGGGTGGGCCCGGTGAAAAGATTTCCGAACGCGATCATCTTGCTGCCGTCGGCGAACCGCTGGGTGATGATCTGCTCAGAGGGGGCTGTGGTCAGCTGGTACTGCCCGAACGCGCTGAACCGGCTGACCCGGAAATTGAGACCTCCAATCACCGTGCCGAAGCCAGTGCTGCCTATGCTCTTGGTGAAGTCATCATCAGGGGTGTTGCCACTGGTATGGAGTATTCCGACGCCGATGCCGAAGTACGGAGTCGCCGGTCCCTTGATCGGAAAGGCGAGGAGCGTGGCGCTGTATTTCCGAAGGTCCTTGTAGCCGGCAGCAACCGACTGCTGCTGGACCACGGCGCCGCTCGCGTCGACCGTCTGCAGGGTATAGACCCCGACTTCGCTCGATCCCAGCCCCTCGTCCACCGAGAGCAGCAGGCCGGTCCGGCGCGCTGTGACCAACAAGTGGCCTCCGGCAAGCGGTATCGTGTGCCGGCCCTCGATCGTTTCGAAGTTGAGGATCCCGCCCTGACCGCCGATGTACCACTGGAAGTTGCCGCTGCCGGGCTGCTGCGCCGGGAGTTGGGCCGCCGCAAGGCACAGGGCCAGGACCGCGACCGGGATGCTTCGGGTGACCTTGCGCATCGGAACTGCCTCCGTAAGGTGTCCGCGCCAGACCTCCTGGCGCTTACCGGGCGCGACCTCGCACGGTACGTCAAAATGCGGGAACTCATGCTGGGAAAGTGCGGGAGGGGAGTCGGATCAGAACTTGAAGCGACCTTTTACTCTTGCTGCCGACAAGGACTTACCGAGTCCGAGCCGGCTCTCCCATGCCCGTCGGGAGAGCGGGAAGTGCAAGGAGTGGGCCTGTCGTAAACGAGGTCTAGAGTCAAGAGTCCCGGGTCGAGGATGCGGTACCCATCCCTACCGTCTTGGACTATGTCCTAGACCCGGGACTTTAGACTCTTGACTCTAGACTTCAAATGAGCCCAAGCTGTCGGCCGACTTTTTTGAACGCCGCGAGGGCTTGATCCAGATCCGCCTTAGAGTGCGCGGCGGAGATCTGGCACCGGACTCGAGCCTGGCCCTGAGGGACCACCGGAAAGCCGAAGCCGGTCACAAACACGCCTTCGGCCAGCAGCAGGTCGCTCATCCGGATGGCGGCCGCAGTCTCGCCGACGATGACCGGGATAATGGGGGTCTCACCGGGTAACGGATTGAACCCGAGTCCCAGCAGCTGGTCCCGAAAGTAGCGGCCGCTCTCGCGGAGGGTGGCAACGCGCTCGGGATGGGTCTCGAGATATTCGATGCTGGCCAGGGCACTGGCCGCGACCGTCGGCGGGAGCGCGTTGGAGAAGAGTTGGGGGCGGGCCCGCTGGGTGAGATAGTCGCAGACCGCCGCCGTGGCCGCCACGAACCCACCGGCCGCACCGCCGAGCGCCTTGCCCAACGTCGAGGTGATGAGGTCCACTTCGCCGGTCAACCCGAAATGTTCCGCCGTTCCTCGTCCGTTCTTGCCGAGCACACCGGTGCCGTGAGAGTCGTCCACCACCAGGACAGCATCATGTTTACGGCACAGCTCGACCAGATCCGGGAGCTTGGCGATGGCCCCTTCCATCGAGAATACGCCATCGGTAATGACCATCTTGACCCGGCGATCCCGGGCGGCCGAGAGTTTCTCCGCGAGGTCGCTCAGATCGGCGTGCCGGTAGACGGCGCTCTGGCATTTGGTGATCGACTTGGCAAGTCGAATGGCATCAATGATCGATGCGTGGTTCAGCTGGTCGCTGATGACGATGTCCTGCTCTGTCAGGAGCGTCCCGGGCACCGCCTCATTGGCGTTCCAGGCGCTGACGAAGCTGAGTGAGGCTGCGGTTCCCACCAGTCGGGCACAAGCCGCCTCGAGTGCCCGGTGGATGGTGAAGGTACCGCAGATGAAACGGACCGAGGCGGTGCCGGCGCCGAAACGGTCCAGTGCTTCCTTCCCTGCCCGGAGCACGGACGGCTCGTTCGACAGACCGAGATAGTTGTTGGACGAGAGAATGATGACTTCGCCCCGTCCTTCCATCCGAACGCGGGGAGCCTGGGGGGTTTCGAGATAGTTCAGCCGCTTGTACGTGCCGTTCCGAACCAACTCTTCCAACTCCGGCTCGATCCGGCGCTGCAGCGGATTCATACCCCGACCTCCAGGATCACCTTTCCGGCCTGGCCGTCCTTGATGACCTGAATGGCCTCGGCGATCCGCTCCAGCGGAAAGCGATGCGTGATCACCGGCCGGGGGTTCACTTGTCCGGCCCGAAGGAACCGGATCATCTGATGCCAGGTCTGGTACATCTTCCTGCCGGTCACCCCGTACAGAGTGAGCCCCTTAAAAATGATGTCCCGCGCGAAATCCACTTCGGTGGTTTGGCTGGGTGTGCCCAGCAGGTTTACTCGTCCACCAATGCGTGCGGCTGCCAGCGCCTGAGCGTGCCCGCTGGGGTGTCCACTCATTTCACAGACCAGGTCCACTCCATCCCCGCCGGTGAGCTCGCGAACCCTGGCGACCACGTCATCGTGTCGCGGGTTCAACGTCACCTGAGCTCCCATGGCACGGGCGAGGTCGAGGCGTTTGGGGTTCAGGTCACTTGCGATCACCAGCGACGCGCCGGCCGCGCGGGCCACACCGACGGCAAAGCAGCCGATGGGCCCGCAGCCGAGCACCAGAACCGTGCTGCCCGGCACATCGGCCTCCAGCACGGTATGCACGGCGTTGCCGAGAGGGTCCATCACAGCGCCGATCTCGGTCGGAATACCTTCGAGTTTGATGACGTTGGAGGCGGGCATGACGATATAATCAGCGAAGGCACCGTCCCGGTCCACTCCGATGATCCGGGTGCGCAGGCAGAGATGACCGTCGCCCAGCCGGCACTGGAGGCAGTGCCCGCAGACCACATGTCCCTCGGCGGTCACCAGGTCTCCCACGGCGAGGAGTCCCGACGCCCCCGCTTCCGCGCCCAGCTCCGTGATCTCCCCCGCGAATTCGTGACCCACGATGACGGGCGGCTTCAACCGCTGGCTCGCCCAACTGTCCCACTCCCAGATATGCAGATCGGTGCCGCAGACGCCGGCATGATGGACCCGGATGAGCGCGTCACTGGGGCCGTAGCGCGGGACAGGCACCTCGCGCAGGACGATGCCAGGGGCCGCGGACTCTTTGACCAGGGCGCGCATCAGGACTCGGGGTTAGGACGCGATGAATATAAGGGCGGCAGGGAAGTTCGCGGTCCGGAGGACCGCGCCAAGTATTGAGGCCGGCCCGTCAGGGCCGGCTGGAGATCCACGCCCAGATCATCAAGAATAAGCCCGTCCGAAGGACGGGCCGTGGCACACGGGGGATAGCATCGCATCGGGTTTTGCGTCGCCCGCCCAATGGGCGGGCATGGATCATTCATTTGGGCTTGCGGCCCACCCGGCCCTTACGGGCCGGGCTCTTGGATGGGGCGGTCCTCCGGACCGCAGGCTCCGGATCGGCTCCATCATCTCTGCCGTCGGTCGCGACCGCCATCTCGACAAACCCGGGCTCCCGAACCGGTTCGACCTTCACGGCGCTGATCTTGAACTCCGCGATCTTGGCATATGGATCGATGAGCGGATTGGTGAGGAGGTTGGCGGCGGCCTCGCGGAAGTGGAACGGGATGAAGATCTGTCCTCGCGCCTGGCGATCGGACAGTCGCGCCCCGATGAGCATCGAGCCGCGGCGTGAGGTCACCCGGACGGTGTCGCCGTCGGCCAGTCCGAGCTCCAGCGCGTCGAAGGGGTTGATCTCGACCACCGGGGTTGGCTCTCTGGAATCGAGTCCGGCCGATCGCCGGCTCATGGTCCCGGTGTGCCAGTGATACATCTGACGTCCGGTATTCATCACGAAGGGGTACTCGTCATCCGGCAACTCTTCGGGAGCGACGTACTCCACGGGCACGAAGAGGGCACGGCCGTCGGCGGTGGGAAATGCATCGCTGAACAGGAAGGAGCTGCCCTTGGATTCAGGAGAAAGCACCGGATACTGTAGTCCGGTGCCTTTCAGGCCAGAGTAGGTCACC
>JBJMPK010000258.1:0-6035 GCA_045803245.1 Gemmatimonadales bacterium
GCTTGGTGGTGAAGAACGGCTCGAAGGCATGGCACAGCGTGCTCCGATCCATGCCCTCGCCGGTGTCGTTGACTGCCAGGAGGGCATATATCCCCGGCCGCACCGCTGCGTCGGTCTTGATGCTGGAATATTCCGGCGTCAATGAGATCGAGCTCGTTTCCAGCATCAGCCGCCCGCCGCTGGGCATCGCGTCCCTGGCGTTCAAGGTCAAGTTGAGCAACACCTGTTCGATCTGCCCCCGGTCGGCCTTGATCCGTCCGATCGTCGGGTCGAGCCTGAGCTCGACCGTGAAGTCCTCGCCCAGGGTGCGCCTCAGGACCGGTGAGAATTCGCGCACCACTTCGTTGAGGTCGAGGACCAGGGGGCGCAGGATCTGGCGGCGTCCGAAGGCGAGAAGCTGAGCGGTGACCGTGGCGGTTCGTTCGGCGGCACGCCTGATGGATTCGACATCACTCCTGACGCTGTCCGGCAGATCGTGGCGTTGCAGAATGAAGGCGGAGGCGGAGAGGACCACGCTCATCTGGTTGTTGGCCTCGTGCGCCATGCCGCCGGCGAGGCGGCCCACCGCATCCATCTGCTGCACCTGCCGCAGATGCTGTTCCACCCGGCGCCGGTGGGTGACGTCCTGGAACGCGGCGACCGCGGCGATGATGGTCCCGCCGGCGTCCCGGATTGGCGACGAGTTCACGCTGATGATCATGCGGCTGCCGTCGAGACGTACGATCTCGATCTCTTCCCCGTTCACCGTCTCGCCCAGGAGGACTGCCCGGGACAGAGGCCAATCGCTTTTCGCATACGGCCGGCCATCCGGGTGCAACCCGGTGAGCCTGCCGTAATCAGCGATACTTCCCAGAGCATCACTGGGATCGTCCAGTCCACTCAGCTGGCTGACCGTCCGGTTCCTATAGATGACGCGACCGGAGGGGGCTTCCGCCAGCACCACGCCCACGGGCATGTTGTCGAGCACGGTGGCCAGGCGGACCCGCTCCGTCTCCAGCGCCAAGCGGGCGGCACGCTCGGCCTGGCTCAGGCGCGCGTTTTCCGCGATGAGCCGTGCCTGGCGGACCTCCTCGGTGAGCCGGGCGATCTCGATCGGTGCGGCGGACTGGTCGGCGATGGCCGCGAGAACGGCTTCTTCCTCGGCAGACCAGGGTTCGGACGCCTCCCGGGAAATCGCCACCAGACCGGTCACGTCGCCCTGGACGATCAGGGGCACCGCCATGAAGGAGCCATCGGCCTTGCTCGCCAAAGCCTTCTCCACGCTCCGGATCAGTTTCTCGTCCAGGGGAGCAGTCAGTCCCGCCGTGACGGTTGAGTCGAGACCCTCCGAAGCCCGCACATGGGCCAGTCCGTCGTCCCCCACCAACATCAGCAGGGTCCGATCGGCATCGAGGATGGCGGCAGCCTGGCTGGCGGCGAGCTGAAGGATCTGGTCAAGCGACGCGGCCTGAGCCACCGCCCGACTGAGCTGGGTCAGCTTCCGAAGCAGGGCCACGGCCGGCGGCTCGGCGCGGAACGCGCCGCTGGGCCGCTCGGTGCTACTCGACATGGACTCCAGTGGTCTTGATCGTCATGTCGCGGGTGCTCTCGTCATGCGCGCTCCCCCGGGTTTTGTAGACGCTGATGCGGCGGCGCAGCCGGTCGCCTCGCTGGATTTCCATCAAGATGAGGTTGTCGCACATGTAGCTGAGACGGGCGAAGTCCGCCGGCCCGGCCGAGCCCTCCATCGGCCCGTGCACCAGGTCTTCCAAAATGAAGACCACTGTGATGCCAAGGACAGTGAATCGCTGCACCAGAGCGTACAGAAAGTTATGGATGCGTTGGGGGTCGGCGGCGGCCATGGCCAGATCCCCGATGGCGTCGATGACCACCCGGCGAATACCATGCTGCTCGACCGCGTGAAAAATGTCCACGATGATTCGGTCGATCTGAAGCTCCACCGACGACACATAGAGAAGGTGAAGGTCAGGAGCCGGCGAGGAGGCCTGAGGCGCCATGCCCTGAAGCATCCGAGCGAGCTGGGTCGGGTTTTCCTGAAAGTTTACGTATAACGAAGGCTCCTTCTCCAGCCCGCCCGCCAGCGCGAATTGAAGGCCGATCGTGGTCTTGCCCGATCCGGTCGGGCCGGCGATCAAGGTGGTACTCCCGCGCCACAGGCCGCCCTCGAGCATCTTGTCGAGCCCCGCCACTCCCGTCCTAACCCGCTCCCGATTGGTGCTGTACATCTCGGGCATGTCCGGGCTTACTAATCGGGGATAGATCTCGAAGCCCGACGCGGAGATGTGGATGCCGTGGAGGCCTTCGAGATAGCCGCTCCCCCGAAGCTTGCTTACGCGCATGAAACGCTCATCGGTCGTCGAGCGCTTCTGCCGGGCGAACTCCACAATTCCGTCGGCCACGGCGAACTCGGGATAGAGGGCCACATCCTCAGCCCGGTACTCGCCCACTAGAAACGTGGTCGTCGCGTAAGCGCCCAGAAGCCCGGCCAGATTGGAGACCAGACGCCGCCTCGTAGCTTCCGACGTCGCCAGATCGTGGATGGCTTTGAAAGAATCGATCACGATGATCTTGGGACCGATCGTCTCGATTGCTTCCCGCAGCCGGGTGAGCAACGCATCGGGCCCTTCCTGTACCAGCAACGCTCCGACATCGTCGTACACAACCGTGGTGCCAATCTTGTTCTCGTCGTAGAACTCGAACTGCTGGAGGTAGGTCACCACCTTGCTGAGCGGCTCGGAGAGTGTGGTTAGGTACAGGCAGGGCCGGTCACCGTTGGCGTTGGCGAAGAGCAGCTGCTCCGCAAAGAGTGTCTTGCCGGTGCCTGGCTCGCCCATGAGAATGTTGATCGAGTTGAGGGGAAAGCCACCGTCGAGAATCCGGTCCGCCTCTGGATGGCCGGTGCTGACCCGCACAAGGGGCGTCATTGGGGTTTCTCCGTGGAGAGCGGTGACGGATGACGCAAGGTCTCCTTCACCGCCCTGCGGGCCAGCAGCCTACGCACGGCGTCCTTCAGGCCTTGAGACGTTAAGGGCTTATTCAGGAAAGCGTCGGCCCCCGCATCCTGCGCCCGCCGCTCGGCCGCCAGGAGGCTGAAGACCAGGACCGCGATATCGCTGGTCGCGGGGTCGCTCTTGAGCCGGCGACACAGCGCTAGCCCATCGAGCTTGGGGACCAGGATCTCGGTGATGACGATGGTAGGGTGAAGCTGCTGGGCAAGCTCCAACGCCTGCAGGCCATCTTCGGCGAAGGTGACGCCGAACCCGGCTTCCGTCAGGAAATAGGTCTCAAGCTCCCGAACGTAGGGATCCCGTTCGACGCACAAGATGACGGCGTTTCCCGCCCCGGTCCGCGGCGCGGATGGTGAAACGTGCACTGATGCCTTGGATTCGACGGGGAGAGTGTCGGTGCCCCCAGGCACGGCCGGACCCGGATAAGTTAGCCACAGCGGGAGACGCCACAAGCCGACCGCCTCATCCGGCCCAGTCCCGGGGCTCCAGCATGGCAAGCAGCTCGGACTCGAACGAGTTCGGCTGGTAGACCGGAGCGTACTCCCATGCTGCCAACGGCGGCAAGCTCATCAGGACGCTCTCGATGCGGGCTCCCGTCGACAAGCCGAAGAGGGTCCCCCGATCGTGCACCAGGTTGAACTCCGCATAACGTCCCCGCCGGGCCAGCTGGAAACGGCGCTCCCGCTCGCCGTACTCCGCACCGCGCCGCCGCTCGACAATGGGAGTGTAGGCCTCGGGCATCGCGTGGCCCACTTCGGCCACGAAGCTCAGCAACTTTTCGATCGAGAGTCCGCTCTCCCCGGCGCGTAGGTGATCGAAGAAAATTCCGCCGACTCCTCGGCGCTCCTCGCCCCGATGAGTGTTCACGAAATAGTGGTCACACCAGGTCTTGAATCGAGGGTAGAAGGCGGCCTGATGCCGGGCGCACAGCGCCTTGAGAGCCCGGTGAAAGTGGGCAGCGTCATCCGGGTAGGGGTAGGTGGGGGTGAGGTCGGTTCCGCCGCCGAACCAGGCGTCGACCGGCTCTCCCAGCGGGCTCGTGATCTCGAAGTACCGCACGTTCAAATGAACGGTCGGGATCATGGGGCTTCGGGGGTGGGCCACCAGACTGAGACCGGTTACAAAGAAGCGGGCCGGCTCGGCCGCCGTGGGGTGTGCGCCGATACGCTGGGCGAGGGCCGGCAACAGCGTGCCCTCGACGGTCGAGCGGTTCACTCCGGCTTTCTCGAAGGTGGCCCCCTCCGAGAGCACCCGGCTCACTCCCCCGCCGCCGGCCGGCCGCTCCCAGTGGTCCTCCCGGAACGCTCCGCCCTGATCCAGCGAGGTGAAGAGTATGGTGGCCTCGTCGTGAAGCCGCTCTATTTCGGCCGCAACCCGGGTGCGAAATCGGGAGGCCTCGCTCACCGCGGAGGCCACCCCTTCACCGCATCGACGAACGCTTGCGCGTGGCTTACCGGCACGTCGGGGAGAATGCCGTGACCCAGATTGGCGATGTGACTCCGGCCGCCGAAATCGTCCAGCATCCGATGAGTGCGTTCCCGGATGACCCCGGGTGCCGCATAGAGCCAGCACGGATCCAGGTTTCCTTGCAGCGCAACATTCTCAGGGGGCAGTCGCCGCCTGGCTTGGCGGGCATCGGTCTGCCAGTCTACGCCGACCACGTCGGCGCCGGTCTCCCGGGCAATCTCCTCCAGCGCCCATCCCGACCCCGGACAGAAAACGATCACGGGAACTCCCGCGCCCTTTGCCGCGCGTGCCGCCCGGCCCAGGTACGGAAGGGCGAACTCCCGGAAGTCGGCGGGGCCCAAGGCGCCGGACCAGGAATCGAAGAGCTGAATAGCCTGGGCACCCGCCTTCACCTGTGCCACCAGAAAATCCCCAACTGCCCTTGCCAGCCGATCGAGGAGTGCGTGAGCTCGCCGGGCATCTTCCACCAGCAGCCGCTTGGCCAGAGAGAACGTCTTGGATCCCCCTCCTTCGACCATGTAGCTCATGAGGGTCCAGGGCGCGCCGGCGAATCCGATCAGGGGAACCCGGCCGGCCAGCTCGCGCCCCGTCAGCCGGAGAGCATCCAGGACATAGTGAAGCTCCGCTTCGGGCTGGAAATCGCGCAGCCGTTCGAAATCGGCCGCCGACCGCAACGGGTTTTCGAAGCGGGGCCCTACCCCATCTTCGACCGTCAGCCGCATCCCCATGGCTGCAGGAACGACGAGGATGTCGCTGAAGATTATTGCCGCATCTACGCCCAGCAGATCGACCGGCTGCAGGGTAACCTCCGCAGCAAGCTGCGGTGTTTTCACCATGGTCAGGAAGTCGGCTCGCTCGCGCACGGCCCGGTACTGCGGCAGGTACCGCCCGGCCTGGCGCATCATCCAGACGGGGGGCCGTTCGACCGGCTCGCGGCGGCAAGCTCGCAAAAAAAGATCGCTCGCCACTTCAGCGCTTTCGGAGCAGCGACTTGATGGCGGAAGCGAGGGCGCGGGCGGTAGGCTCGGTCGCGACCGCTGCCGGAGACCAGCCGGCAGCCCGGGCGGTTTCGGCGGTGGTGGGGCCGACGGCTAGAAGCTCGGGCCGGGTGCCGCGCGGACAGGCACGGGCCACGAGGTCGGCTACGCTCGGACTCGTCACCACGAGTACGGTGCCGCGTTCGGCTGCCATGCGAGCCTCCGCTATGGCCGCAAGCACCGACCGATAGCACACGACCTCATCCACCGAGAGCCCACCGGCTCGGAGCTCCAACGGAAGCTCGTCCCGATGAGACTCCCCACAGGGAAAGAGCACCGGCCCGCTCGCCTGCTTCTCCACCATTGCCCTTCCCAGCGCCCTGGCCGCGCCGATACGCCCGGTACGGCGGCCGGCCGGGAGACGAACCGATCCCATGCCTCCACCCAGCCCTGCTGCCGTTGCCGGCCCAGTGGCCCACACCACCGGCGTGCTGCGGACGGGGGGCCAACCCACCGCCAACTCCTTCATCCGTCGGGCGACTGCGTGAGCGGCACGCGGGGAGGTGAAAGCGATCGAGCCGTA
>JBJMPK010000259.1:0-11622 GCA_045803245.1 Gemmatimonadales bacterium
CGACCTCTTGCTCCGGAGGCAAGCGCTCTATCCAACTGAGCTACGGACCCGAATGTGGGAGGGGAAAAGTCGCTGGCCGACGGGCTTTCCGCAACGGGCTTAGCTGCCCGTAGAAGCAAGTCGGAGTGGGCCCGGCGCCGGGTGCCCGTCTACGGGCGCGTGAACGCGCGACCTCTTGCTCCGGAGGCAAGCGCTCTATCCAACTGAGCTACGGACCCGAATGTGGGAGGGGAAAAGTCGCTGGCCGACGGGCTTTCCGCAACGGGCTTAGCTGCCCGTAGAAGCAAGTCGGAGTGGCCGGCGCCGGGTGCCCGTCTACGGGCGCGTGAACGCGCGACCTCTTGCTCCGGAGGCAAACGCTCTATCCAACTGAGCTACGGACTCTGATTGGTGCTACCAGCATAGTCGCCTCGGCGAGTGGCGGGTAGAACCGGGACCCGCTGTTTTATGGCCGATCGGGTCTGCCTGCCAGGTAGCCAGACGGGCTCACCATCGATGTCCGTCGGAATCGTTTCCCCTAACCACTCCAGCATCGCTGGGAACAGGTCCACGGTTCGCAGTGGGGCCGATGGAATCGGCTGGCTGGACCAGACCGGGGTCTGCATATGCGCCCGGATCAGGCTCCCATGCCCGGCCCGGTGCTCCGGTATCTCAAAGCGGGCTCGAAAGTCGTACCCCTCGCGCGCGATCACCAGCAAATCGCCCGACCGGTGGCTGCGGAACTGATCCAGCAATTGAAAAGCAGCGTCGGGGAACGCTCCATCCCAGGTAGCATCCAGCCATTCGCGATTCGATGCCGTCCAGCCCCGCCCGACCATCAGCGGATCCCCCGAAATCGGACGATACGTCACCGCGTCTCCCGCGCTCCAGAGCCTCGCCGCCCCCTCCCGGTTTCCGATCCACAGTCCGCCATGCTCGGACTCAGCTGCCAGGAAAGCAACGGCGGGCTCGCCCAGAAGCGCCGCAATGAGATCTCCCCGGCTTCCGAAGGTGTGCGGATCCCGGAGCCGCTCCACCGGCCAACGCTCTAACCGCCGGGTACCGGGCCGGGCATAAACCATCGCCGATCCGTTGCCGGCCACCATGACTGCGGCCCGCGGCTGCCGCTCCCAAATCACAGGGTGCGAGAGCGTGGGAACACCCCGGGCCCGAAACCAGTCAGCGAGATCCAGGTGGGTGTGCACGGTCGTGGCACCGTGGTCGCTGACCAGAAGGATCAGGCTGTCCTCCAGCTCTCCCCGCCGGCGAAGCCCTTCCCGGAGCTGCCCCACCGTGGAGTCGACCTGGGCCAGCGCCCGGCGAACCGGGAACGAGTCCGGATCGGTTTGATGGGTGTACCCATCCACAGCGGGGAATTGGGCGAACACGAAACGCCGACTCTCGGCCGCGGCTCGGAGCAGGTGGCGAGCGACGGCGTCATCGGAGGGTTGATGCCAGCGAGCGAAATGGGCTACCGAGCCCCAGAGCTGGCGCTCCCGGCGGGAGGGGTCCCGTTCCGGCGTAAGGCCCCGGGCGATGGGGGTGAAGATGCCTATGCTGTCCGGAATCAGCTCGAAGATGGTACGCACGTCCGGCGCGATGTCGCTGTCCAGCAGCCGAGCCTGAGGCCCGCAATAGCTCCGGACCCACGAGCGTTCCCGCCACCAGCGGCCGCCGTAACGGGCGCGGTCGAGCCAGCGGATAGAGGGAACGTTGCAGCGCCCGGGCGCGCAGCCGGTGAGAAACGGGAGGTAGGCGACGCTGGTGGTCGAGGGAAAGCCGGTAATCGCATGAGTACGCCCGCCGGCCTCCAGCATCGCCGCCAGGTGCGGCAGGTCGCCGGCGGCCAGGCGGGCCTCCGCAACGTCAGGACGGAGCCCGTCGACCAAAAGAAGAAAGCAGCGCCTCACGCCTCCGGCACCACGCTGGTGCCCCCGTGGAGCGTGGTGTCGGGGCTGGGAGCCGGGGCCGGCGGAAGAACCCGGTTCATCTTGCGCGCGCCCCGGACCCCGATGGCGAGAGCAACGAGGCTCGCGGCCACGATCCAGGTCCCGGGAATGGGGACGATAACCCCGATGCTCGCGAGCAAAGCGTAGCGCACTCCCCGCCCCAGCATCACCGACAGCTGGTATTTCCAGGGCGAGTAGCCGGCCAGGACGGCCAAAAACCGCATGGGATAGTGGGGTACGATGGGCAGGACACAGGTGGTCACCAGCGACCAGAAGGGAGCCTTCCGGTACCAGCCGAGGGTCCACTGGGTGACTCGATGGTCCCGGAATCCCCGGGTGCCTTCGCGCGCGAGTACCCGGGCCAGCAGCTCCATGTTCCAGAACTCGATGACCATGGTTGCGGCCACCGCGGTGAGGACGATCATCCAGAGGGAGTACCGGCCGCCCAGGTAAACCACGGCGCCGTCATAGGGAAGCGGAGCCAGCGAGTTTCCCAGAAAGGTGTAGGGAATGACATACAGCAGCCGCGACCAATGGGTCCAGGCCTCGGCGGCTACCAGACACAGAATCGTGATCGCGACCATGGTGCCCGGCAGTACCCAGGGCGAGCGGCCGGGTGGTGAAAGCGGCTGAGTGATGGGTGGCAGGCCCAAAGAGATCTCCACTTGCGTTCAAAGAGCGCAATGATGGTGGGGCTGGAGCACGATAGCGATCGATGATTGCGAGGGGTCGAAGCCCCACGGCCATGGGAAAACTAGGGGCCGCGGAGCCCGGGGGGAAGCTGCACTTGGTTTGCGGGGCTCAGGTCACCGCGTCGAGCACCCGAAGGGTTCGGTCGGCGACGATGCCGAACGCCAGGTGGCCCACTAGCCCCCGGGCGTGGGTCTGGAACGGGAACGCCTGGGGAGGTGGGGTCAGCCCCAGAACCGAAACCAGTCCTTCATCGATGGCCGCCCAAAAGGTGGTCCCAAACTTTGCTCCACCGGCTCGGCGGAGGCCGGGGATCCGGTGGCGGAGCACCCCGTAGGCGGCGCCGGCGGCTATGCCAAGGGACCAGTGGACCGCGTTCCCGAGACGGTGGCGATCGTCGGAGTTGAGGCGCTTGCCCAGCAATCCGGCCGCCTTCTCGGCCGCGGCGTCGTACGCTGTCTGGCCGTGCCGGGCGGTATCCTCCTTCTGTCGTGCGGCCTGGCTCTCCCGCTCGTAGAGCGTCGTCGTGAGTTTGTCCATGACCCCTGTCGCCACCGCACCGGCGATCGCTCCTTTCAGAAGATCAGTCGCCGTGCCGCTCCTGCGCCGAAGCCTCCCCATGTGCCCTCCTCGTTGGCCGATCCAGATCGCGTGTGCCTCAAGGTAGGGGCTCAGAAAGGGCAGGGCTGTAAGCCAGATCCCCTTTCACCGGAAAGCTGCCTCCGGACCGCTTTCCCGGCTGATTGTTACGAGCTCCTGGAAGATGTTGGGGCGCCAGCAGGTGGCCGCCACCAGGGGGTCGAAGTGGATCCCGCGTTGCCGCTTGATTTCAGCGAGTACCTGCTCCACCGGCCAGGCGGGCCGGTAGACCCGGGCTGAGGAGAGAGCGTCGAACACATCGGCAACGGCTACGATGCGGGCCGAGAGCGCGATCTGCTCACCCGCTTTCCCGTGGGGGTACCCGGACCCATCCCACTTTTCATGATGCGAGAGCGCGATCTCTTCTGCCGCCCGCATGACCCGTGAGCGGCCTCCGGACAGAATCTTCGCACCGGTAGTGGTATGGCTCTGCATGGCCACCCGTTCGGCATCGGTCAAAGGTCCCGGCTTGAGGAGGATGGCGTCGGACACTCCTATTTTCCCGACGTCGTGAAGTGGGGCGGCTCGCCTCAGGACCGCGATCTCTTCCTCCGGAAGCCCTATCGCCTCACCCAGAAGCGCGGCGAGCTTGCCGACTCGCTGAGTATGGCGTCCGGTCTCGTCGTCCCGGAACTCGGCCGCTCTCGCGAGGCACTCGAGGGTCTCGATCTGAGCCGCCTCGACCTCGATAGTTCGCTCGCGGACTCGTTCTTCGAGCAGGAGGTTATGCCGCGTGATCTCACGATGCAGCTGGCGGGTTTCCAGGAGATTCTCGATCCGGAGGAGCACTTCGTCTATTTCGAACGGCTTGGTGATGAAATCCTTAGCCCCCATGGCCAGGGCTTTGCGTCGAGCTTGTCTGGAGGTATCGCCGGTGAGGACCAGGACCGAGAGGTAGCCATGCTGCGGCGCCGCCTGCTTGAGATGCTGCATGATGGCAAGGCCGTCCAGCCCGGGCATGTTGAGGTCCAGCAACAAAAGATCCGGGTCCAACTCGGCATACAGCGTGAGCCCTTCGACCGGATCACTGGTGGCGAAGGTATTCGTGTAACCGGCCTTATGGAGGATGCGAGTCAGGACTCCAACATTTCTGGGCTCGTCATCGACGATCAGGATCTGGGCTCTCTCGAATCGAGGCTGTCTTACCGCACGTTGTGCCACAGCAGTCCTCCCGGCTCAGGAGACGACATGCCGTGACTCAAGCCGCCGAGCCGAGCACCCGCGCTACGGTCTGGGAGAAGGTGCGGGTGTCAATTGGCTTCGAGATGTAGTCGTCGAATCCAGCGGCTAACACCGCTTCTTGATCGCCTCTCATCGCCTGAGCGGTCAACGCCACGGTCCGGACATGCGCGGTTCGAGGATCGTCTCTGAGTCGGCGGAGAGCGCTGAAGCCGTCCATGCCCGGAAGCCGAAGGTCCATGAGTATGAGACTGGGGGTCTCCGCCAGCGCTGCCCGCACGCCTTCTTCTCCGGTGCGGGCCTGGCGTACGGTATAACCCGCGGCGGTGAGCAGGTCGCTCGCAAGCTCGAGGTTGAGGGCGTTGTCCTCGACGATCAATATCATCCCTTGGGATCCGCTCACGGACGGCCCTTGTCTGGCAAGGCACTCTTTCGGCCGTTGGCAGCCTGTACCCGCGCCAGCTCGTGAAGCAGGGCGCCGGCCGCTCCCTTCGTCACCACGGCCTGTACGCTCCCTTTGAGGCGCTCGCGCTCGTCCGGGCTGAGGTCTTTGACGGTAAAAATGAGGATGGGGATTTCCCGAGTCTCGGGTGACTGGCGTAGCTCCTGCACCACGTCGAAACCGGTCAATCCCGGCATGATGAGATCAAGCACGATCAGATCCGGCCGTTCGGCCCGTGCCAAAGCGATTCCCTTCCGGCCGTCATGAGCCGCGAGCACTCGCAACCCCTGGGTCCGGAGCATGTCGGTCAACAGTTCCACGGTGGGGGGTTCATCATCCACCACCAGGACGGTGGCTGCCGCTCCTGAACCCGCACCGCCGATGGCCTTGCGCACCGACGCGATGAAGTCGGCCGGGTTCGCGGGCTTCACCAGCCAGTCCACCGCGCCGAGGCTGAAGCCGAGCTCCCGGCCTTCGGTGAGTGACACGATGACGACCGGAATGGCTCGGGTTTCGGGAAGAGCCTTCAACTGCGCCAGGATCTTGAGGCCGTCTTGATCGGGGAGCAGCACATCGAGCGTTATGACGCTGGGACGCAGCTCCAGGGCCATAGCGACGGCTTGCCGTCCGGTCGTGGCATGGGCGACGCGATAACCAGCCTGAACCAGGTCGTGAGCCAGGAGCTCTCCCGCCTGTTTGTCGTCTTCTACCACCAGCACCAGGTGACCGTTTCCCTGGGCGGCGAAAGATGCTCCAGTGCCGTCGCTGGCGAGCTCAGGGGCCGCACGGGCCACAAGCGGCAAGACGAAACGGAAGACGCTACCCTTCCCGAAGTCGCTCTCCACCCAGATCCGACCGCCGTGCAGCTCCACGAACCGTTTCGACAGGGCTAAACCGAGTCCGGTGCCCTGCTGCTCCCTGGCATACGCCGAATCGACCTGCTCGAAGGTGCCGAAAATTCGTTCCTGGTCTTGTGGCCTCAATCCGATCCCGGTGTCGCTGACGGCGATCTCGATCGCTCCACCTTCCTGGTTCTGGATCGAAGGCACGCGACGCACCGTCACTCGTACGGACCCTCCCTCCGGCGTGAACTTGATCGCGTTGCTCAGGAGGTTGTAGAGGATCTGCTTGAACTTGGACTGATCGGCCACGAGTGTGGTTACCGGGTCAGCGACCTCGAGCTCGAGGTCCAGGCGCTTCTTCATGGCGAGCGTTCCGACGATGGTTTTCACTTCGCCCAGCGTTGTGCGAACGTCGAACTCCGAGAGCGACAACTCCATGTGGCCGGCTTCGACCTTCGAGAGATCGAGGATGTCGTTGATCAGCTGCAGCAGGTGGCGGCCGCTGGTGAGCACGTTCGTCACGTACCGCTGCTGACGCTCGTTCAGGTCTCCGAAGGTATGGTTTTCCAAGAGCTCGGAAAATCCGATGATGGCATTGAGCGGAGTTCTCAGCTCGTGGCTCATGCTGGCCAGGAAGTTGCTCTTGGCCCGGTTGGCTGCTTCGGCGGCCTCACGGGCCTGCCGCTGCTCCGCGGCCAACCTCCGTTCGGTGATGTCCAGACAGACGCCGCTCATGCGTAGCGGCTTGCCCGCCGCATCACGGTACACCTTGCCCCTCGAGGCCAGCGAGCGCTCGGTGCCGTCGGGCCACACGACGCGGAACTCGGTGTCGTATGGCACATCGTGCTCCACCGATGCGGTCATTTCCCTGGTAATGCGATCCCGGTCATCGGGATGCAACAGAGCGACGACATCCTGATACTGGTCCGCCGGGGCATGTGAAGGAACTCCGAACAGCCCGCGAACGAATTCATCCCACTCGACGAGATTGGTGATGAGATCCCAGGTCCAGGTGCCGACGCCGGCAGACTGGAGGGCGAGGTCCAGTCGTTCCTTGCTGTCATACAAGGCGCGGCTTTGATCCTCGATCCGGCCCAGCATATGGTTGAAGGCTTGGGTCAGGACTCCCAGCTCATCCCGGCCGACTTCAGGGGCTCGCACCGAATAATCCCCCCGTTCCGACACGGCGCTCGCGGTCTTCGCCAACGTGAGAATCGGCTGTGAGATCATACCTTGGAGCGCCAGCGACAAGAGGTAGGCGGCGAGCAAGGACGCGGCCATCACCGCGGCGGTGATGATCCCCGAGAGTCGCAGGGTCTCATACAGCGCCTTGAGATCCGACTCGAGGTAGAGTGTACCGAGCTGCTGGTTGGTGCTTTCCGCGACCGGCTGGAACCCGATCAGGTGCCCGTGGTCGAAGCGGTACCCTGTCTTTTCCGGGGCCGGCGGCAACGCTTCGGCGGAGAGATTGTGCGGATACCGGGCGAACAGGTGACCCTTTCTATCATAGAGGGCCGCGGCAACGATGTGGGGCTCGGCCCGGAGCGCTGAAAGGATCTCGCTTGCATCGGCCTCGTTGGCGAAAGCCAGCGATGCCGTGCTGTTGGCGGCGATGATGCGGCCGAGCGTGGACAGGCTGTTTCGGGTGCTCTCACGGAACGACAAGTGCTTATAGCCGATAAAAGCCGCCGACGTCAGCAGCAGGACCAATCCGCTGATGAGCAGCAGCATCGCCGTCAGCTTCCGCTGGATGGGCCAGTCGCCGAAGGCCATGTTATCGACTCGAAGGCGCGACGATTTCTGCCGAGCGAAGCAGCTTGGAGCTGAATGTCAGCCTGGCGGCCTGCGCGGCTTCGAGATCGATGCTCAGACGAATTTTGCTCTGGTTGAGTAGGAACCGAATGATTCCGCCGGGACGGGCAAAGTCATCGCCGTTGCTCACGGTGAGTATCGGACGATCCTTGAGGGCGGCGAGAATCGGATCCAGCCGCTTCGTCTCGGACCGGCTGATGAAGAGGATGTGACAGTCCTTGACCTCTTCCACCCGCCGATAGCGGCTGACTTTGAAGGGTCGCCCGCGGACGGTCTCACCCTGAACCGTCCGGTCCAGGAAGGTTCCGAACGGGTCCTGGCCCAGAATTCCAATCACCAGGGGAGACTGGGGATCAGGGAAGGCCTCCACCGGCCAATCGACGAACTGGGCGAAATTGAAGAGAAATACGGCCTGAACCTCTGAGGCCGACGCCCGCACGGTCTGTGCTGCGGCCGGACGAGCCGCCAGGAACGCCAGGCCAGCGGCCAGGAACCACCGCCCGCGTCTTGCCCTGCTTCTTAGAAGTGCCATTGCACCGCTCCCTGCACGCCGCGTTCGATCTCACGGCGAGTGGCTGGGGTCCCAAACTCGGCGTGACGGCGGTGTAACAAGTTCTGCCCCACAAGGGATAGGTCCAACTGATCGGTCGCGATCCAGGTGAGCCGGGCGTCCAGCTCGGTATAACCCGGCAACTGTTGATTGGCGATCTCGCTCACATACCGAAGGCCGCCGTCGACCCGCAGATCCAGCGGCAGATCCACCGATGAATTCAAGGAGAATTGGCGATTGGGGCTGTGGGACTCGTTGCTCCCGGCGGAGGGGTCGGTGCTGGTCGGCTTGGCCCAGAGGTTGACCCGCATCTCGGTGTAACCAGCCCGAATCCGCCAGGCATCCGCGACCTGGTACTCCGCTGTAAGCTCGGCACCGTAGGACTCACCGTCCACACCATTGCCGATCACGAGGGGGAAGGCCGCTGGTGGATTGGCCTGCTCGACACTGCGGAGCCCTTCGTAGCGATTATAAAAGGTCGCCAGAGACATCATCAGGGCCCGGTGCTGGAGTCGATAGCCCAGCTCGTAAGCCATCACTTCCTCGGAGCGGAAATCGGGACCCCCGGTGAGGAAATAGGGAGGCTGGCCGGGAACGAAGAGGTCGCGATCGATACGGGAGGGCGCTCTGAGCGCCCGGGACACGGCGGTCCATAAGGTGCCCGAGCGGCTCATTCTCCAGTTCACCCGCCCGCTGGGCTGGATCTCAAAGCCGGTGTATTCGTTGTGCTCGACTTTTGCGCCGAGCGTCCCGGTGAGCCGCTCGGGGACGAGCGTGATTTCGTCCTGGAGGAATCCGCCGAACCAGCTCCGCGCGATGTCAGCCGGGAGAAAAGCCAGTGAGCCACTACTACGAACGTGGTCATCGAGGAGCCGGTAGCTCAAACCCCAAACCACATTATGCCGCCGCCCGAGCAGGATCCGGTGCTGAAGCTCCACGTCATAGGTGTTGAGGCCTTCGGTAAAGACGCTGGGATTGTCTCGATAGGTCCGATCGAAATACACTCGCAACCGGATATCGGAAGTGGGGCTGAGGGTGCGCGACCACCGGCCCATTACGTTGCCTCCGTTCAGGAAGGCGTCGCTTCCAGCGGGCATGGTCATCTGGCCGCCATAGGCGTCGCCTTGGATGCTGAAGTGATTGACCGGAGAATTTTCCCACTCGACCCGGAAGCCGCCCTGACCCATCTGCCAATCGTCGGCTGCATCGGGTCCGGTGGGTAGAACCGACGCGTCTCGATCGAAGCCCTTGCCGTAGAACCGGTAACTCAGCCCCTTGCCCGCGGTGCCGGCATAGCGGGCATTTCCAAACCCCCCGAGTGCCCCACCCGCACCACCGGACACCAACAACCCCGGGGTATCCTGAGGCTTTTTGGTAATCACATTGATCACACCGTTTACGGCGTTGGCGCCCCACAGCGTCGCCCCAGGCCCACTGATGACTTCGATGCGGTCGATGTCTGCGAGGAGCACGTCCTGCACGTCCCAGAAGACGCCCGAGAAGAGCGGGGTGTATACGGTGCGTCCGTCGATGAGGACCAGGAGCTTGTTCGCAATCGTACCGTTGAATCCGCGGGCGCTGATCGCCCATTCGCGGGAATCCACCTGAGCCACCTGCAGATTGGAGGCGAGTCGCAGGGCTTCGGGAAGGCTGGTGGCCCCCGAACGGCGGATATCTTCCTGGGTAACGACTTGAATCGCCGACGCGGCATGGGAGAGTGGCTCAGCTCGCCGGGAGACCGAGGTCACCACCACATTCATGAGCTCTTCTACGCTCAGTGTCTTGAGGTCGGCGGGGGACAGAGCGGAGTCCGGCTGCTGCGCCAGGGTATCTGGCTGTTGACCTACGGCGCGAGTGGTGAGGGCGAGGAGACTCAAGGCCAGACATGCTCCTAGCCTCAGTCGGTGGCCGGAGTCTATGCTCCTCTGGCCGGAAAGCTTCGCGTCTGTCATTGGTCAGCGTGCTCCGTGCGTTGCCAGGCTTCAGAGCCTGCGCTCTACGTCCCATGGGGGCGGGAAGTGGCTAACTGTCGGGCCAAGCTGCGGGGGGAGAAGCGGAAACCCGACGCGGCGGACGCAGGCAGGTCCCGGGCCAGATACGTATCTGCTGGACTGACTTGGAGTTAATGGCATAAAGCGGCGGCGGCTGGAGTGCGGGCTGCGAGTCTCTGGCAATTATCGGCTCCCGTCATGTCTCATTTTTTGGCGCTTCCGAGGCACCCATCCGATCCCCGCGCGGCCCAAGTACTTAATTTCACAAGCACGCTGTCTGTCAAAATGTTGTACAAAAAGCGACTCCCAGTGATGGGTTCTAACCCCATTTGACGCAAGGGTTTAGCGGCTACAAACCGATGGCCCGCGCCCTGCCATACAGGAGTACCAGTGGAAACCCTGAACTGGGAGACTCCGGTGGCTATGCAAACTCTGTTGGGACGGCTCGCTCGGTACGCGGTGGCAGCGCTTCTGGTGGCTTCGGCCCCCGTCGCCGCTGAGGCCCAGGTCGGGATTGCTTCCAACATGACCCAGATAGCGCTGGTGGCGCGGGTTTCCCCGCGGGGGTCGATCAGCGCGGTCGGGGCTCAGCGCGAGACCGCTCGGATGGGCACCGTACGGGAGGCTACCGTGTCGGTCGGGGTATCCGCCAACACCGGTTACCAGCTCATCGTCCGGGCTGTGGCTGCTACCAGCTCACGGATCTGGGTTCGGGCCGTGAATGGGGAGTTCCAGGAGCTCAAGGCCGGATCGGCCGTCACGGTCGCGAAAGACTCCCATTGTGCCGGCCAGTGGGAACGTTCGGTGCAATTCCGGATCGAGATGGCGGAAGGTGCCGACCAGATGCAGCCGCTTCCGGTGCGGTATGAGATTGCGATCAGCCCCACCATCTGAGGCAATCCAGGATAGAGCGGCAAAGGCTACAACACAGCACATGTCTCAACGGTCTGGCGCTCGCCAGCCGTTTTTTTTGTTTGACACGGCACTTTCGACTGGGACCATCGGGCGAAGCTCTCTTGGTGTAGCTGCGACGCAAAACACGTGGCAGACCAAGGCCACGCCCGCGTGGGGCCATGACGCACTGGTGCGGGTCGTCCGCAATGGCCGCGGCTCCCCCCTGGCAGTGGGCGGGGTACACGGGGTACATCGCGATATCCCGAATCCCACCGAGCTGTATACGCCCTAGCACAAAAGGTTCGATGGCAAAAATGCCACCCAGGTGTTGGGTGGCATTTTTCATAATCATCGGGGCGCCGGGATTTGAACCCGGGACCTCCTGCTCCCGAAGCAGGCGCGCTAACCGGGCTGCGCTACGCCCCGTCTCAACTACAAAAACGTAAGCGGTAAGAGGTGAGCAGTGAGCGGGAACAGCCCCGGAGAATCTGCGATCTCATCGGGACCTACCCGCTGACCGCTTACCGCTTACCGCTCACCATTGCCATCATGCGCCCTGAGGGACTCGAACCCCCAGCCTTTTGATCCGTAGTCAAATGCTCTATCCAATTGAGCTAAGGGCGCTCATGGGCGGTACAAGACTCGAACTTGTGAC
>JBJMPK010000260.1:0-4622 GCA_045803245.1 Gemmatimonadales bacterium
CCCGGTCGTCAATGAACACCGAGGCGTCCGGTTCCGCCTGCGAGATCGCCAGGGCTACCTCATAGATCCGGCGGGCCGGTTTCAGGAGCCCGAGCCAGCAGGAGGAGAAGAAGGCGACAAAAATGTCGCGCAGACCGAACTGCTCCAGCCGGTATCGGTTCAGCTCATCGGATTCATTATTGATCGTCATCAGGCGGTAGCGTCCGGTGTGCGCCAGCGCCCGAGCCAGGTCGATCGTTTCGGGAAAGGGTGCGCTCTGGGCCAGCATGCACGCCTTGAACTCCGCCGCCTCGAAGGGCCGGGGCCGGTTGAATACGGTGTTCCGCAGGTACTCATCCAGCGGCATCCTGCCCTGCTCCAACATGGCGACGGCCTCGCCGTGCAGATCCTCCAGCTCGGCCACGTCGATGCTGAAGTGCCGCGCGGCCGCGGCGCGTTGTTCCCGGTCCCAGCCATTGGTGCCGAGGACCCCGCCGATGTCGAAAAAGATGTGGGTGATCGTCACCGCTCGAGCGGCGCGAGGTTGTCGACCCGGATGGCGGGCCGGCCCCGGGCCCGCAGGGCGACGAGATCTCCCTCGGCCTGAGCCGCCTCCAGCTCGCCGAACCCGAAAGGCTCACCGGGAATCGGCAGATCGTCTTGCACCCGGTCTACGATCTGAAGGAAATGCCCTACCGGCCGGCCACCCTTGTGGAGTTGACCGGTGGAGTGCAGAAACCGCGGGCCATAACCCAGGGTGGTGGCGACCTTGAGCCGGTCGCGCAGTCGGAGCCGAATAGCGGCGAGCCGGCGATCGTTCTCCGGCGTCGGCGGCAGATACGCCATGATGGCGAGGTACTCGCCCGGCTTGATCCCGGCCAGAAAGCTTTTCACTTCTGCCGCTGAGGCTGCCGGCGATGGTGCGCTGTGCTTCGCCAGCACGGCCTTGGTGTTGGCCTTGCTTTCGGCGACGTTGGGCTGATCGAATGGATTGATTCCGAGAACCGCACCTGCCACCGCCGTGGCGAACTCCCAGCGGAAGAGCTCCTGTCCTACGTCGTAACGGTCCTCCAGCGTCAGGCGGACCACCGGGTGGCCGGCCCGCTCCAACGCGGCCAGACGCGATTGGCTTTCCGTATCGGCTTCGCCGCCCAGGGCCATCGACACGAACACGCGGTCTTCACCATATACGCCAGGTGTCCCCAACGGCTCGCCGGCCACAGGCAGGATCCCTTTGCCCTCTTTGCCGGTACTCTCCGCGATCAACTGTTCGGCCCAGAGGCCGAAGCTCGCGATCCCGGGCGAGAGCACGAAGGTGGCCTTGTCGCGTCCGGCCAGCGCACCCTCGCCCAAGACGGCGCCGAGCCACGCACCGGGATTCTCCGGGACCGGCACCCAAGCGGCGCAGGCCTCCGCCATCCGGTGCGCGCGATGCAGCAGGGTCTCGACCTCGACGCCGATCAGCGCCGCCGGGACCAGGCCGAAAAACGATAGGGCCGAGTAACGGCCGCCGATGTCGGGTGGGTTGGTGAAGGCTCGCCGGAAGCCACGCTCGCGGGCGAGCTGCTCGAGCGGAGTGCCGGGGTCGGTGATGGCGACGAACTGCGAGCTTCGTCCCCCGGTGCGCTCCCAGAAATATCGGAAGAAGCTGTCGCTCTCCTGGGTAGTTCCCGATTTGCTGGAGATGATGAACAGGGTCTTGGCCAGGTCGCCGCCCTGGTCCGCCTGCCGTACGGCCCGAGGATCGGTGCTGTCGAGCACGTGGAGTGAGGGATATCCCGGGGCGGCACCGAAGGTGCGCCACAATACTTCGGGCGCCAGGCTCGAGCCGCCCATGCCGCAGAGCACCACTCGACTGAACTCCGCCCGAGCCTCGTCGCTGAAGGCTTTGAGAGACTTGGCCTGCTGAGCCATCGTCTCCCCGACCGTGAGCCAGCCCAGCCGATCCCGGATCTCCGGCGTGTCAGGGTCCTCCTTCCATACCGTCGGATCGCGGGCCCAGATGCGTTTGGGGAGTTGGGCCGCGTCGATGGCCTCGAGCCCGCGGGCCACTGCGGAGTCGAGCTTCTGGACTACGGCCGAATCCCTGGGCGGCGCCTGGGTGGCGAGCGCCTTCCGCTTCTTCCCGATCACGCCGAGCAGCGCCTCGAAGGACTGGGCGAACTTTTCGATTCCGTCGGCTTCCAGCGCCTGGGTGACGTCGGCGAAATCCACTCCGCCCGCCGCGAGACGCTCCATGATCGAGTGGGCGGACCCGGCATCCTCCGGCAGGGTACGCCGCACCGTCCCGTGGTCCTGGAAGAGCTGGAGGGTCGCGGGCGGCATCGTGTTGATGGTATCGGGACCGATGAGCGAGTCCACGTAGAGCACGTCGGAGTAGCTCGGGTTCTTGGTGCCGGTGCTGGCCCACAGAAGCCGCTGGGGCCTGGCGCCCGTCGAGGCGAGCCGTTGCCACCTCGCGCTCTCCAGCAAATCGCGAAACCAGACATACGCCAGTTGCGCGTTGGCGATCGCGACCTGGCCCCGGAGATCGAGCAGAGCCCCGCCCTTGGCCTCGATGCGGCGATCGGTCTCGGTGTCGACCCGGCTTACGAAGAACGACGCCACCGAGGCCACCCGGTCGATAGACTTGCCCGCTCGCGCGCGCGCCTCGAGCGCACGCACATAGGCCTCAGCCACCTGGCGATAGTGCTCGAGCGAGAAGAGGAGGGTGATGTTGATGTTGATCCCCTCGGCGAGCAGGCGCTCGACCGCGGGCCAGCCTTCCTTTGTCCCGGGCACCTTGATCATCAGATTGGGCCGGTCCACCTCCCTCCAGAGCCGCCGGGCCTCCGCCACCGTCTTCCCGGTGTCACGGGCCAGGGTGGGTGAGACCTCCAGCGATACAAAACCGTCCTGGCCGCCGGTCGCATCGTAGACCGGGCGGAAGAGGTCGGCCGCCTGGCGGACGTCCTCCACCGCGAGCAGCTCGAAGATCTCCAGGTCGGTCTTTGGCGATGGAGCGAGGTTTCTGAGCTCGTCGTCGTAGTCGGTGCTCCCGCCGATGGCGTGCTCGAAGATGGTAGGGTTCGAGGTCATCCCCCGCAGCCCGTCGTCGATCAGGGATTGCAGCTCGCCCGAGCGCAGCATCCCGCGGCGGAGATAGTCCAGCCACACGCTCTGCCCCAGTTGGAGCAGAGCCTGCATGGCGGTTTGAGTGGTTCGTGCGGTCATAGCAGATCCATCCTTCCAGCCACAGCGGCTGCGCCGAGTAATCCCACGGTCGGGCTCATGATCACGTGCACCGGAATCCGCGAGAGCAGCTCGGACATCCGGCCTTTGTCCCGGAAAGCGGAAAGGAACGGCCCCTGCTTGAGCCGCTCTACGATCCGGGGGGCGATCCCGCCCCCGAGGTACACGCCGCCGGTTGAGACGGTAGTGAGGGCCAGGTTCCCCGCCTGGGCGCCGAAGATCTCACAGAACAAATCCAGGGCCCGTTCGGACAGGCAATCGGTCTTCGCGAGGCCGTGGCGGATGATCACCGTCGCGGGATCTTCCTTTTCCATCTCGTCATGCACGGTTGTCCGCTCCGCCGCCACGGCGGAGGCGAGGAGATAGTGGTAGCCGTTGACGATGCCGGGGCCCGAGACCAGCCGCTCCCAGGAGACGCGGCCGAATTGCCGGCGCAAAAACCGAAGGAGGCCGCTCTGCAGCTCACCGCTCGGCCCAAAGTCCCCGTGGCCACCCTCGGATGCCAGCACGCGGTAGTGATCCCCCTCCCACAGGAGAAATCCCTGACCCAGTCCGGTCCCTGCGCCGATCAGTGCGATCGGCCCCTGCGGTGTCGGGATCCCCTCCTGCAGCGTCGCGAGATCGGACGGGCGCAACAGCTCGATCCCATACCCCACCGCGACGAAGTCGTTCATGATGGTGGTGCGGGGAATCCCGATGTCGAGGGCCAGCTTCCGGGCATTGATGGTCCAGGGAAGGTTGGGTGCAGTGCAGTCGTCGCCCACCACGGGGCAGGCGATTCCGAAGCAGGCCCGATCGGGTTGGCTTCCCACTTCCTCGCAGAAGCGGCGCACGATCGGGGTGAGGCCGGGATAGTCTCGGCTCGGATATCGGCCTTCCCGCACGATCCGTGCGCCGCCTCCATCCAGCTCGACCAGGCCGAGCCGCGCGTTGGTGCCACCCACGTCGCCGGCGAGCACGATCACCTCGTCGCCCCCCGAGCCGTGAGCCGCGCCGCCGCGCTCCGATCCAGGAACCACACCCCTCGCCGCGCCAGTTGGACCGGGACTATCTTCGGCGCCGGCGGCCCTTCGATGGCGCGGGCGACCATGACCGCCTTGTCCTCGCCGGTCGCGATCACGGCTACCTTCCGGGCCGCCGCAATCACCGGCGGCGTGATGGTCAGCCGCTCGGCCGGCGGCTTGGGTCCGACCACCGGCACCACCAGCCGGTGCCGCTCATCCAGCGCGGCCGAACCGGGAAACAGCGATGCGGTGTGCCCGTCCGGGCCCATGCCCAGGAGGAGAATATCGAGTCGGGGCGGGAGCGCACGTTCGTATTCTTGCGCCGCGGCTTCCCGGTCGGGGCGCTCGGCCTCCATCCGGTGGACCTGTCCGGAAGGAATAGGCACCCGGGAGAGCAGGGCCAGGTGC
>JBJMPK010000261.1:0-8804 GCA_045803245.1 Gemmatimonadales bacterium
GGAGGTCGCCAAGTTGCCCCCCTACTCGCGCGCCAGCGGCAGTGTACGGCTCGAGGTACTCATCCTTGCCGGTGATTATGTACCCCCGCTGACCGGTCTCCGCGTCCTGGAACGAGGACAATAACGTGCCCAGCCGCTCGAGCACTTCGTGGGTATGGGTTACCCACCGCGCCGAGGCCCGGGCTTCCACGCTGGAGCGGTTTGCCCTCCAGCCGACCCAGGCGAGCAGGCAGAACGCGGCCCCGAAGCCGAAGTTCGTCACCGGCCGTTTCACGAGCCGGCACCGCTTGAACGCCGGGGATAATCGGTGCCGAGTAGGGCCCAGACCTGATCGGCCAGGGTTCGCGTATCGATCGGTTTGGGTATGTAGGCATTGAAGCCTGCGGCCATCGCCTGGTCCCGGTCTCCGACCATGGCCTGGGCGGTGAGGGCCGCTACCGGAATCGAGGCGGTGGCGGGGGCGGACCTGAGGCGCTCCAGTACCGCGAATCCGTCGAGCCCCGGGAGGCGAATATCCAGGAGTATGAGGTCAGGTTGGAGCTGAGATGCGGCCTTGAGCCCCTCCTGACCATTGGGCGCGTCAACCACCTTCATCCCGGCGGTGATCAGGACGTCGCGCACCAGCTCCAGGTTCATCGGATTGTCTTCAATGACCAGGATAGTCGGGATCATCGGGGCGATCTTTTTTGGGCTATGAGCATGTTCCTGAGCGTGCGTAGAGCGTGGAAGGGGGGTGGGAAAATATCATCGCCTTCGACTCAGACTGGTACCTGCCGGGCTAGTGTACCCCGGCGAGTGCCCGGCTGACCATCGTCATCATCTCGTTCAAGGTGAACGGTTTTTCTATCGTCAGTACCGACCCGAGCAAGGTCATGTTGCCGAGAAGATCCAGCCGTTTGGTTTGGCCGCCCCCCGACATCGCAATGATACGGGTGCTTGGCGCCTCCGAGAGCAGCTCGACGATGGTTTCCATGCCGTCCTTTTCCGGCATATGAAGATCGGTGATGACCAGGTCACCGCCCACTTCACGCCACAGCCGGACGGCTTCCACCCCATCCCGAGCCTGGACGACTTCGTAACCGGCCCGGCTGAGCATGAGCTGGAGTGTCCGGCGGATGCTTGCGTCGTCATCCACGATCATGATTCGCTGGGCCGGCACTTTGGTCATCACTCCCTCGGGACGATTGCGCTCGATACCTCTTCGATGCTCCCAGAGCTGGGCTAAGCAGCCGGCGAGAAGCACGTCCCGGGCCAGTGATCTATCTCCATGTATCGCATTGAAGTAGCCCCCGAGCGGTGGCCCCGGCGGGCTGGTGGGCTGCCAAACGGAGGCGAAATTCAGCGGAGCCGTTCGGGATCCGGTTTTTTCTCGCGGCCTCGGCCGGCCCTCGCGAGCGCCGGAAATCCGTGACGCCGCCGAACCAGCATCCAGAGCAGGGGGGCAAAGACAGCCACCAGGCCCAGAGCGAGACTGGTGTCGGCGTTTGACACGTTCAGGAGCTTCAGTGCGGAGGCCAGCAAGACGAAAGCGAGCGCCCGCCGTACCAACCCTCCGGGGGCGCGGGCGGACAGCTGCGCACCCACCCAGACGCCCGGAATGCAGCCGGCGAGCATCGATGTGGTGAGCGGAAGCTGGAAATCTCCAAAGATGATGTGTCCCAGCGCCGCGGAGGTAACCAGAGGCACCGCCTGGACCAGGTCGGTGCCGACGAGCTCGTTGGCCTTGAGGTGGGGGTACAGCGCCATCAGCGCGATGATGATCAACGATCCCGATCCCACCGACGTCAGTCCGACGACTATACCGCCGAGCGCCCCAACTATTACCGTGGGAATCACCCGCAGGTTCACGGACGGCGGCCCCTGGGGCAGCGGGGCTCCTCGACCGTCGCGGCGGCGGGCGCGCTCCAGAAGCCGGAGATAGGCACGGGCGATGAGACCAGCGGCAGCGAGGAGCAGGGCGACGCCGAGCGCGATGCGAATCGAGTCCTGCACCCGTTGGCCGTGGCCCAGCGAGCGTGCGATCAGAACCCCGCTGAACGCGCCAGGGATCGAGCCCAGACACAGCCACTTGACCAGTCCGAGGTGGACGGTCCCGCGGCGCAGGTGGACGAAGGAGCCCACCGGCTTCATCACCGCGCTCGCGACCAGGTCGCTGGAGACCGCGGTGAGCGGCGGCACGTTGAAGAAGAGCACCAGCACCGGAGTCATGAGTGCTCCGCCACCCATTCCGGTGAGTCCCACGACGATGCCTATTCCGAACGACGCGAACGCCAGCAGAGGATCGAAGTTCATGAGTCTCCCGAGTATCGCCAGGTGCGCTGGAGAATAATGTGCCCTTTGCGGGGGAAGGAATCCTGACGGGTCGCCGCTCCGCTATTCTGGCGTAATCCGGTATTTCCGTTCACATTCGACCATACATGATACGCCTTATCCGCCTCTGCCTTTGCGCCATCGCACTCCTGAGCCCGGTCGCCGCGACGGGCCAGACCGCGTCTCGCCCTGCCGATCTCGCGGCCCTGAGCCACTCGCTCGAAAGAGTGGTGGCAAAGGTGGCCCCGGCAGTGGTCCAGATCCGGGTGGCGGCCTACGGACCTGTCGCCGGGGGTGCGACCGGCCCGTCTGCTTTGCTGGGGACGCAGCGGAGTACCGGGTCCGGTGTGGTCATGAGCGCCGACGGGTTCATCGTGACCAACGCGCACGTGATCGAAGGCGGCCGCCGCTTCGTGGTAGTGCTCCCCCGGCCGGCCGCCACCGGTGTGCCCGGTCGCTCGGCGCTGGCGCCGGTATCGCAGGAGGTTCCGGCGACGCTGGTGGGAACCGATCGGGAGACCGATCTCGCCGTCCTCAAAGTGCCACTGACCAATCTTCCGGTGGTGCGGCTGGGCGACTCGGACTCGCTCGATCCCGGTCAGCTGGTGCTGGCTTTTGGCAGCCCCTTTGGACTCGCCAGTAGCGTCACGATGGGTGTGGTCAGCGCCGTGGGGCGGCAGTTTCGGGACGAAGACCGCATGATCTACATCCAGACCGATACCCCGATCAACCCGGGTAACAGTGGCGGCCCGTTGGTGACGGATCAGGGCCTCGTCGTCGGCATCAACACGCTGATCCTGAGCCAATCGGGTGGCAGCGAGGGCATCGGCTTTGCGGCCCCGGCCAACATCGTACGATTCATCTACCAGCAGATCAAGAGCCATGGGCGAGTCCAGCGGGGTGAGATCGGGGTCTTCGCCCAGACCGTCACGCCCGCGCTCGCGGCCGGTCTCCGCCTGCCACGCGAATGGGGAGTCGTGCTGGGCGACGTCTACCCCAACGGCTCGGCGGCCAAGGCCGGACTCCGCGTCAACGACATGGTTCTCTCGGTGAACGGTAAGCCGATGGAGAATGGCCGCCAGTTTGACGTGACTCTCTATCAGAAGCGTCCCGGTGAGGCGGTCAACATCGAGCTCGGCCGCGGCCTCCAGCGGTTGACCCTCAAGGTGCCCGTGGTGGAGCGGCGGGATGAAGCCGACCGTTTCCGTGACATGGTGACCCCGGAGCAGAACCTCATCGCCCGGCTCGGCATTCTCGGGCTCGACCTCACACCCGAGCTGGCGCAACTGATTCCCGGTACCCGGGATGCCCATGGCGTTGTGGTAGCGGGAGTGGCGCTGGATGCGCAGGAATCGTCCGGGCCGCTGCCCGGAGACGTGATTTACGGCGTGAACGGCGTGCAGGTCCGAACCCTGGGGGACCTGCGGACTGCCATCGGCCAGATTGCCGCCGATTCCACCGTCATTTTACATGTCGGAAGACAGGGGCAGCTGCGCTACCTGACGGTCACCTTGGAATGAGCTGTTACTTCACGAAGACCATATCCCCGGTGCTCGGCTCCAGGTAGAAGCTCTCGCCCCGGCTATTGGTCTGGATGACATGCCCGGCGTCATCCATCCCCCGGATGGTCACCGGAACAGCCTGCCTCGCCGCACCTTCCCGCTGCTTCATAAATTTTACCGGCTCGACAAAGATCATATCTCCGGTGGCGGCATCCAGGTAGAAGTACTGGCTTCGCGCGTTCTGATAAATCGGGTGTCCGTCATCCATGCCGATGAGCGTATAGCTGGCTCGGACCTTGGTAAATCGCTCGGCGAACTTGCAGCAGACGTCCTGGCTCAGGGTGACGGTTCCCGGTCTCGTGGTCTGGTCGACGGTCGGCGCGTCCGACGGGGTTCGGGTCTGGGCATATGCCGTGGTGCTCAGCGGCAAGCCGACGATGATGCTGGTCAGCGCGAACCGGTTCTTGGATGTCTTCTTCATCGGTCGTCTCCCGGACCTTCAGGTAAAATGTGCCGCCGCTTGAGAAGAGTCCCGCGACAGTTTGCGGCACCGCAGCTGCAGGGGTACGCGGCCTCATGGCCATCAATTTGGATGGCGGAATCGATGGGGCCCATCTGATAGTCGAAGGTCAGCTCTTCACCGGCGAGGATGGTCCGCATGGCATAGATGTAGAGGTGATCGTCGAAGCCGTAGGCCTCGCAGTTGGGCTCACAGCTGTGATTGAAGAACCGGGCTTCGTTGCCGTGGCGGGCTCCATCGACTGCCGTCGTCTCGTTCAGCGCGAAGGCGTAGACATGCGACCGGCCGCCTGCGTCGCTCACCCGGTACACCTCGCCGATGGGCACGTGGTCTCCGAGATATTCAATGATCCGGGTACCACGGGGGATCTCCCGCTTGGCAAAGACCCCGGTGCCCTCGATCGGGGATGGACCCAACTGAATGAAGTCTCTGGACATGGTGAGTTGTCGCAAAACATGCAGCCAGGGCGGGCGGCCCGCCAGTAACAAGGAAATGCCCCAGCGGCCGTGCGGCCGCTGGGGCACCGTTCATTACCTGCGTGAGCTCAGGCCTTGAGCACCACCTTCTCGCAGTTGTCTTCCTTGTTGAGAAACATATCGTAGCCCCGGGGAGCCTCGTTCAACGGTAAGGTGTGGGTGATGACGAAGCTGGGGTCGATCTCTCCATTCTGAACTCGCTCGAGCAGAGGCTTCATATAACGTTGGACGTGACACTGCCCGCTGCGGATGGTCAGCGAGCGGTTCATAACCGAGCCCATGGGGAACTTGTCGATGAATCCGCCGTATACCCCGATCACCGATACAACGCCGCCGTTGCGGCAGTTCAGAATGGCCTCGCGCAACGCAATGGGGCGATCGGCCTCCAGCATCAGAGCCTGTTTGGCCCGATCGTAGGCATACACGGCCGGGTGTCCATGGGCCTCCATCCCTACGGCGTCGATGCACTTGTCCGGCCCCCGGCCGCCGGTCATTTCGAGCAGCGCCTCCCGGACACTGACCTGTTCGTAATTGATCGTCTCGGCCGCGTTCGCCCGTTCCTTGGCCATCCGGAGCCGGTACTCGAACCGGTCGATGGCAATGACCTTCGCAGCCCCGAGCAAGTAGGCACTCGCGATGGCGAATTGGCCGACCGGGCCGGCTCCCCAGACGGCGATCACGTCGCCCGGCTCGATGTCGCACATCTCCGCCCCCATATACCCGGTCGGGAAAATGTCCGACAGGAACAGTACCTGCTCGTCGGTCAACTCTTCCGGCACCTTGAGCGGTCCCACATCGGCGAAGGGCACCCGGGCGTACTCCGCCTGCCCTCCGGCGTAGCCACCGAGCATGTGGGAATACCCGTAAACTCCGGCCGGAGAGTGACCCAACAATTTCTCGGCAATCCAGGCATTCGGATTGGAGTTCTCACATACTGAAAACAATCCCGCCTGGCAAGCCAGGCAGGCGCCGCAGGAGATAGGGAAGGGGACTACCACCCGGTCACCGATCTTCAGGTTCCGGACCCCGCGCCCCACCTCGACCACCTCGCCCATGAACTCGTGGCCGAGGACATCGCCCTTTTCCATCGTGGGAATGAAGCCGTTGAACAGGTGCAGATCGGAGCCACAGATCGCCGTCGAAGTGATCTTCACGATCGCGTCCTGGGAGTTCAGGATCTTGGGGTCGGGCACTTCTTCGACCTGTACCCTCTTCTTGCCCATCCAGCAGTTGGCCCTCATCGATTCCTCTCTTCCCTGGCATTGGCTTGACCATCGGCGCTGCCGATGAGCTCTACGGTGCTGAGATCTTCCGGGGGTTGGGCGGGATACGGTCCCCGGTGGATACTCGCATCTGAATGGACTACTTCTCCGATTTCCATGACCTGCTTGAACCGGCGCAGGTCGCTCTTGACCTGCTGGCTGGGCTCCTCGCCAAACAGCTTGGCGATCAGGGCGCCGACCTTCCCGCCGGGCGGCTGATACCGGAGCTCGACCGTCACTTCGGTTCCGCGGTTGCCGGGCGCTTCCCGGAAGCGAACCTGGCCGGAGTTGGGCACCGACGACTCCGGGAGCGCACGCCACGAGATCAGCTCGTTGGGGCGATCCTCGATCGTTTCAGCCTCCCACTCGACGCTAGCTCCGGCGGGGGCTTTGGCTCTCCAGCGGGACCGTCTGTCTCCCAGGACTTCAACCGATTCGAGGTGAGCCATGAAACGAGGAAGATTCTCGAAGTTATGCCAAAAGCCGTACACTTCGCTCACCGGGCGATTGACCGTGATGGCCGCGACAACCTGGACGCCCTGGCTGGGGGTGTCGCGCTGGCCGGGAGCCCGCTGGCGCACGCCGCCCGAGCCGTTGGACTCGCGGCTGAGCTGCTGGCCCATCCGCAAGTCGACCACAGTCACGCCGATCACGGCCGCAGTGGCGGCTGCAACCCGGCCACGGTCGCTGCGCTCCGATCCCATCGCCTTACCCAGCAGCGCCAGGTCGATGAGGTCTCCCCCCACCCGGGACCAGACCCACCCGGCGGGCCGGGGCCGTGAGAGAATCCCCAAGCCACTGGCTATCTCGCGCAGTCCGATCGCGAACAGCGTGTTCTTGGTTTCATCGTCGTCATTGACGCCGATCAGCCTGGCCACGGTGCGGGGCGCTCCGATCTGGGCCAGCCCGAGACCGATGCTGAACCAGCCCAGGCCTCGGGCACGCCGCTGCGCGCTATCCCCGGTTCCTGGTTGCAGTCGATCGGTCCAGCGGCGATTCCCGCCGGTTGTGCTATAGGAGCCCACCCGGCGCTCGCCGGCCGGGCTTCCGTACCTTCTGGTGGATTCCGTTGCTATGGTCATCGTTCCTCCTTCGATTCACGAAAAGCTCATGGGCGCAGCCTGCGAGGCCGCGAGCCAGGAATGGGTCGGGTACAGGAATTGAGGGGATTGGAACGCCTGGCCCGCTACCGTTACCAACACTCCACCACCCCTGGGCCGCAGGGTCGGAAGAGTTAGCCCTGATCACACGGCGAGTCGGTGAGCGGCATCACCGTCAAGTGCGCGAATTCTCCGAGCATGTTGACAGCGACTTCTGAACGTCGGATTAGCGGGGTGAGCGGCTTCCTAGAAGCTGTCTGACGCTGCTGATGAGGCCGGCGGGCGGAAAGGGCTTCTGCAGAAAGGGCGCCGAGCTTCTGGGGGAACCTCGGCGGAAGATATCGTTCACGTCGTAGGCTGAGATATAAAGAATCGGCAGGGTAGGCCAACGTTGGGTGAGGCGGCGCCCGAGCTCGCGTCCATCCATTCCAGGCATGACCACATCGGTCACGACAAGATCCACCGGCTCGGTGGCCTTTTCCAGGACCTCCAGCGCCTCGGCTCCATGCGCCGCTTCCAGGGTATCGTACCCCTCCTGTTGCAGGGTCCGGCAGACAATACGCCTCAGCCCCTCTTCGTCATCCACGACGAGGATGGTCTGATTTTGTGCCTTTCCTGCGGATCCGGAAGCAGGGGTATAAGTAGCTCTCTCGGACATGATTCCCCAGGTAGTTGCAGATATAGCCGCAACTTACCATGACAGGAACCTAATGCCAGGCCCGTCTCCGAATTGATGCAACAGGGACCGCCGGATGGCAGTCCCCTCTGATGCATCTAGCTAAACCGCTCGCCGTCCTGAGATGAAGTTGATCAGGAATACCACCAGAGCCACGACGAGCAGGAGGTGGATCAAGCCGCCGGCAACGTGGAAGACGCCCCAGCCGAGCAGCCATGCCACCAGCAAGATTACAGCAAGCCATACCAGCATGGAGCAACCTCCAGCTTGAGAAAACGTTGAACTCACGACCCACAAGGATAGGGCGCCCTGGGTCGGGTGTCTGTGATGGTATTCACATGGAACTGGTATCCGAGCCAACTCCTTGCTCTGTGTGGGTATCCACATCACAGCCAGACTGGGGGAGCTGCCCCAGCTTGCGGAGGTCCCGGTGTAAGCGGCGGAATCCGCTACCCTCTCGCTGAGTGGCTCTCATGGAAGTAGATCGCTATCGCCTCCTGTTCGAAGCGACTGTCGACTACGCCGTGTTCCACCTCAGCCTCGGCGGGGTCGTTGAGAGCTGGAACGCGGGCGCCCAGCGGATCTTCGGCTACGAGCAGCCGGAGATCATTGGCCGGCATGGCTCCATCCTCTTCACGCCCGAGGACATCTTCCGGGGCGTGCCGGAGCGGGAGCAAAAGTTTGCCATGGAGACCGGCCGGGCCGAGGACTCCCGCTGGCATCTTCGAAAAGACGGCTCTCGGTTCTGGGCTAACGGGGTGATGCTCGGGCTTCGAACCGGATCGGCAACGTTGATCGGGCTGGCGAAGATCATTCGAGACGACTCCGACCGGAAACAATCCGACGAGCTGCTGCAGTACCAACTGAATCTGGCCGACGCTATCGCCACCAATGCGGCTGAAGCCCTGTTGCTGATCGATAGCGACGGACGGACCACATTCGCGAATCCGGCCGCTGA
>JBJMPK010000262.1:0-5776 GCA_045803245.1 Gemmatimonadales bacterium
AGGGAGCCGAACCAGTCGTACAGGACCCGCACGCTGACGCCTTCGCGGGCGCGGCGGGCAAGCAGCTCCGCAAACCGCCACCCGGCGGCATCGCTCCGAATGATGTAGTTCTCGAAGTGAACCCACTGCCGGGCATTCGCGATCACCCCCAGCATGGATTTGTATGTGTCCGGCCCATCGATGAGCAGATCGACCCGGTTTCCGGGGATGGGCCGCCCTCCGGCCGCGCGGTTGATAGCGCAGGCAACCGACTGCTCCGCCGGGATGAGCCGTGTGCCCGTCACGATCCCCCGAGTCCCAGCATCCTCTCGTGGGGCCGGAGGGCTTGCAGCATGAATGCAATGTGCTCCTCGAGCGGGACTCCCCACTCTTCGGCGCCGCGGACCACGTCTTCACGGCTCACGCCGCGGGCGAAAGCCTTGTCCTTGAGTTTCTTCTTTACGCTGGAGACCTCGAGGTCCTGCAGACTTCGGGAGGGGCGAACCAGGGCGCAAGCAACCAGAAAACCGGCCAGCTCATCGACCGCAAAGAGCGCCCGGGCCATCGGGGTATCGCGCGGGACCCCACAGTAATTCGCGTGGCCGAGAATCGCGCGCTGCATCGGCTCCGGGAAGCCGGCGGCCGCGAGGATCCGGACTCCTTCGGCCGGGTGTTCCTCGGTGGGCGAGTGGGCCGCATTGGGATAGCGCTCGTAGTCGAAATCATGCAGCAGGCCGACCAAACCCCAGCTGTCAGGGTCTTCCCCGGCCCGCTCCGCCATGGCTCGCATTGCGATCTCGACGGCGTACATGTGCTTTCGGAGAGCGTCCGAAGGGGTGTAGTCGTGCATGAGCGCCAGCGCGCGGTCTCGGGTCCAAATCACTGCTGTTGTTGTTGTTGTTGCGGGTATCCGGCGGATACCGCGACCCGATTGGCCGGCTCGCCATCCAGGCTGATCTCGAATGCGTATTGGCCGGGGCGGGGGAAGGGGACATCAAACACGAGCACCGCACCGGCTTCCACATCGACCACTCCAGCCGGAGGCTCACCGAACTGGACCGTGCCTTCCCCGCCGAGGAGCTCAGTTCCGCTTTCGTCAACGAATCGGATGCGTATCGTATGCACGCCAATTTCCGTGCGCCGGCCACGGACCCTGAGCACCAGGTGAGTGCGGGGATATACGGCGGGGAAGTTGGAGAGCCAAACATGCTGAAACATGCCCAGCACGCTGAGCTTGCCCTGCTGGTCTATCAGAGCGTAGTCGGCGACGACAGCGAAATCGAGATGCAGGTCACGCTACCCGGATGGACGTGATAACGTCGTTCTGCTTGATCTGATTGACCACGTCCATGCCCTTCGACACCTGGCCGAATACCGTGTGAACCTTGTCCAGATGGGGCTGGGGCGAGTGAGTGATGAAGAACTGGCTCCCGCCGGTGTCCTTGCCCGCATGCGCCATCGATAGCGTTCCTGTGGCGTGTTTGTGGGTGTTCAGATGGGTCTCACATTTGATCTTGTACCCCGGGCCACCGGTGCCCACCCGCGGATTACCGGGCTCCTTGGAGAGCGGGTCGCCGCCCTGAATCATGAAGTTGGGGATCACGCGATGAAACCGGGTGCCATCGTAAAACTTGCTGTTGGCGAGTTTTTCAAAGTTGGAGACGGTACCTGGCACCTCGGTATCGAACAGTTCGGCGACGATGGTCCCTTTGCTCGTCTCGATGGTCGCGTTCTTGGCCACGGGTGTCCTCATGTGTGAGTCAAACGGCTAATCTAACGCGGTACCCGGGCCTAGGCGGGTACCGCGCTCCGAAGCGATTCCAATGTGGACTGCCAGGACCCGGCATCCTCCGCCGGTGGGCTACAGCTGGATCCGCTGCAAGCGTAGCCCCGAGGGCTTCTGGCGCCGGAGACCATGCTCCTCAGTGCCGGTGGAAGCGGTTTCCCGGCTGTTTCCGCTGGGCGGAGAAGTTGGACCACACGGCGGGGGAGAAAGATGGCGAGCGCGGACCGGTGCATTTCCCGCGTGGTCGGATCGGTGGGATCGCCGACCACCACAAGATGAAATGCGGGGTTCACCTGCCAGTCGACTGCCAGGAGATACGTTGCGGCGTACAGCCCCAGCTCGGCAGCTCGGCCGCCGAAGGCAGCGGCCAGCGCCGAGCCGCGCTCCTTCCAGCGTGGCTCCGAGGTGAGCTCGTGCAGCCGGGCTAGCACGATAGCAGCAACTCCGTTGGGCGAGGGTGTAGGCGTATCCTGCACCGGCTTGGCGCGGGCCGGCAGAAGACCTTCCACGCTATCCCGCCCCTTGGCGGTATCGAACAGTCCGCCGGCTTCGGTGTCCCAGTATTCGGCCCACACCCGGTCCATCAACCGCTCGCTCCACTCGAGCCACTCCCGCTGGCCGGTGACTTCGTAAGCGTCGAGCGCTGTCGCAGCCACCTGCACCTGATCATCGAGGAGCCCGGTCACCCCACCCGGCGTGTGGGCGACCGCATCGGGGGTGGCGCTCTCCTGTCTGATGCGACTCAGGGTCCGGATCGCGTGTGCCAGGGACCACTCGTCTTCCAGCACCGTTCCGGCACGGAGCATGGCAGAGGCCAACATGGCATTCCAGTTGGTATAGCGGGTGCGATCTACAAACGGGGCCGGCCGCCTTGTCCTGGCCTGGAGCAGTTTCTCCCGCGCCGACCGGAGCAGCTGTGTGGTGGACTCGGTGCTTCGCCCCGTGCGGACAGCTATGCTCGCGGTGGTAGCGGAAATGAAGAGGACGTTTTTACCGGGGTCGTGCTGCATCTCGCCCGCGGTGCCGATGTCGTAATATGCTCCCGCAACATCGAGCTCCTCGGGGGTGAGCGCGGCAGCGGCCTCGTCCCGAGTCCAGGTGAAGTAATCGCCATCGTCATCCAGACCGACATCGGCATCCTGGCTGGCCGCATAGCCACCGTCCGGGTCAGACACAAGCTCTCGCACCCACGCCACGATGCCCCTCGCCACGTCCCGATATTCCTGGGTGCCGAACAGGGCATAGGCGTCGAGGTAGACCTTCAGCAGCTCGGAATTATCGTACGACATCTTTTCGAAATGCGGCACGATCCATTTGGCGTCGACGCTGTAGCGATGAAAGCCCCCGCCCAGCTGATCGTAGACGCCGCCTCGGGCCATGCCCTGAAGCGTACGGTCGATGATGGTCCGCAACTGATCGGATGGCTGATCGTGCCACCGATGAAGCAGCAGGGTGATGGCTCCGGGGTGGAAAAACTTCGGCTGGCTGCCGAACCCCCCGTTGACCGGATCAAAGGACCGGACCATGTGGGACTGAGCCTCATCCAGCAGGGCTCCGGAAACCGGTCCCGGTGCTCCTTCATCGAGGTGCTCGTCCACCACCCGGCGGATCGCTGCGGCCTGGGCCGTCACCTGATCTCGCCGGTCCCGGTAGGCGTCCAGCACGCTCGCCAGGACGGCACGAAATCCGGGGCGGCCGTACTTCCCGTCGGGCGGGAAGTAAGTTCCGCCAAAGAAGACTTCGCCCTTCGGCGTGAGGAATGCCGTGAGAGGCCAGCCCCCCTGCTGGGTCAGGCTCTGCACCGCGCGCTGGTAACGTGCATCTACGTCGGGGCGCTCGTCCCGATCTACCTTGATGCAAACGAAGTTTTGGTTCAGATATGCTGCGAGCCCGGCGTCCTCGTAGGATTCGCCGTCCATGACGTGACACCAGTGGCACCAGACCGCTCCGATATCGAGCAGCACCGGCTTATCGCTCGCTGCCGCCGCCTCGAAGGCAGCGGGTCCCCAGGGGTACCAGTGGATCGGCTGGTGTGCGGCTGACTGAAGGTAGGCCGACGCCGAGCCGGCCAGACGGTTGCTGCTCATGGGGGGAAGTTAGCCGGACGCCGTGAAGGAGGTCGGTGATGTTCGACCGCGTCTTTAGGCAGGTGTGGCGCGCCCCGCCCGGGCAGGCTATCTCTCAGCCGCCTCGACTTTAGGGATACGGAGAACGCGATGTTCGGACTGGATGATTGGATCGTTAAGCTCGGTGGCAGCGGCCTGATGGCGTTGGTCGTGGCTCTGCTACTTGGGCTGCGGCACGCAACCGACCCCGACCACCTGACTGCGGTTTCGACCTTGCTGCTGTCAGACCAGGAGCGGGGAACCAGACGGGCCGCCCGGCTGGGGCTCTCATGGGGTCTGGGGCATGCAACCACACTCTTCATCTTCGGACTGCCGGTTGTCCTGTTCCGCCATTACTTGCCGGAGCCCATCCAACGCGCCGCAGAAACTGCCATCGGGCTCATCATTGCGGCGCTCGCGATTCGGTTGTTGGTGCGCTGGCATCGAGGGTATTTCCACGGACATATCCATAGCCACGGATCGGTGCAGCACGCCCATCCTCACGCTCACGAGCACATCGGGGGATCGGCCGGTCATCCCGTCCACCATGTCCACGTTCATGCCGAGGGGATGGGCCGGTCTCCCTTGGCCGCTTTCGGAATTGGACTGGTGCATGGAATCGGGGGCTCTGCCGGCGTGGGCGTTCTCCTTATCAGTGCCGTATCGGGCAGAACGGAAGGAGTGCTGGCCCTCTTGATATTTGCGGCCGCCACCGCGGTCTCGATGGCCTTCGTCTCGACGGCCTTCGGCCACGCTCTGGCCCGGGGCGCGATGAAGCGCCGGTTCACCGAGCTGGTGCCGCTGCTCGGCGTTCTCAGCCTCGGCTTCGGAGTGTGGTACTCCCTCGGTGCGCTTAGCGGAGCGATGTAAGAGGCTTACTTGTGGCTCAGGCTGTACACATATGCGGCGACTGCCTTGACGTCATCGTCGCTCAGGGTTGCACCACCTTTGGGAGGCATGACGATACCGCTCTTGGATTCCTCTTTTGGCACCCCGTGGTTGATCTGGGCCACGATATCATCGTAGCTCCCCTTGCTGTGAATCCATTCGGCGTCGGTCAGATTAGGTCCGACGAGTCCCTCCCCCTTGCTCCCATGGCAGGCGTAACAATTGGCCGAGCCGTGGAAGAGCGCATCGCCCTTGGCGACCAGTTCGGGGCTATAGGACGCTCCCTCTCCTGGCTTGGCGGCCGGGGGCTGACTGGGAGTTGCCGCTGCGTCCGTTGATTGGGCCACCAGTGGTGCCGCTCCGGCCAAGGCGAGCGAGACGAACATTGCGATGCGGATCGGCGTGTCCATCGTGGGCTCCTGAGGGATTTAAGGCGTATGCATTAGCATACGCCGCGATTGAACCCGGTCAAGGCACCCGGGTGGGCTATTGCTCCCCGGGGGGCAGCTGCCGGATTTCAACTCTCCGATTCGCTGCGCGGCCGCGCGGTGTCGTATCCGGTGTCCGGGGCATCGTCGACCCGTATCCTCTCGCTACCAGCTGGCGAAACGGTACCCCTTTGGCCACCAGGTAGTTTCGCACCGCTTCGGCGCGGAGCGAGGAGATGCGCATGTTGTCCGCCGGGGTCCCCGAGTCATCGGTGTGGCCTCCAATCTCGACCACGAGGCTGGGAGTCGCCAGAAGCACCTTGGCGACCGAATCGAGCTCGACGTACGATCCCGACTGCAGCCGGGCGCTTCCCGGATCAAAGGTCACCCCCTCCAGCACCAGCGCGGGTCCTCCCGGCAGATCAAAGCTCCGGGTCGGCGCCGGACGAGGCGATGGGGCGGGGCTGGGCCTCAGGTTGGAGCTGGTGTCGGCCGGTGCCGGCGTGGCGGCGCCTCGCCCAGGGGATTGGCCGGCAACGCAGCCGTAGGCGTTGACGTTGGCTCCTATCGGCGTACGGGGGCAGCGATCC
>JBJMPK010000263.1:0-5112 GCA_045803245.1 Gemmatimonadales bacterium
CGCTTTACGCTACGCCCGACGGCTCAGCCATAGCGCACAAGTTAGGGTTGGATCTCGAAGCTGCCCGGGAAGCCCTGGAGCGAGCGATTCGGGCTTGGGAAGGAGCGAGCACCGCAAATGAACTAGCCGCGGATGACGCAGATATACGCAGATAAAAAACAGCACGCCACGGATGAACACGGATCAGAAGCACGGATAGCTCCCTATCCCGAAGGACTCCTGTTTCCGCTCTGGCATCAGGACCTTTTGTTCAACAGCACACCGGAACAGTCCCAGTGCTATATGAACTAAGCTCCATGGGTTTTGCTTTTAAACAAAAACATCTTGAATTCCGAATGGGTAATGGAGTTCCTAGAGTCAGGGAGCAATCTGTGCATTTGATCCGTGTTCATCCGTGGCAGGCTTTTTGGATCTCAGAGTGATGCACTAACCGAGACGATCGGTGATGAACGCAGCGTCTGAAGTACCACGCAGTAGCGCTCGGTCAGCTTGAGCAGGGTATCGAGCTGCTCCGGGGTGGCGCTGGTGTCGAGATCGAACCGAAGCCGAACGGTCTGAAACCCCACCGGCACCTCTTTGCTTACGCCGAGCGTGCCCCGGAAGTCGAGGTCGCCCTCGACGTTCACCGTGCCGCCGTGGACCGGAATCTCCAGCGCCGTCGCGACCGCTCTCAGCGTTACCCCGGCACAAGCCGCGAGCGCTTCCAGGAGCATGTCGCCGGAGCAGGCCTGGAGACCGGAGCCGCCGGTGGCCGGATGCAAGCCGGCTTCGACCAGCGCTCGGCCGGTATCGACCCGGCAGCTCACCCCGGAGCCGTCCAGACGTCCCGACGCCCGGAGAGTAACGATGGCCCGGCCGGGATCGTCACGGTATTGCTGCTTCAGGGGAGCTTGAAGGGCACGGAGCTTTTGGGCGTCCATTCGTCGATCCCGTTGAGGGGTACCGGAAAAAGAAAGGCATGAGCGGGAAAAGAAAAGCGCGAGCGGGAGAACCGGGTTTCCCCGATCCCCCCGCTTACGCTGTTTCTTTCCCGCTTACGCTTTTTCTTTGCCGCTGTTTAGTGCGAGGTAACGCCGACTCCGATCTGGAGAACGTTGGCGGAGCCATTATTGAACCCGCCGCGGAAGTAGTTGGCTACCGGCGTGATCGACAGGTTGCGGCCCATCCGGATGTCGTAGCCAGCGCCGGCGAGCCAACCAAACCCACCGTCAGATGCCGTGGTGACGCCATCATCGGCCCGCAAATTGGCATAGCCCGCGCCGGCCTTGATGAAGAGACCGTTGGTCGGCATCGGATACCAGTACGCGGCACCGGAGAGGTTCCCCATGGTGACGCTCCCGCCACCTTCGCTCTTGGTCCAGCCGTTCATCTCCACACCCAGCAGGATGTTCTGCCGCAGCGTGCCGCCCAGCTTGGCGTAGCCGCTCAGCCCACCCTCGCGACCGACATCGGCGCAACCCGAGCAGCTCAGCCCCAAGGAGCCATAGCCCAGACCGCCGCCGATCCAGAAGCCTTGCCGTGTCTGCGCCTGCTGAGCGTTAGCCGTAGTCGCCAGCGCCAGCGCGAGGAGAGCGCAGATCCCAGTTGCCCGCAGTGTACCCATGTCGTCGCCTCTTCAGAATTAGAGAGATGTGCCGGGCCGTCGATGCGATCGGCCCGGGTCGCGGATGGGTACGCCCGGAGACTGCTTCGGTAGCCGGACGATCCTTGGCGTTCCAATGGGAGCGCTCGGGATTCCTGGCTTTGCGTCCCCGCCTCGCGACGGGTTTGCCTTTGTCGGCACCGCGAAGTCGCGGCAGCGCCGGTACTAGCAAGATGCAGACCATTTCGCTGACGAGCTAAACGGTTGTTCGGAAGGGACTTCGCTGGCGGCTACCGAAAGCCGCTCCTTGCGATACGCACGTGGGCCTGCCGGCCACGGCAGTTTCTGTAAGGCGCGCTTAGTGGGACGTCACTCCCAGACCGATCTGAAACACGTTGAGCGAACCCGCGTTAAAGTCGCCGCGGAACCAGTTCGCCACCGGCGTCATCGACAGGTTACGGCTCACACGGATGTCGTAGCCCAGACCGCCGAGCAGGCCAAAGCCGGACTCTCTCACGAAGCTATCATCCAGCACCGAGTAGCCCACGCCGGCTTTGAGGAACAGGCCGCCGGTGGTGGTCGGATACCAGTAAGCCGCGCCAGACATGTTACCCATCGTCATGGTTTGGCCCAGTTCAGTCTTGGTCCAGCCGTTCGTCTCGACGCCGAGGAGAATGTTCTGCCGTAGGGTACCGCCGAGCTTCAAGTACCCGCTCACTCCACCCAGCCGGTCGCAGCCATAGCAGCCCAGTGAGCCGTAGCCCAGGCCGCCGCCGATCCAGAAGCCTTGCCTTGTCTGCGCCTGCTGAGCGCCCGCCGCAGTCGCCAGCGCCAGCGCGAGGAGTGCACAGATCCCCGTTGCCCGCAGTGTACCCATGTATCGCCTCTTCACAGTTGGAGAGATGTGCCGGCCGTCGAGCGATCGGCTCGGCGCCGCTGCTGACCTTGGATCACTGCAACGGGGCGACGCTCGGCGAGACGCCGGAGGCGCCGGCAGGCGCCGCGCCCTTCTTCTTCTTGACGGCGAACTTGAGCTTGGCGACGATGCCGGTGGAGGTCCCCTGTTTGACCTTGAATACGATCCCTTCGGCCAGCTGGTCGGTCTCGTAGGAGATTTGCACGAAGTCTTGCTTGCGTGACCCGGCCAAGCCCCCGAAGAGCAGCTTCTTGCCCACGCTGGCATCCCTCACTTCAACCTGATTGTTCACTTCGGTCACTCCTGCCAGCGGAACCGAGAACACCAGGGTCCCGTCCTTCTTGGTGAACTTGAGCTCGGAATCGCCGATCAAGAGCGTGCCCTTCTGCTTTTCCGTCAGATCGGCGTGACCCGAGATGTACTCGACGTCCGAATACATCTCCTGAGCCGTCGCGGCCCCGCTGCCCAGGGTTACGAGCGCCAGAAACAGGAGCCCGCTCACGCCGGCTCGTGATGCTGAAGAAGACATGGATCCCTCTGAGTTGGTGTGAGTCACCAAGTACGATCGTGTCGGGGGGGGGGGCCAGTGTGGATGTGGGCCAGAACTGTGCCGTGCGCGATCGCGGGATCGACTTGAGGCAGTGGTTCCCAAGAGCCTGGGGCAGCGGTGCTCGTCTTGCGAATCGCCGCGCCGGTCGCGAGACACGGCAGCTGAAAACGAAACGGGAGCGGCTTTCGCCGCTCCCGCCCCGTCCACTCAACTGCGAAGAGACTAGTGCCGGCGGGGGGCCTTGCTCACGCCCCGGCTGCCGAAGTTGTAAGCAACAGTGACGCCGAAGGACGTCTCATACAGATCCGAGCTAATCGGAATGTCGACGCTCGGGCGCACCGAGATCTGCTGATTGAAGATGAAGCCAATGCCAAGACGGGCGAGCGGGTAGGTCTCAGAGAACTCGGCCGTGGTGCCGCCCGGGCTGGTATCCTCAGCCTTGATCTTGCTGTACTGCAGACCCAGGCCCGCCGTCGGAAGCACGCGCATCCGGGGGTTCTGGCCCACCGAGGTGCCTACCGCCAGGCCGAAGCCCAGGTCGGTGCTGGAGCCGTTCAGGTTCGCTGCATCGATGTCCGGGCCCATGCCGAGCTTCAAGCTGGCAACGGGGCAGACGTGGAACTGTCCGGCCTTGCCCATGGACATTTCATAGCCCGCGTGGGCGCCTACACCCAACGAGCTCGCATCGACACCGTCGAACTTGGTGGTGGAAAGGTCCGCACCAGCAAACAAGCCCGAGGGAAGCCCATAGCTCAGGCCAGCATTCCAGGAATTCGCCGGGCTGCTGAACTGCCCGCCGGCGGCTACCTGGACCGGAGCGGATGAAAACGACGCCATACCAAGACAGGACTGGGCCACCGCGGGCGACCGGACGATCGCAAGCAGGGCGAGCGAAACCACGAGACTGCGGCGCATGTGTGTCTCCGACGCTGAGGGTGGATGCACCCTGCCCGTTCGAGATCGATCGTCAACGCAGCGCCACGGGTGCGGCGACTGCGAACTCGAGGTGCAGGGGTCAGAGACGGAAACGCCTATCTCGGATGAGATAGGCCGAAGGGAGAGCTGAAGGCTCGGCTTCGGCAGCTGGACCATCCTGATCGCTTGCGCGCCCAGGACTCCTGGCTTTGCGTCCCCGCCTCACGACGGGTTTGCCTTTATCGACCGCCGCCCCGTTAGTGGGGCGACGCAAAAACGCTAACGAGGCAGCACCAACCGCGCAAGTAGTGGTGCAAGTAGCCACTTGCTTACAGCGCAACTTTGGGCTATACTGGCCCCCATGTCCATTCGGGATCAGCTCCTAGATGCTGCTGCAAGACTCTACGCTGAGGCCGGCTACCGGGGCGCCACCACCCGGCGCATCGCGGTCGCGGCTGGCGTCAACGAGATCACGCTCTTCCGCCACTTCGGATCCAAAGACGCACTGATTCGCGAAGCGATCACGCGAGCGGGATCGTCCAACGTTCCCCAGTTGCTCCCCGAAGCGCCCCGCGATCCCACTCGCGAGTTGAAGGAATGGGCCAGGGCTCACATCACAGAGCTGCGGGAGCGTCGATCATTGATCCGGACGTGCATGGGCGAGATCGAGGAGCACCCCGGGATCTTTGCCGGGGATGACAGCCCTCCCGCTCGCGCTGCGAAGTCGCTGTGTCGTTACCTCCGCCGTCTTCGTGAAACCGGGGTTGCCAAGGCCGAGTTCGACGAGGTCGCCGCGTCCACCATGCTCATGGGCGTGCTGTTCGCCGATGCTATGGGCCGGGACATCATGCCTGGCATGTACCGGAGCGAGCCGGATGTGGCCCTCGACCAGTACGTCCGGCTTTTTCTCCGCTCGATCGGTGTCGGGCGGCGCAGGAGCTCCACTACTTAGCGGCGGGTGCCAACCAATTTAGGGCAACTCTCCGACGATCTTTCGGAACTCCGACTCGTTGAAAGCCCTGGCCGTCTCGCTTCTTACGTTCCCCAGTTTGCCCAGGCCGAGCGCGAACTTGGCCATGGCGATATCATCCGGCAGATCGGCGATCGCAATGGCGTCGTATTGGCCCAACGTGAGATAGAACGCCTTGA
>JBJMPK010000264.1:0-27581 GCA_045803245.1 Gemmatimonadales bacterium
GACTCGACCTGGTATGGGTGGATCGCGCCGAGACTCTATCGATTCGGATTGGAGCGACCCACCCGTGAGGTCGTGGAGGAGTTTCTCGGCGGGCCGGTGTCGCCCGCGGCGTTGTTGGCGGACATGCGGCGGATGGCAAGTAGGTAGTCGCCAGTCGCCCGTCACCAGTCACCAGTCACCAGTCACCAGTCACCAGCCGAAAGGGTTCGGCGCACTCATATCCATTCGGTCCGGCCCTAACTCGCGCTTTGAACTGGTGACTGGCGACTGGCGGCTGGCGACTACCTACTTGCCATCCGCCGCATGTCCGCCAACAACGCCACGGGCGACACCGGCCCGCCGAGAAACTCCTCCACGACCTCACGGGTGGGTCGCTCCAATCCGAATCGATAGAGTCTCGGCGCGATCCACCCATACCAGGTCGAGTCTCCGGCCGTGGTCGCACCGTGAAGCTCTCGGGTCCGGGCCCGGATCGCGGCGCTGAGCATGGCGCCGACCGCGTAATTCATCATGTAGCCGGGCGCGTCGATCAGCTGAGCGCGCATGGCCCACCAGGACAGTTCAGGATGGGGGCGGATGCCGAGATAATCGCGGGTTAAGCCGGTCCACACGGTATTGGGATCGGCGCCGGGATCGCGCAGCATTCGGAGCTCGAACACGGCCCAGGCCACGTCCATCACGATCCCACCGTAACGGCCTCGAAGCCCGTCGGCGAGCGGCACGGAGTCGCCCAGCCATCGCTGTTGCCAGGCCGGCTCGTACACGTCCAGGGCGATCAGATCCGCGACGGCTTCGGTGAAAGGATCGCTGTCGGGCCAATCGGCAAAAGCCGGCCGGGTGCGGATGGCCGCGATGTGCACTGCGTGGCCGGTCTCGTGCAACAGCTCGTTCAGGTTGTCGAGACCACCGGTCCGGTAAGTGGCGAGGACCAGCGGCCGGCCGGCCCGCCAGGATCCGTTGATGAACCGCGGCCTGGCCCCGAACGTGGTGTAGGCTACCGGCGTCTTCCCCTCACGCGGCTCCAGGTCATAGCGCACATCGAGCCGGCTCAGGTCGGCGCCGAGCCCACGGTAGACCATTCGGTTGAGAGCCGTGAGCCGTTCCCGGGAGATCCGCCGACCCAACGCCCGGCTGCTGCGTCCCGTCGCGTAATACCAGTTCCAGGGCTCGATCTGCGAGTCGGGGTTGGATGTGCGCCAGGTCGTGAGGACCGCCATCAACCAGGGCTCGAGGGAGTCGCGAGGCACGCCCGACGCGCGAATCTGGGCCGCCAATCCTTCATCGCGGCCTCTGGCCTCCAAGGCAATGAGACGGCGATAAGGGCTGCCCGGCTCATCATTACCATTGACGCTCCGCCAGACCGGCTCGAGCGCCAGAAAGAGGCGCCGGCGCCGGCTCTCGTCGTCGACCTTACCGAGCGCTCCCAGGATCGAGAGCCGATCGAGTGTGTCCCGATCGACTGTTACGTGGGATTGATTCCAGCCATAACAGTCGTACAGCCGCTTCCGAAGCGAATCGAGCCCGTCCGCGGCTCGACCGATGGTGCACACCTGATCCTTCGCCGGCCCGGTCGATGGTAGGAAGGGGTTGAGGTCGCGCTCCAGCGTGCGTCGCATGGTGCCGAGCGCGTGCGCATCGGCGGGCCGGAGGGAGACCGAGTCGATGCCAGCCAGCCGCCGGCCCACCTCCGCCCGGAGGGCGTTGTGCGCCGCCACCTGTGCCGCCGCCGGAGAGCCAGCAGTAAGGCTGGCGCGGCCGAAGTCGGTTGCGACATCGAGCCGGTCGCGGAGGTCTCGCAGGTCGGCGTAGACCGATTCCGCGGCCGCCAACCCACCGCCGGAAGGTGCGGCAACCGGCGCCCGGGCAGTGCAGGCGGCGCAAGCTGAGGCCATGAAAAGCGCCAGTCGAAACACTTCCATGGCCCGACGAGGCCCGACAGATTCCAGCCTCACCTCAGCCTTTCCTTTCACCCCAGCCGGCAACTCATGAAATCGACCTCGAGGCTCACTCGCGCACTCGCCGTTCTCCTGGTTGCAGCGCCACTTCGGGCGATAAGCCAGCAGCCGCCACCCAAATTCGACGAGTACGTGCGGCGGGTGATGGAGACCTTCACGGTTCCGGGTCTCTCGGTCGCGATCGTGAAAGACGGAAAGGTCGTCCTGGCCCGGGGCTATGGGGTGCGCCGAATGGGGAGCCCGACCCCGGTGGACGCCCAGACCCGGTTCGGCATCGCCTCGAACACGAAGCTGTTCACGGCCACTGCGCTGGCGATTCTGGTCGAGGAGGGAAAGGTGGAGTGGGACAAGCCGGTGATCAACTATCTCCCGGCGTTTGCCATGGCGGATCCGTACGTCACTCATGAGCTCACCATACGCGACCTGCTGGTACACCGGAGTGGTCTGGGATTGGGAGCCGGCGATCTGCTGTGGTGGCCGCCCTCCACTTATAACCGCAAGGAGATTGCGAGCCGGATCCGCTACATCCCGCTGGCCACCTCGTTCCGCAGCGCCTACGCCTACGACAACGTGTTGTATCTCGTGGCGGGCCAGGTGATCGAGGCGGTATCCGGCAAGTCGTGGGAGGAATTCGTGAAGACCCGGATTCTCGACAAAATCGGCATGACGAACAGCGATGTGCGGCACTCGGGCGCCACCCACGGGGGAAACGTGGCCGGCACCCACGCGGAGGTAAACGACACCGTCCGGCCGGTCGATCCGTTCGCGAGCGATAACACCAATCCGGCCGGCGGCATCATGTCCGGGGCGGCCGATATGGCCAAGTGGCTGATGGTCCAGCTCGATTCCGGCCGGGTGGCGGACGGATCGAGGCTCTTCTCGCCCGCGAGCGCGAGACAGCTCTGGCGGGAGGTGACTCCGACGCCGACCGGCGAAGTGCCGGCCGGAATGGATGCACTGGTGCACCTCAGGCCGACCGTATCCGGCTATGCGCTCGGGATCGGCGTACGCGACTACCGGGGCCACATCCTCCGCCAGCATACCGGCGGGCTGCCGGGATACGTTTCCAAGGTGGCGATGATTCCTGATCTCCGGCTGGGCGTGGCGGTGTTGACCAATCAGGAATCGGGGCTGGCGTTCGAGTCGATCGTCTATCGGGTACTGGATCACTACCTCGGGGCCCAGCCACCCGACTACGTCGGGTTGTTCCAGCAGCTCCGCGAGCGCAACCGGCAGAAACTACGGCAGGCACGAGAGAAAGCGGCTACCGCCCGCGACTCCAGCACAGGACCGTCGCTTCCGCTCGCGAAATATGCCGGTACTTATCGGGATCCCTGGTATGGCGACGTGACGGTGGCCCGAGAGGGGAACGGACTCTCGATCCGTTTCAGCCACACGCCCGCGCTGGTGGGCGATCTGGTGCATTGGCAGTACGACACCTTTCTGGCCCGCTGGCGCGATCGCGAGCTCCGGGCCGATGCCTATGCTACGTTCTCGCTGAATCCGGATGGAACGGTGGAACGGCTGAAGCTGGTGCCCGCGTCGGAAGAGGTAGACTTCAGCTTCGACTTCCAGGACCTGGTGCTCAGGCCAGTGCGGGATTCTACTTGATCGAGATCTGGGCCCCCGCGGCGAAGCCCCACGTGGTCATGTCCAGGGCGCGAGGCAGGACGTCGGCAACAGTGCCGCTGATGCCGGTCCACTCGATGCTGGAGAACCGCCGGCGAGTGATCGACGGCTCGAGAAAAAACGTCAAGGGACCGAAGTCCAGCACGGCGCCGGCCAGCACCCCGAACTGAAAGGTCGTTCCCGCACCAGCGTAGATGCTATCGGCCACACCATCGTTAGGCACTCCGATGTATCCGCGGAAGCCGTGCAGGTCGGCCAGACCGGTACGGAAGCCGAGATACCAGCTGAACGTCTTGTTTGAGTCGGGACCTTGCGGTAGGTGATTGAGATACAAGGAGACCGCGGGGAGCTCGCGCACCGTCGCCCGGATGTCGAGCCCCGGTACTGCGGACTCGAACCCGCGCAGCTCGGTGTACCCGATCGCCAGCTCTGCCAGCCACCGGTGGTCTGCCTTTTCCGCATCTTCCTTCGGCTTCACCGGTTTATAGATCAGCACCGATCCATCAGCGTGGTGCTCGCGAACTTCGACCGTATCCCGGGTGGCCGGTTCGGACTTAGTGCCAGCCCTGGTCTTCCGAGGCGAGAATTCAGCGACGTCGAACGAGACCTCAAACCCCAATCCCAGCATCGGTCCTGACTTCGGGTCGCCGTTGTCCAGCCTGCCAGCAAGAGTGGGAGGCCGATTGGCGAACCAGGCTACGGTGCCGAAGAGGTTGGCGTCCGAGACGTTCTTGAACAAGCTCTCGAGGATAGGCAGTTGCGCCATTCCCGATCTCGAGGCGGTCGCAGTCATGAGTACCAGGATCACGGCAGCTCGCATACGTCGCTCCCGGCCACTCAGGCCTTAGAACAGAATCCGACCGCCTGCCTGAACGCTGGAAAACGTGGTGTTCGCTCCGGTGGTAAAGACGTTATGCAGCCGGTACGATGGGCCGAGGAGGACCCGCGGAGACACCTCGAACTCCAGTCCGGCGCCGGCATGGATGCCGGGCTTGGTTGGGCCAGGATCGAGCAGGTAAATCCCGCCTCCCGCTTCGATGAACACTGCCGTGGGGCCGGAGATCAGGAAACGCTGCAGGCTGCCGGAGAGGTGATACAGGTTGAGGTGGCCGCTGCTGCCGGCCCCGCTGAAGCGGTGGAAGCCGAACAACCCGGCGATCGCAAAGGTGCTGCTCAGTCGGTAGGTGGCATCGATCGTAACGGCGGAGCCTGGATCGAAATTGGTGTTGAGGCTGCCGTGCGGCAGGCTGACGCCGGCGTGGAGGCTGAGGGCAAAGAGCCTGGGCTCGAGAGCTTCGATGGTGGTTCTTATGGTGGCAACCCCGTTGTTGGATACGGCGATCCGGTACAGGTTCGGTCCCAATCGGGTGAGGTTTGCTCCCTCCAGGCGATGTCTCCAGCCCTGCAATTTCCCACTGTGGTCAACCCAATACCCGAACGAATTCTGGGCCCGCACGATGGGGCGCTTGATGCCTCCCATCGTCACACTGTCGCCCGTGGTGTGCCAAGCATAGATCCGGTAAGTCGGCATGACCGAGTCGAGTTGAGCGCTGGTTTGTGGGCTCCCTCTCTGCTGCGCACGCAGTTTGCCTGCCTCCTGCTGGCCACTTTGGGCCGGCATGTTGATCGTTTCGACAAAGAGATAGACATCGCGCTGGGTTCGGCCGTCCGGAACCGGAGTCAGTCCTACCACACTCACGTCCGCTGCACGGGTGAAGGTGGATGCAGGCACGATATCCATATTGCGATAAATGCTTTTATTGACGAAGGTGAGCGATGCAGTCGTGCTAAACAATTCCACCAGCATGCATTGATGGGCTCGCCGCTTGGTGCCGACAGGGCAGGGCGACAGGCCGTTGGGATAGGGATCGGGGAGATAATCGTAACGGTCGCAATCCGGAATCGGCGGCCAAAGAAACTGGACGCCCTGAGCTGCAGTTGCAGGGCCGGGAGGAATCGGTGCGGCGTTCGAGGGCGCGGGGCCTGGAGTGATGTCTCGCCAGAGAGTTTCGATGGTAGTACCGGAGCCCAGGTCGTTCCAATTAGCCTGCGTGCCCCAGTTTGCCAGGTAGAAGCGGGCGCTTATTGCCCCGGTACCGATCGAGGCCGAGCCACTGGGTCGCTCGTTCGTAGGCCGGGCGAAGAAAGTGTTGCTAATGCTACTGAGACTGCGAGCATCCGGATTCCCGGGCGGGGTGAACAGAATCTTGGACGCGATAGGGTTGGTAGTCCCAATCTGCATCGACGTCAACGACACGTCCCCCGCACACGTCATCCCCGGCGGTGGGATTCCCAAGCTGAACTGATGCCAGTCCGTAGAGATCCAGGGATTAGGAAGATTTGCTCCCGTGGTCCCGATAACCACACCTCTATCGGGGTCCTGGTATTGCGCCACACCGGCGGCCCCCATGTCAACCACATAGACGTACCACATCTCGAACGTGTCGTCGAAATCGAGTCCCGAGCTCAGTCCCAGGGCATTCTTCGGAACCACGGTCTGAAAGGTCCATGAAGCCGTTGTCCCGGGACCACCGGGCCAGCGGGTCCAGACCCTGGTCTTTTCCTTCACCCAGTTGCTTCCGGGTAGAGTGAACGGCAACCAATTGCTATTAGCCGCGGTGGTGCCGGTGTTCTGAAGAGCCGCGACCTCGTAGTACACCACGCCGTCGTTAGGCCGAGGGTATGCATTCTGAGTTGCGGTTGCCACCGTGTTCAATGTGAGCTTGACGATGAAGGCCGGTTTCCCGGATTTCTGTTTGATGCCGAACCAGAGTGCATCCTCGTGGTCCGTTGTGGGTGGAGTCAGGTCGGGATCGAGCAACACCTGCCAGGACAGATACAGGTTTCCGCCCCGGAATAGGGCCCGGAAGTCCACATATTGGGGATCCCGCGAGCTGCTGGATGCTCGCGCCCAACGGGGATCGCTCAGGCTGACTATTTCGGCCGGCTGGCATCCGGCGCCGGTGCAACCAGCGGGATGCACGATTTCCGGGATGATGCTGTTTCCGTCGGCGTCCCACCAGACGGGAGCCCCGCTCATCGCCGGCACCCCGGTGGCTTGAGGAATGCATGTAGCTTGAGCCGCGAGAGATCGTCCTTCAGCGCTCAAAGATACGATCGCAACGACGGTCAGAGCCAACCCGCACCCGCGAGATCTCAGGTCGGTAACTTCGGGGAAAGCCTTTGCCATGGTAGGACCTCTCATTACCGGTTCAGCCTCAGACTCAGTTCGGCTCCGAGATCCGGGTCGGCTCTGATCTATCATTGGCCGAACCGTTGCCGAGCCTGCCAAAGGCTCCGCCTCCCCAGCAGTAGGCGGCGCCGCCCACCGCAATACCACAGGTATAAGAATCTCCGGCGCTCAGCGAGCTGAATGTCAGCCCTCCTGAAATCGGTACGGGTGCCTGCCTATCGCCGCTGGAGCCGTCTCCGAGCTGGCCGTGATCATCCTGGCCCCAGCAGTACGCCGGGCCGGATGTTCCGATCGCACAGGTGTGTTGACGGCCGGCGCTGACCGACCCGTAAGCGAGGCTTCCGGTGACCGGGGTCGGCGAGTCCTTGTCGTCGGGTGTGTTATCCCCGAGTTGACCATGATTGTTATTGCCCCAGCAGTATATCGCTTGATTGCCTGAGACAATTCCGCAGGTGTGTTCCCCTCCGGCGCTGATCGAACCGAAGCTGAGTCCACCCAACACTGGGATGGGCGTGGTGCTCGCAACGGATGGCCCAGCACCCAGGGCGCCTCTCAGACCGGTGCCCCAGCATTGTGCTTGACCGGGAGTTGAGCGTGACAGTGCGCAGGTATGAACCCCGCCCACGTCCACCAGAGAATACGAGTTTGGCGTGGAGCTCACAGCACGAGGGGTCAAACTGCATGCTGTCGAACCACACTGATCGAGCTGATCCAGGGGAAGAGGCTGAAAGCCGAGCTGCAGCAGGTTGTCGTCCCCCCAGCACTGGGCAGTGAAATCATTGGCAATTCCACAGGAGGTGCGCCCCGCGGCCACTGTCCGAAAAGTAGATCCACCCGAGATCGGGGAGGGTGTGAGTTGACTGCGGCCCGAAGGGTCGGCATTGCCAAGCCGTCCATTTAAGCCAGTGCCCCAGCAATAGGTCACGGTCTGAACATTTACTCCGCAGGTGTTGTCCTCACCTGCACTGATTGAGAGGAACTTGATACCGCCAATCGTGAGGACGGGGCTGGGAACAGAAGTGTCGATCGGAAGACCGTTTCCGAGCGCACCAGTTTGCCCAGCTCCCCAGCAATAAGCGGTGCTGTCTGAAGCAATGGCACAGGTATGGCTCGCCCCAGCGGAGATTGACAGCCAACGCTCTCGGACAACCATCGTGGCTTGAAACTCGGCACGATCGACGCCTACCCGGTCGATACTGGCTGAAACCAGCACGGCGCCTCGAGCGTGGGCGATGACTCGAGTTGCCAATCGGGACTCCAGAGAGTCCTGCCTGGAGGGAGAAGCCGGTTCGACCGGTTTCAACTCGAGTATGTCACTGTTCTCCGAGCGCCAGTCCACCTGGATGCCGGTGAGAACCTCTCCCCTGGAGTCTGTGACCCGAATGCGGAGGATGCTGGTGTCGCGAACTGTCAGTGTGTCTTGGAATCCCGACTCTGCCTGGACGTCCAGTTGGGCATTCGACTCGTTAGGAAATTCCCCGTTACACCCACTCAGAAATACGATGACTGTTCCTATGAGGAACTCGGAATACCGGCGCCGGTTTCGAGAAGAGGATGACATCTATAGTCCCAGCCGGACACCGCCGCCCACAAAGACGTTCGTCAGCTTCGGGGCGTTTTGCGGCCGGGTGAAGCTCCAGTATCCGGCGGTAACTTCAAATATGACCGGCGGCAACAGCACCGCCTGAAGACTCATCCCTGCACCAGCACCGAGCCCGTCGCCCGTGACTCGCTCAAAGGATGGCACGTACTGGGTACCACCAGTGGTGGAGATGTAATAGCCACCTCGATCGAACCGCGCCTCCTGATGTCCAAATCCAGCCTCCGCAAATGGCAAAACCCAGAAGCGTCCGATCTTCATGCATAGGCTGAGCCCCACCATGCCGGCGGTCACGGCCAGGTTTTCGGGTGCGACCCGGAGGGCAGCCAGATGCCAGTTGAGTACTGGCGAGATTTGCCGCATGAGTGAAGCCCGACCACTGGGAAGTCGCGACTCTCCGAAGGCTTCCGGCGCGGTGGAGGTGGAAGTCAGCACCACGCCGCCGATCGTCGTCCGATAGCCGGCTCGCGGCACTGCAGGCCTTCTCAACGTGACGGGCAGGTGCACCGCCCGAACCCATTCGCTCACCGCACCAATCCGAATCGCCGCCGACCTTCCTGGATCATGCTTGATGACCATCCCCACCACTTCCCAGGTGGCGTTGAAGAGCGCACCGCCCGACATTCCCCGGCCCACGTAGGGTGACTGAAAGAGAATCTCCGAGGCATCTTTACCGATGAGTCGGTCGCCTGCAGCCGAGGTTCCCCAACACTGCTTAAAAGGGCAGCCCACTGCGCGTACCAGCGCTTCGCTTCGCAACTTTCCAACATCACCCTCCCGGTCCCAGGAGCGTGGCGCACAGCGGCGCAGCTGTGCCGGCTCGGCGGTGACACTGAGCACCGCCAGATCGAGATCCAACGAATCTCTCCGGGCCTGCCTCACCGTCGCCGCGAGGGTGTCGCCACAGACAAACCTCACCAACACGGTTTGGGCGACACTGTTACGCTGAACCACGTGGCCGGCGGTTACGATGTACAGGGTATCTGCGCGAGTGCCGAGTATGATCCCAGCGCCCTGCTCCGGCGCCCCGCCTACGAGGAAGTAGCCCTGGACGGCGACTACAAGGGATCGAGGGTCTTCGGGCACATTGCTCGTTTGACTGGAAAGTTCCCCGAGGTTGGCCAATTGGCAGAGAGTCAACGCCAACACGATGCGGTTTCTCATACGGGCTGCCGCCACCAGCCCAGCAACACTATGAAGACTCCGACCACGTAGACCGTCGTGCCCCATAAGAGCCAGAGTCCGTGCCGCGCTTGCAGCCACTCGAATCGCGTCGGCATCAGGCTCCGAGTGACTTCTCCCGACCCCGCCCGCATGCCACGCACGGTCCCGTGGAACCTCAGCTCGATACCGCCATCACCTAGGTGGAGCCGGCGGATTTCACCCCCCGACCAATCTAGGTGAAGGCCTTCACCTGCCCGTACCTCTTGGGCGCGTCCGTCGATGGCTTCGAAATAGACGGTGCCCGACTGAATCGTGGGCACGGTGGGAGCGAGTGTCTGGTTACCCTGCTCGAACTGATCGGTACGAAAGAAGAACAGGCGTTCGGCTCTTACCGGTGCTCGATACCCGGTGTGCCCGATGGCCGCTTCGGGCAGACGGAAGGTCAATTGCACCGGCCGGGACCCATGCGTCATCTCGACCAGCCCGGGAGCAGGGAACTCGCTCACCCGGTTGAGGACGGGTGGGACCACCAGGCGTACGGTCCCTCGGACCGACGCGGCCAGGGACGGGATATCTCCTCGTATCATCATCCGGTATCGCCCGTGCCCCTCCAGGTCACGCAGCGAAACCCGCGCGCCGGCAGCAACTGCCACCGGCTGAAGGGTTACCATTCCGGAATGGGTGCTGTCTCCGGCCGAAGTCAGGAAGATGGACGAACCCTGGTGAGCCATCTTGAGTCCGCCACCTCCCTCCGCGAACTCGCTCGCGCGCAATCCCGAGACCCCTAGCGACGACATCGTCATGGCATCGGTGATCACCTGGAGACTCGGTGAGACGAAGCTCAGCTCTGAAACCTTCAGGTCCATCTCCACCTCAGTGGCGGGTATCCGGGTGAATAGCAGCGCGCTGACGATCGCCAGAGTGACCAGGGTGAACGATGGAACGAGCCAGCGGATCGGACCGGGGGGCGAGCAGGCTTCTCGGATTTCCACCAGCTCCGATAGCCGTTTCAAAGCCTCGAGCTGATCCTGAGGCACCTGTCCGCCGGTACGAAGACCGTCTTGGGCCAGTCCGTCCGACCGCTCGGCCAGAAGCTTTCGAAGTGCGGCCGTCTCGGCACGATGCTGATTACCGGGCACGGTAAACCCAGCCGGTGACCGCAGCCGAGCCGCCCTCCGCCAGGTCAGCGCCGATCTCCAGGTGATAGATCCCAGCCTCAGATAAGTCCCCCAGCTGGATGCTCACGGGGGCCTCGGCGCCGTAGTAGCCGTAGGCAAGGGGTTTGTTCTTCCGGACAGACTTTTTGGGGCGGCCGTCCGCACCCATCAAGTCGAGGCTGATGTAGACCTCTCGCAGCTCGGTCGTCGGGAACAGCACGAGGGTGTAGATCGAGCTCGACTCGGCAGGCTTACGCTGTCTGATGCGAAGGGGGAGGAAAAGCTGGCGCTCGGTGCCACCGACCTGATATGGGGTCCAGGCCAATACCCCGATGTCATCGCGAGGAAGATGCTGAGCGGCGAGGACATCCGAGGGCCATCTATATGAAGGCGGTGTCGGCGGACGGATGGCGTCCATGCGGTAGAAGACGTCGTGACTGACACCCTGGGCGCGTAGGCGGACATCGCGCGTACCCGGGTTGTCCCAGGCGACGATGAGATCGCCGCCCGACTGAGGATCGTAGTCCTCGAATGTCTGAGTGAGGGACGCGATCCAGAAAGGGGTGCCGGAGACCTCTTGGGCGTAGATCCCCTCGCACCGGTCGTTACGTAAGGTGTAACCGTGCGGGCCGCTCGCGAGCTTTTCCAAGCCCTTGTCGCAGGGGGATTCCTGGGCCAACGCCAGCCCTCCGGGAAGGGCAGAGATTATGGCGAAGCTGATGCTGCGGGTGAGACGGGTCCTGGAAGAACCGAGCATGGGAGGTGACCTTCCCTTCCCTCTGCTAGGGGGTCCCGGCCAACCGTCAGGTGGAAAGCCGCACACCCGGGTAGGTCCGAGAGATCATGATGGAGGATGAACCAGACTATCATCAGACCCAGGCGACAATAGGCCCTAAATGCGACATAGAGGGCCCTTTTTGCGACAATGACCCCGTTCCTGGGCTGGTTAGAGGTGGGTACCGTCAATCGGAGACATGGCTATGGGATCGCGAGTCAATCTGTGGAAGCTTCTCCTTGCGGCGTGTGGTGGATCGACGGCACTCGTGGGGAGACTGGGGGCCCAGACGGACGGCAGCCGTGAGTACCACGTCGCCAGGCAGATCCGGCTCGGCGGCGAGGGACGGTGGGACTACATCGTACTCGATACCGCCACCAACCGGCTCTTCATCGCCCGACAGGATCGCGTCATGGTGGTCGATCCTGACAAGGGTAAGCTGCTGGGCGAGGTTCGCGGTCTCGATGGCGCCCACGGTGTGGCACTCGACTACGAGACCAATCATGGCTTTGCCACCTCGGGCCATGACGGCACGGTCGTTATGTTCGACCTGAAGACGCTCCAGGTGCTGGGCCGGACTGACGCCGCAGACGATGCCGATGCCATTCTCTACGACGCCGCATCCAAGCGCGTCTTTACCTTCAACGGAGACGCTCATTCCTCGACCGTGATCGATCCTGCATCGGGACACGCGGTCGGCAATATTGACCTGGGCGGCAAGCCCGAGTTCGGGGTGAGCTCGGGCGGCGGCAAGATCTTCGTCAACATCGAGGATCGGGCGGAACTCGTGGAGATAGACGCGGCGGCGCAGAAAGTCATCCGGCGCTGGCCGCTGGCACCGTGCACCGAGCCTACCGGGCTGGCCATCGATCGGGCTCACCACCGTCTCTTCAGTGGCTGTCACAATCGAGTGATGGTGGTCTCCGATGCGGGAAGAGGGAGGGCTATCGCCACCGTGCCGATCGGGAGTGGTGTCGATGGGGATGCTTTCGACCCAGCTACCGGAATGGCATTCGCCTCAAACGGAGAAGGCACACTCTCGGTCATTTACCAGGACGCTCCCGGTCAATATCGTGCTCTATCCACCGTTCCCACCCAACGCGGCGCCCGGACCATGGCGCTGGATCCACGCACTCACCGGATCTATACGGTGACGGCTGAGCTGGGGGAAACGCCGGCGCCGACGGCGGCGCAACCGCATCCTCGGCCGGCCCTCGTGCCGGGCACCTTCACTCTGCTGGTGCTGGAGCGCTGAAACGGAGACTTGTCAGGAACCCTGATCGACGTGATCGATGTGAAAGGAGCTGAGTATGCCTAAATCTTCGACTTTGATGGCGGCTGTCGCGTTCGGCTCGATGGTACTGTTGGGCTGCGAGCGCCAGCCGACCCAGCCGGGTGACCAGAGCGTACCAACGCCCGACTTACCGAGTAGCAGCTTCAGCCAGGGATCGCGCCAGGCGCCCGAATTCGAGCCCGAAGACTTCGTTGCGGTAGTCGACAACCGGTTCTTCCCCCTGCAGCCGGGCACCCGCTACATCTACACCGGCGAGGAAGATGGCGAGCCGGTGAGGGACGTCATGGACGTTACTCATTCCAGCAAAACCATTCTCGGGGTTAAGGCCACCGTCGTTCTGGACCGGGTGTTCCAGAGCGGCGCACTTAAAGAAAAGACCCTCGACTGGTACGCTCAGGATGAAAGGGGCAACGTCTGGTACCTGGGCGAGGATTCCAAGGAGTACGAGGACGGCAACGTCGTGAGTACCGCCGGCTCATGGGAGGCCGGCAAGAATGGCGCCCGTGCCGGCATCATCATGCCGGCCCATCCGCGCGTGGGTCAGGTTACTCAACAGGAGTTCGCCCCCGGTATCGCGGAGGATCGGGCTCGCGTGCTTCGCCGTGGAGTCCAAGTCTCGGTTCCGTACGGCGGCTTCCACGGCTGCCTCGAGACCGAGGAATTCACGCCGCTCGAGCCCGGCGTAAAAGAGGTCAAGTTCTACTGTTCTCAAATTGGTTTTGTGAAGGCACGGGATGTACAGGGCGGGACTGCCCGGCTGGCGCTGGTGGCCGTGCGCCGCTGAGCTGACGGGACGCAACCAAGCGCTTCAGAGCTGCCTGGGATACAGCTCCCGGCTTCCATCCATTTCGCCGGTGTCGGCATAGGTGAGCGGCGCCGCGGCGGGGTCGAGAATCTTTCCGTCCACCACCCGGCCCAGCACCACTTCGTGATCACCGGCCCTCTGGCGGCCGGTGAGCTCGCAGTCGAAGTAGGCCAGCGCCTGTTCCAGAATGGGCGCGCCACTACGGCCGGGTCTCCAGCGAACCCCCGCCAGCTTGTCCCCGTCCCGTCCCGATCTGGTGCCGAGCCGCCGGGCCAACTCCAGCTGGTTTTGCTTCAGCACGTTGACGGTAAAGCCACCGCCCCCGTGGAGCAGCGAGTAAGACGCGTTGCCCGGATTGATGCTGAGCGCCAACAAGAGGGGATCGAACGACGTCTGCATGACCCATGCGGCGGTGAAGGCATCGTGCTTGTTGCCGTCCGCGACCCCAACGGCGTAGACGCCTAGAGTGAGGGTCCGAAAGAGCTCGGCGTTCAGCACACTCTCCGCTCCACCCCCAGGTCGGCATCCAGGCGCACCGTGTCCCGTGCCGGCAGCCCCAAAGTCAGCTGCAGGGTGAGCCCCGGGATTTCCTGAGTCACACCTCCCGCCGCCACTCGCAGCTGAACCGTCACTGGCCCGGGGATGGCGAACGCCGGCCCAACCTCGATGAGGTACCGGCCGTCGCGCCCGGCGGTAATCGGTCCGATCAGGTCGTCTACCGGACGAGCCTGCCCCGGCTCATTCTGGGTGACTCGCAGTGCTACTTCGGCGCCCGATACCGGCGTCCCACAATCCGTGATCTGCCCCCGGACGGCTGCCGTGACCGGTGCGCCGGCGGAGATCGCCAGGTTGCCACCCTCGACACAGGCGATCGCGCTGAGTAGCCCGGTCAGCAAGAGCTTCCCTCTCATCGCGTCATTCCTCACCTGGACGTCTTCACTTAGACATCCCCAGTTAGACCTTGGACTAGACTTTTCTACGCGGGCTGATGGGTCTTCCACCAGCGGGTCGCCGCTTCCTCGCTCCAGGGCGCAATTTCGATGTCGGCCAGCATCCGGTCCAGCTCGGTGGCGCTCGCCGGCCGGTCTTCCGGCCGCTTGGCCAGACAGGCGAGGACGGCTCGGTCGATCTCCGGCGCGACATCCATTTCGGTTCGCTGCGATGGAGGCAACGGCGCCTCCTGGATATGCTTGGTGATCATCTGGAGCCCACTGCCGGCATCGAACACCAGCCGTCCCGTGAGGAGATAGTAGGCGACGCAGCCGAGGGCGTAGAGATCGGCCCGGCCATCACACTGCTCGCCCAGCGCGATCTCCGGGGCCATGTAAGCCGGGGTTCCCGGAGTGAGACCGGCCGCCGTTGCCATGGAGTCTTCCCCGGCCGGCCCGGCAAGCGACTTCACCAGGCCGAAGTCGAGCACCTTCACGAAGTCGTGGCGCAAGCCGACCCGCCCCACATGAATGTTGGCGGGCTTGATGTCCCGGTGAACCAGGCCCGAGGCGTGAGCCTCCTCCAATGATTCGCATACCTGGCGCAGGATGTGGATGACTCGCTCCTGAGGCAATGGTCCCTCTCTCCGGACGAGGCTCTCCAGGTCCATTCCTTCGAGCAGCTCCATTACGAAGTAAAGCGTGCCATCCTCGGTCTCGCCGAAATCATAGAGCTCGACGGTGTGGGGAGATCTGAGCTTGGCCGCGGCATCCGCTTCGCGCCAGAACCGGGCGACCGCCAACCCCGCACTCTGGCGATCCCGGGTCTGGAGCACCTCGGGCTGAATCAGCTTGATCGCCGCCGGACGGGCAAGCATCCGGTGGCTGGCCTTGTACACCTCGCCCATGCCGCCCCGGCCCAGCAGCTCGCCCAGGCGGTAACTCCCCAGCTCGCGCTCCTTGGCCACCTGGCGACCCAGCCGGGTGACAACATGGGAGATCACCACCGCGACCCCGAGCAACAGATAGTTGGGATAGTGCATGAAGAGCGCGTTCCTCAACGGACCGAATTGGTACACTCCGGCCGCCTGCGCCAGCAGCATGCCGAGCGGATCCATCGACGCGGCGAGAAACCCTGCCAAAAGCATCTTCCAGGGCGGGGCGGGGACGATGGCCGCGAACATCAGTATCACGGGGCCGATCCAGGTGATCATGGGTCGGACGTCCAGCTTGTCACGGGGAGCGATTCCCCAATGCAGCATGAACGCGATGGCCAGGGCGGTCACCACCATGTATCCCAGACTGATGTTCACCACCGCCGCCGGGTCTCGCTTACCGGTTCGGAGATAGAAGAAGAGGGAAAGAGACAGCGCCACACTGCCGGCAGCGATCAGGTCGGTAGCGTTGATGCGGACCCAGCGGGGATCCTGGGGATCTATCGAATGGAACGCGAGATGTCCCAGCCCTACTCCGAAGGTCCATAGTCCGGCGCCCACCAGCGCCATGATCTGGAGGCGCCGGGAGGCCTGCCGCAGCAGGTCCGACGGAATCGCCCGCGGGCGCCCCGCGGAGCTCTTGAGCTCCGCCGGTGTGTCTCGGGCCGGCAGGCCGATCAGCTGAGTATTGCGCATCACTCTGAGTCTATCACCGTTAGCGTCAGGGTGTCGGCCAGTCGCGGAAGAAAGCCGATTCCCTCGGCTCAGGCTCTCTGGCTCGACTGGAGCTTCCGGCGCGCTTTGGTCAGGGAAACGCCGCTCTGCCAGAAATCGGCCCACGGGTCGCCCACCTTGTCGAGCCGGTCGAAGACATTTCGAATGGTCACGCTGTTCGACCGCATCGCCTTCTTCTTGAGCTCGCTCCATTCGAGCGGCACGGAGACCGGCGCACCCTTCCGCGCCCGCACCGCGTAGGCTGGTGCGACCAGTTGGGCGTAGCCGTTCCGGTTGGTGTCGATGAACACCCGCTTCCCCCGGTTGGCCTTCAGCGATTCCATGGTTCGCTCTTGGGGTGCCTGGCTGACCACGATGCCCGCCAGCTCCCGGGCAAAGGCGCGCACGGCGTCGTACCGCTCGCGGCGCTGCAGCGGCACCATCACGTGGAGCCCCCGGGAGCCGGTGGTCTTGAGAAATGCGGGTAGCTCCAGCTCGTCCAGCAACTGCTTGAATGCGGCGGCGGTGGATCTGACCAGCTCGAAATCATCCCCCTGAGGGTCGAGATCAAAGACCAGCTGGTCGGGGACGTCCAGCTTGTCGACCCGGCTGAGAAAAATGTGCGGGGTCACGCAGGCCTGATTGGCGAGATACACCAGGGTGGCGGTGTCGTTGCACACGACGTGGGTGACGGTGCCTCCCACTTTCGGGACGGTCACCGTCCGGATCCATTTGGGAAAGTAGGAAGAAACCTCCTTCTGAAAGAAACGCTTGCTGTTGATTCCGTTGGGATAGCGCTCCAGCGTCAGCGGCCGATCGCGAAGGTGGGGCAGCATTCGCGGAGCGATGCGGGCGTAGTACTCGATCAGGTCTCCCTTGGTAATGCCGTCTTCGGGAAACAGCACCTTCTCGGGACGGGAGATCTCAATCTCTTTGCCGTCCACCCGCACGACTCCCGGTAAGGCCGACATCTTAGAGCACCACCGGGACTCGCACGTGCTCGGGCCGGACTCCCACGCCGACCAGATACGCCGGGATCCGCTGCAATAGTGGCGAACGGCGCAAGAGACGCAGAGGCAGCGCGAGGGACAGGGACTGCCGGGTATTGGAAAGCACGCTCCGAATCACCCGTTCCTGCATGAACACCTGGACCCGCTGGGTCACCCGGGTCGGCAGCTCGCGCCGTTGCTGTACCGCCCTGAGATCGGTCTCCCGGACGGTGCCGCGCTCCAGTGGAGCGGCGAGGATATTCGCGGCTGCGACGGCGTCCTGAACGGCCAGATTGATTCCCACTCCTCCGATCGGCGACATCGCATGAGCCGCGTCGCCGATGCAGAGCAGGCCGGGCCGGTACCACCGGCGCAGGTGATCGACTCTCACCGTCAGCAGCTTCACATCATTCCAGTCCCGCAGCTCGCCGAGTCGCTCCCGGAAGAAGGGCGCAATCTTCGAGATCGCCTCTCGCAAGGCGGGCAGTCCCTGGCGGCGGATCTCCTCGAATCTCCCCTTGGTGATAACATATGCCACCTGCCAGTAGTCACCCCGATCGATCGACACCAGGATCTGCCCCGCGGTGATCCGGCCGAGCGTCTGGCCCGGGTCGTTCGGTCCCTTGGAGATCTGCATCCAGAGTGCGTCCATCGGCGCGCCGAGGTCGATCACCTCCAGCCCGGCCTGCTGCCGCACCGTCGATCCCCGCCCATCGGCACCGACAACCAGGTCGGCATCGATCGCAGCGATCCTTGCGGTGTCCTTGCCTCCACTCCGGTTACCCTGCCGTCTCGCTGGCGCAGTCCGGTGACTTCGCTTTCCATCATGAGGTGAAATGCCGGATACCGCTTGCCGTGCTCCGCCAGAAAGTTGAGAAAATCCCACTGGGGCATGAACGCGATGAACTTGCACCTGGTGGGCAGGTGCGTGAAATCGGCGATGGTTACGTCGTGGTCGCCGATCTTGGCCGTGAGCCGGGGAAGCTCGGTATGGGGACGGCGGAGAAACTCGTCGAGCAGTCCCAGCTCGTGCATCACCTCGAGGGTAGAGGGATGAATCGTGTCGCCCCGGAAGTCGCGCAGGAAATCGGCGTGTTTCTCCAGGACTACGACGTCCACGCCGGCGCGGGCCAGCAGGAAGCCCAGCATCATCCCGGCCGGGCCGCCGCCGACGATGCAGCAGCGCGTCTGAATCCGATCCATCTGTGCCATAGGAAACCTCATAGCTCCGCACCACCGCCACGGTTGAATCCAGCATATCCGGCTTGGTGGGCCACTCATTCTATGTCTGCTGGTCCGCTTTGGGTAAGAGCGGCTTAAATTCTCAACCCAATGAGCGACGTCCCTCAGCGTCTCGTGGCGGCACTCGCCGATCGCTACGTCATCGAGCGGGAGATCGGTGCCGGTGGCATGGCCACTGTCTATCTGGCGCGCGACCTTCGCCACAAACGCTCGGTGGCGGTGAAGTTCGTCCGCCCCGAGCTGGGCGGCCGCGAGGGAGTGGAGCGCTTCCTCCGAGAGATCGAGCTCGCCGCCCGGCTGCAGCACCCGCACATCCTTCCGGTCTTCGATTCCGGTACCGTGGAAGATGGCACCGGCGCCCCGGTGCCGTACTTCGTCATGCCGTACGTCGAGGGCGAGACGCTCCGGCAGCGGCTCCAGCGCGAGAGGCGCCTGCCGGTAGAGGCCGCTACCACGTTGGCGTCGGAGGTGGCCGACGCCCTGGGGTACGCCCACGCGCATGGCGTGGTGCACCGGGACATCAAGCCGGAAAACATCCTGCTGAGCGGCGGCCACGCGGTGGTCGCCGATTTCGGCGTGGCCCGGGCGCTGGAGCAGGGAACGGCAGCGGAGTCGACCGCCGAATCCACCCGCCTCACCCGCGCGGGGATTGCCATCGGAACCCCCTTGTACATGAGTCCGGAACAGGCCACCGGCGAGGTGGTCGATGCGCGCTCCGATCAGTACAGCCTGGGTTGCGTGCTGTACGAGATGCTGGCCGGCGAGCCGCCGTTCACCGGGCCGACCACTCAGTCCGTCGTCGCCAAGAGCCTGAGCGCCCCCCGACCGCACGTCACTCGAGCGCGACCCGAGGTTTCTCCCGAGCTGGAGCAGGTGGTGCTCCGGACCATGGCGCTGGAGTCGGCCGGCCGTTACCCCGACATGGCTGCCCTGGGCGCGGCACTCCGTGGCGCGCAAGGTGCCCCCAGCCGGGGACGACGGCGGCGGGTGATCGCCATCGGTGCGCTGGCGCTGGTAGCCGCGGCAGTGGCCGGCGCCTGGCTCGCCACCCGCGCTCCGGGCCGGAAGGTCGCCCCCGCGGCGGAGACGCTCGCGGTCCTACCGTTTCACGCCTCGGGTCCCGGAATGGACTTCCTCAGCGAGGGGATGATGGACCTCCTGGCCACCAATCTCAGGGGAGTCGGCGGGATCAATACCGTCGATCCCCGGGTGGTGCTCAGGGAATGGGGCAGCTCCCCCGGATCCGACGACCTTACCCGGGCGCTCGCGGTTGGCCGCGACGTCGATGCCGGCTCGGTCGTGCTCGGCAGTGCGGTATCCACTGGGGGACGGGTCCGGCTCGCGGCCGACCTCTACAGCGTCAGGGGCGAGCAGCTGGGACGGGCCCAAGTCGACGGCCCGGCCGACAGTGTCCTTGCCGTGGTGGATCGGCTGAGCCTGGCGTTGCTGCGCGATGTCTGGCGGTCCAAGGAGCCGATCCCCAATCTTCGGGTCGCGTCCCTCACGACCGATTCGATCGATGCGCTTCGGTCCTATCTCCAGGGTGAGCGGTACTACCGACGGCTGGAATGGGATTCGGCGCTGGCCGCCTACACCCGGGCGGTGGAATCGGATTCCACCTTTGCGCTGGCCCATCTCCGGCGGGCGCAGACTTTCGGCTGGACCGGGGGGTACGGCAGCAAGGACGCTCACGAAGCCATCGCGGCAGGTATGCGATTCGCCACTCGGCTCCCCCCGCGCGACCGGCGGCTGCTGGCGGGTTTCCGGCTATTCGATGAGGGGAAACCTGCCGCCATCGATTCCATGCGCGCGTTTGTGGCCCAGTATCCCGAGGACGTCGAGGGCTGGTACCTGCTGGGCGAGTCGATGTTCCACATCAACGGCTACCGCCCCGCTCCCCCGGAGTCGATCTCCGCGGTGTTCGACAGCGTGCTGCGGAGAGACTCGACCCTTTATCTCGCCCTGCTTCATCCGCTGGACCTTGCGCTCTCCGATCGCGACAGCGTCCGGTTTGCCCGCTACTTCCAGCCCTTCGCCGGCACCGCGCCCGCTGCCAAGGTGAAGGCCATGCGGACCGCAGCCGGGCTCATCTGGGGACCGAAACCGAGCAGCAATGCGATAGCCGCCGCGCTCGACGAGCAGGCAACGTGGATCGTCCAGGCGGCGAATTCGGTCTACCGCCAGGATGCCGCGACCTCGGATACCGTCCTCGAGATGGTCCGAAGAGTGGGCCGGTCGGTTCCGCCGGTGCCGTCGTACCAGGCTCGGACGCTCGCGTGGAAGGCATCCGTGGTCGCGGGACTGGGCCGGTGGCGAGAGGCCCAGGTGGTTCTGGATTCGCTGAAGCCGCTCGATCCGGGGAAGGCCTTGGGGATTCAGGCCTGGTCCGTGGCGCTCGGACTGGCGCCGCCATCCTTCCGCGGGCTGGTGGATTCGGCGGTGAAATCCGTTCCTCGGGGCCCCCAGGCGGAATACGCCGGCGCCATGGTTCAGCTGCTCCGGGGCCGGGTAGCCGAGGCTCGCCGCCAACTCGCTCGTGCGCTGGCGAACCGCGACTCGGCGTTCATGTCGCACCCGGTTCGGGGGCTGATGGTGGCGGCAGATGGCTGGGCCGCAGTTCTGCAAGGCGACTCGGTCGGAGGGATCCGGCGGATGCGGGAGGGACTGGATCTGGCCGCGGCGCCGAACGAGGAGAGCGTGTTCCCCCGGCTGCAGTTTGCCCTGGCCCTTGCGGCGCGTCCGGAGACCAGAGCAGAAGGTATTCGGTGGCTCCGCTATGGCTTCAACGCTGAGCCGCTCTATCTACCGCTCACCTATCTGGCGCTGGGACATACATACGAGGCCGCGGGGCAGCGCGACTCCTCGGCCCAGGCCTACGGCAGGTTTCTGAGGCTGTGGGACAAGGCGGATCCGGAGTTACAGGGTCGAGTGACAGAAGCAAGACATGCGTTGGAGGAGATCACGAAAGAGCGACCGTGAGCTCGCTGGGTTCCTACTTCGAATCCATGGAGGCCGGTGCCTTGGGGTGCTGTACCTGGTATCGTACCCTTGCCCAGATGTAATAGCCCCCGCCGGCAAAGGAGCCAATGCTATCGAGCGTGACCGTACTTCCCGGCGCGAGCACGTCAATAATCCGATCATATCCAGGCTCATAGAACAGGTTGGCCCGCACGTTGAGGGCACCGGTCGCCTTTCGGACCGCCAGGCTTCTTCCGGCGAGCTCTTGAGGCACTACTCGTTCGGAGAAGTCGAGATATCGAGTGGCCCACGAACTGTCAGCGTAGGTGCCCAGGAACACCCAACCCTTTCTAGTTCGACCGGCTCCGGTTCCGCTCGCACTGTCGTGGGGCGTGGTAAGAGCAGCAGACGCTACCGGTTCGCGGCCCGCCGAGCTGTCCGGCCGGGCTTGCTGCTGATCCAGCGCAGCTGCGGCCGTCTGTTTTACCTGCGGGCTTCCGCCCCTGGTTCCACTCGCCACCGCGAGCAAAGAATCGGGCCCAAATGCGGACGCCGTCGTGGCGCACTCGTCCTTGCTGGCAGCAGCCAGGCAGAGCTTGATGGCCAGCGGCACGTTGGCCGTGAGCTCCTTCACCGTGATGATGGCGAGGTTGTGCTTCTTGGGGTCGCTGGAGGCCAAAGGGTCGAACAAGCCGATGATGGTCTGAACCTGGTGCAGCTCGGTTTGCTGGCGCTGATCGTTCTGCTGTTGCCGCTCCTGGCGCTGGTTGTATTGCTGAGTAGCCCAGAACGCGATACCCGCCAGAAAGACGGTGGCTATCTTGCTGGCCACCTCCACCAGGTCCTTGATTCGCTCCCACGAGCTGGGCGACGTCGGTTCCTTGGTCGGCATATGAGTTCCTGTCCGCTCCGGGTACCGCCATTCTCGCTGCCGGTACCGGCTTCAGAAAGGCCACATTTGCGCCAACCAGGGGCTGTTTTGCGACACCCTAGTTGAGCTGGAGCTCCGGTGGCACCTCCGAGTTCATCAGTGAGGCCCCGCCATCCGCGACAATGACCTGACCGGTGATCCAACCTGCCTCTTCTCCACACAGAAGAGCGACCACATTCCCGATATCAGCCGGTGTCCCCAGGCGTTTCATAGGAGTCCAGCCCCGTCGGTGCCAGTCCCGGATGGCGGTCTGTACCGCGTCGGGCAGCGAATTGAGGACGCTATCCTCGGTCCACCCGGGGCTTACCGCGTTGACGGTGATGCCCTGCGGAGCCAGCGTCACCGCGAAGTACCGTACCAGTGTTTCCAGCGCTGCCTTGGCTGCACCCATGGCAACCCACGGCTGCAACCCGCCGGTTCGACCCCCGGGAGCATAGGTGATTGCCACGATGCGTCCGGCATCTCGCATCAGCTTCGCCGCCTCACGGGCGCCAACCAGGAACGCGGTGGCTTGGGAGTGAAATGCCGTGTTCCATTGTTCCACCGTTATGGTGAGCGGAGGCACGAAGAACTTGGGTGCCTCGGGCCGGGCGTTGCTGACAAACACGTCCAAGGCACCGAAGTCGGAGCGGATCCGATCGAACAATCGACTCGTCTGCTCCACTCGGGTTACATCGGCTTGTACGATGATCCCGTCCGAGCCGGCTTGCCGAATCCGGGCGAGGGTGTCCTTGGCGGCCGTTTCGTTCTCGTAATAGTGAATGCCGACCTTCATCCCCTCCGCGCCCAGCTTCAGCGCTATGCCCCTGCCGATGCCGCGCGATCCTCCGGTGACGAGTGCAAACTTTTCCCTGGGTGACATGGTACCTCCTTGGGCGCGACTCTATCCGAAACGGCCCTCACATTCTGGCGGCCGGTACCGGGTTGCGTAAGGCCGCCATTCTCTCGGTTTTGCCATAGCCTTTCCTGGCCGCTGCGTATTGATTAGGGCCGGTCCTGCACCACGAGGTTCGAGTGGCGGAGTCCAAGGCCAAGTCTGTCCCGGGCAAAGGCGAGAAAAAGCCCCGCCGGAAGAAAAGAGCTGCGGCGGAGCCTCGTTCCCGGGGCATCGCGCCGGACGCAATTGGCTCGGGAACCCCGCCCGCTGCAGTCACCGGGCTGGCGGAAGCAATCCAAGCCGACGGTGGCAGCGTCCTCGCTCCCTATAAGGACCCATTGGGCGGGCATTGGCAGCTCTTTGCCGCGCTGCCCATCGACCTGGTCGAGCCCACTCCCTACCAACGTGATCTTTCCAAGCCCCACGTCGAGCGGCTCTCCGCGGCGATGGACAAACTGGGGCGATATCTGGATCCGATGATTGTCGTGCGGGACGGAGGTGAAGGGTATTGGACCCCCAATGGCAACCATCGTCTCGCTGCCCTCCGCGCGCTCGGCGCCCGCTCCGTGGTCGCCATCGTGGTGCCCGACATCGAGGTCGCCCACCGGATTCTGCTGCTCAACACCGAGAAGGCCCACAACCTCCGCGAGCGCTCCCTCGAAGTGATCCGCCTCGCCCAGCTCCTGGCCCAGACCGAGGACCGCCCCGAGCGCGACTTCGAGATCGAGTTCGAGGAGCCGGCTTTACTTACGATAGGCCTCTGCTACCAGGAGAACGGCCGCTTCGCCGGCGGCGCCTATCACCCGGTGCTCCGGCGGGCGGAGAAGTGGCTCGGATCGGCACTGCCAAAGGCGCTGGAGACCAGACGCGAGCGCGCCGGCAGAATTCTGGAGTTGGATGCCGCGGTCACCGAGGCGATGAAGAAGCTGAAGGAGCGCGGCTTCGAGAGCCCCTACCTCAGGCCCTTCGTGGTGGCCCGGATCAACCCGCTCCGGTTCAAGCGCGGCGGCAACCCGGACGTGGACGAGACGATCGAGACGATGCTGGCCGCCGCCCGGCGATTCGATGCCGGGAGGGTGCGGGCCGACCAGGTTGCTCGTACCGGGGGTGCTCCGGACGACTAGCGATTCCGGTCGCCACTTTCTGTACCTACCCGAACGGGGATGATGTTGCCGCCCCCCTACCAGCTAGCTAGACTGCTGCCATGAGCCGGACCCTTCGGCACCGCGTCCACGCAATCCTCCTCCTGGCCATCTTCGCCGGGAGCGGCACCGGCTTACCCGCGCTGGACGAGCTCCTCTACCACAGCGGCAGAGACTCGGGCCCGCCCGCCGGTATCGCCCACGTCGATCCACCCCAGGGCTGCGGCGCCCACTCCGAACACTGCGCCCTCACCGCTCTCACTTCGGTTCGCCCGCTCGGTAGCGTCTATCAGCCGGTTCTCCGTACCGAGATCATCGTCCCGGATGACGGGCTTTTTCATCCGGTCTCTTTCCTTCGCTCGGTCGATCGCAGCCTCCTCCAACCCTCGCGCGCTCCTCCCGTTTCCGCCTCCTGATCGGGCCCTCCGCCCGCTCAACACCGTCACGACATAGCTGCTGAATCGGCGCGTGCACTCCGCACGGGCTGATCCAACCTCGTGCTGGAGGCATCATGCTCGCGTTCCTGATCGCGATCGCACTGACCTCGACTGCTCCGAGCCCGGCGGTAGCCGCGCCCGCGCCGAGCGGCGACCTGACCGGCGTTATTCGAGATAGTACCTCGGGCCAACCACTGGCCGGTGGCGAGGTGATCGTCTTCCGTAGCGGACAGATCGTGGCCCGTACCGAAACGGATCCCCTCGGCCGTTACCGGATCCACAACCTTCCTGACGGCGAGTACGACGTAGAGGTCCGGCTGCTGGGCTTTGCTCCCGTCCGAAGCCACGTCAGCATCGGGCCCGAAGGCGAGACCGATGTCTCCCTCCGCCTCTCACCGTCGGCGCTGCGGCTCCAGGAGCTCGCGACCACCGCTCCGGTGCCGGTGGCAGTGGACACCCGAAGCGGCAACCAGGTGTTCAAGCAGGACAGCTATCATGGCGCTCCCACCCAGACCACCTCACAGATCGTCCAGCAGTCGGTGGCCGGGGCAGCACGCGCGCCCACCGGTGAGGTGCACATCCGGGGACAGCACGCCGAGTACACCTACTACATCGATGGCATCCCGGTACCGGCCGGCATATCGGGAAGCCTGAACGAGGTGTTCGATCCGGATGTGGTCAACCAGATCACCTTCCAGACCGGCGGCTGGGACGCCGAGTTCGGCAACAAGAACGCCGCGATCGTGGATGTGAATACCCGGATCCCGGCCGGCGGCTTTCGGGCCGACGCATCAGGCTATGGCGGCTCGTTCACCAGCAACGGCCAGACGGTCGATGCCAGTCAGAACATCGGGAAGTTCGGCTGGTTCGTCTCGGGAACCCGGCGAGAGACCGATATGCGGCAGGAGCCGGTGCTCTTCGACACGCTGAGCCGGGACCCGATCAACTTCCATAACCACGGCACCGACCTCTTCGGGTTCGGCAAGGCGCAGTATTTGCCGTCCAGCAATGACGTGGTCAGCCTCGATGCCAACTGGTCACGCACCCGCTTTGAGGTTCCCTTCGACTCGACCGGTGGCGTTCTCAGCGACGATCACCAGCAGGATATGAACAGCTTCGTCAATCTCGGCTGGCGGCATCAGTTCCCCGGCACCGGCACGGCCTCGGGCTCGGATCTCTTCGTCGGCGCGTTTCACCGCCGGGGCAGTCTGAACTTTACCCCGGGAGCGAACGACACCCCTTCGTTCGTGTTTTTCCCCGACACGAACACCGCGTACAACTTGAGCGAGGACCGCAACTTCAACTCGACCGGAATCAAAGCCGATTACGCTTACCGGTTCTCCGAGCGGCTGCAGTTCAAGTTCGGCGGCCTCGCCTCATTCACTCGGGGCCACGAGGACTTCGTGACGCTCGATGCCTCCGGCAACCCAGGCCCGGCGTCGATCTCCGACCTCAAAGGCAACGACGAGTGGATCTACGCCCAGACCGTGATTGCACCGACGGAGAAGTGGGAGCTGCGAACCGGCGTTCGTTACGACAACCACGAGGCGCCGTTCGCGGGCAGCCAGCATCAGGTCAGCCCCCGGGTGAAGCTCAGCTTCTTCCCGGACGCCCAGACCAGTCTCTGGGCTTACTACGGCCGGCTCTTCATTCCCACCAACGTGGAAGACCTCAGGGCCATCACCAGCGTGGCGCAGGGTGGGGTAGTTGCCCAGCCGACCCTGCCGGAGCGGGATGACTTCTTCGAGATAGGACTGACTCACCGCTTTCCGGCCGGTATAGTCGCCAAGCTGTCAGCTTACCATAAGCGAAGCTCGCCCGGCATCGACGACAACACCGTCCCCGGATCGACCATCATCACGTCGGTGAACATCGACCAGGTGCGGATCAACGGGATCGAAACCGTCCTCGAGATCCGGCCGCCGGGGCGGCTCTCCGGTTACCTCAACCTGGCGCTCAACCACGCCTATGGTCTCGGCCCGATTACCGGCGGGTTTTTCCCGGCCGAGAGCCCGGCGGGCTATTTCGATCTGGATCACGACCAGCGGCTTTCGGGCGTTGCAGCAATGAACTACGCCGATAAGCGGCTGTTCGCCACCGTGACTGGGCTTTACGGCAGCGGCCTGACCAACGGAGAGGAGCCGGATGCGGCGACGTACGGGCGGGGACTGTTTGATTTCAACCAGTCGATCCATGTCGACCCGAACTTCATCCTCAACGCCAGTGCCGGTTATCTGCTCGATCTCGGAAGCGTTCTTCTCAGGCCCGAGGTCTACGTGGACAACCTGCTGAACCACAAGTATCTGCTGAAGGGCGCATTCTTCAGCGGCGCATCCGTCGGACGTCCTCGGACGGTGCAGGTCCGGCTGAACCTGGGTATGTAGCACCGGTCGCCGCCGGGAGATGGGCCTCGTACGCGGCCCGCTCTCGGCGCCGGTCCCCGGTTACCCGCCTACCCGCGCACCCGCCTACCCCCCTATACTTGCTTTCCCCCTGAGTGGAGATCGGTTCCATGTTGTACCTATCCCGCACGCCCACCCTGACCCTGACACTCGCGACGATCCTGAGCCTGGGGCTCGGAGCCTGCAACCGCCGGCCCGACGCCTACAATGGCCTTTCGGATAGTGCACTGGCTGATTCGGCCGCCGCCTACGAAAGGGAAGGCACCATTTTCCGGAAGGTGGGAGAGACCCCGAACCTCCAGAATCCCGAGTCAGCGCGCTACGATCGCGACCTCGATATCTGGTTCGTCTCCAACGTCAACGGTGATCCGCTCAAAAAGGACAACAACGGCTACATCAGCCGGCTCCGGCCCGACGGAACGCCGTACCAGGTCAAGTTCATCGAGGGGGGGA
>JBJMPK010000265.1:0-6038 GCA_045803245.1 Gemmatimonadales bacterium
GACTTGCTTCTACGGGCAGCTAAGCCCGTTGCGGAAAGCCCGTCGGCCAGCGACTTTTCCCCTCCCACATTCGGGTCCGTAGCTCAGTTGGATAGAGCGCTTGCCTCCGGAGCAAGAGGTCGCGCGTTCGAGTCGCGCCGGGCCCATGCAGGCGGTACGGCTCCACCTCCGGAGCAAGAGGTCGCGCGTTCACGCGCCTGGCCCACTATTCACTCACATTGGACCAGCCACCGGCGTCGGCGTCATGTGTCCGTCCGTTCTGCCGTCACCGAGTTGTCCATATGCATTGTTTCCCCAGCAGTAGGCCACGCCGTCGGCGGTCCGAGCGCAGGTGTGAAAGTCCCTGCCGGCGCTCACCTGGCTAAAAAAGTGCCCCCCGGAGACAGCAACCGGCTTTAGCCGCTGAGTAGTTGTGGCGTCGCCGATCTCGCCCTGGAGATTCCACCCCCAGCAGTAGGCCTGGTTACCCACCTGCTCGCCGCAACTCTGCGAGTAGCCAGCGGTCACTCGGTCGAAGCTGAGACCCCCAGCGACCATCCTCGGCGTGAAACGGTTCAGGCTCTTGCCGTCGCCGATCCGTCCGAAACCGCCGGCACCCCAGCAGTAGGCCACGTGGCTGGTAGTGACGGCGCAGGTGTGATCTTCGCCTGTGTCCAGTTGCGCGAACTGGAACCCGCCGGCGACCCCAACCGGCCTTAGATGGCGCTGAGCTTGCGGGCCGTCACCGAGCTGGCCGACATCATCCGCACCCCAGCAGAAGGCCCGATTGTCAGTGCCGAGAGCGCAGGTGTGGGAGTTTCCCGCGTCTATTTGGCGGAACTGACGTCCCCCGGCCACCGGGACCGGTGTCAGACGATCGATGGTGGTGCCGTCGCCGAGCTGGCCCGAAGAGTTGCGACCCCAACAATAGGCCTTACCGCCGGGATAGCTCAGGCCGCAGCTGTGCCATAGGAATGTGCTCACTGTGCGGAAGCGCAATGTCCCGGCTACTCGCACCGGTGTCGCGCGCGCGCTGGTGGTTCCATCGCCGATCTCACCATAAAAATTGTCACCCCAGCAGTACGCCACATAAGCGGTGGTCACGGCGCAGGTGGAGGTGCTCGCGCTAACCTGGCGGAAGCGAAGCCCACCAGACACCTCACGCGGCGTTCGGTGGGAGTAAGTACCGTCGCCGAGCGCTCCCGCTCCCCAGCAGAAGCCCCGACTATCCAGAGTTACGCCACAGGTGTAATTGCTGCCCGCGCTCACTTGGTAGAACGCCAACGGAGCGGTTGTCGTGGTGGCGAGCGTCGGCGCTGTGCCGGACGAGGCGGGCCCCACGGCGTCGTCCTGCCGACAGGACGTTCCACTGAACACCGCCCCGATTAACCAGAGTGGGAGAATCCGCCTAATCGATACCTCTCGGATCAATCGCCGCATGCCGCGCTCCTTGGGCGGATTTGCCCGTGTGCTGCCTGACATGTAACCAACCCTAACCTGAAGCTCGAGCCTGAAATCCGCCAAGACAAGCTCCGTCAACGGAAGGGGCGCGCGCGGCAATGGAGATGCTCCACTTCGTCAGGTTTGTCTCCCCCACTCACCCGATGGCCTCGGAACCACCGACACCCGATATCCGTCACCCCGTTCCTCAACCCGTACCTTGAAGCTGATTCGTATCCCCTCAGCGAGATCTTCACTATTCAGCACGCTGACCAGTTCCTCGGCCGAGAGATGCCTGAGCATGGATTCGGCAATCCACAGAGCGTGTGATCTGCCAATGGCCGGCTCTTTCTCCTGCCAGACGTGGAACCCAGATTCCGGGTCCATTTCCCACCTCGGCGGTGCTACGTCCCAGCCCTGATCTCTCATCCACCCGGAAATAGCCGCGTTGCTCTCCGGAGGGACCTGCGGCTGCTGCCCCAGACTAAACTCGGCCACGAGATGGACCTCAGGTTACCGGCTCCTGCCTGCCTGCTCCGTGATCGTGCGCCCGGAAATTGAGGCAGGAAGGTCGCCCTGACAATGACCTAGGTCGATCAAGAGGCAATAGAATCCGAAAACTCGTGGGTCAGGCGGGAACCAAATCGGCGTAGACGAAGCCTTCCCGTTCGACAACTTCCCCAGGCATCACTGCCACCGGCCGGCTCAGCATTGGGCCTGCGGTAACGAAGGTGTGGAACTCGCCCCGTTCCCCGCAGCGGTCGACGCCATCAGGTAAGCCGGCGAGGAGCGGCGCGTCGAGCTTTCTGCCTGCGAGCTGACGGTCGACCTGTTTGGGATCGAGGCAGACGATCCGGGCTTGAACCCCGGAATCGAGCATCTCGTTCACCAGAGCCTGGGTCGGCTCGAGCCACAAGGGAAAGAGGGGGGTGAGCCCGGAGCCGGCCAGCATCCGCTCGCGGTACGCTCGCACGTCTTCCAGGAAGAGATCGCCAAAAGCGACGTGGGTTACCCCGTGATGGTCACGGAGCGCCGCCAGCGCCGCGACCATCCGCCGCTCGTATTCTTCATTTTGGCAGGGCCACGGAAGCGGGACCTGCACCAGTGGCACTCCGGCGGCCGCCGCCTGCGTGACAACCAGCTCGGCCCGCACTCCGTGCATTGCGACCCGGTTGAAGTCGGTTACCACCGTCGTGACCAGCGCCGACACCTCCACGTGCGGCGAGGCGCGCAGCCGGTGCAGCGCCCACGCGGCGTCCTTTCCTCCGCTCCAACTCAGCGCCACCCGCTTAGCGCCCATGCCCCGGCGCTCCAGCGGAGGCGTGGGTGATCAGGGCGGAATCGAGCCGGGCGCGCAAACCGGCCACCGCCGCTGGTGCCCGCGGGCTGGGCCACTTGACGGCGGTTTCGGTGAGACTCAGAAGCCGATGTTCGTGGACTGCTCGAACCGCCTGCCACTCGGGGCGGCGGCTGAAATCCGTGCTCAACGCCCCAACCGTGACCACGGCGCGGGGACGGCGCGACACCAGCGATTCAAGCGAAACCGGAACCGAAGCGGCAGGCAGATCTCCGAACACGTTGCGGGCCCCGGCGAGCTCGATCATCTCGCTGACAAAGCTTCCTGCCCCCAGCACGATAAGCGGCTGGTCCCAGGCGAGGAGCACCACCGATCGGGCGGGGTCAGGAACCAGCGAACGGCGCAGCGAGTCGAGCGCAGTGTCATACGAGGAAGCCAGCGAATCGGCCCGTCGCGCGACACCCAGGATCGGACCGAGTCGATGGGCCAACCGGGAGACATCAGCGAGGCGATCGCTTCGAAGAGCCACAACCGCGATGCCAAGTGCCCGGAGGCGCGCGGCCGCGATCGCGTTGGTAGAGCCCTGGTACAGCAGGACCAAATCAGGCGCGCGGGCGGCCACGGCTTCCACGTTGGGCGGGAGCCATCCGCCGACGCTGGGGATAGCTCTGGCCGCGGCGGGGTACTTGCAGTCGTCGGTGCGACCGACCAGCCGAGGTCCCACGCCCAGGGCAAAGATCAGCTCGGTGGTGGCAGGATTGAGTGAGACGATTCGCCGCGCGGGGCCAGAGAGCCAGGTCGTGTCTCCCGCGTCATCGACCACCAGGAGCCGCCCCGCACCACCACCCGCCGGCTGGCAGGCGCCGAGCTCGGCAGCCAGAACAGCCGCGAGCCAGAGACGGGGACGGATCACCGGATCAGGGCGAGCTCTGCTGCTCGCCGGCGAGCTGCTTCACCAGCTGGTACCAGAACTTTGCCGCGTCGTGGTATGCCTTGACCCCCACCCGCTCATCCCGCCCGTGGGCGCGGATATCGTCGATCCGCTCGAACACCGCCGACACCCCGTAGACCGGAATCCCGGCGTTCCGGACATACAGGCCATCACTCGCACCGGTCGACATCTCCGGGACGATGATCGCCCCCGGCCACATCTGCTGCACCAATCGCTCGACCGGCCGCATCACCTCGGGCCGCAGGGGAGACGCCGGGCTCAGGGTAGGGGGACGCTCGCGGGTGATGTGGATCGCAGTATCGGCCATGATCTGATTCAAGGTCGCTTCAACCGAATCGGGCGACTGGTCGGGCAGGATCCGGCAATTGACCGTGGCACGGGCCAGCTGGGGTAGCGCGTTGTCGGCGTGGCCGGCGAACAGGCGCGTGGCCACACAGGTGGTCCGCAGCTGAGCGTTGTAATAGGGTGCGGCGGCGGAGAGGCGGCGGGCGGCGGCGGGATCGGCATTGCGAGTCACCGCGCGCATGTCAGCCGCCAACTTCTGTGGCTGAGTAACGGCGTCCCGCGCGAAAAAGGCTCGGGTGGTCTCGTTCAAGCGCACCGGAAAGCTGAATCGGGCCAGCCGGCCGAGTCCGTTGCTCAGCCGATAGATTGCGTTGTCCGGCTCGGGCAGCGAGCTATGGCCCCCCTTGTTCCGGACTTCCAGCAGAAAGGTGAGATACACCTTCTCCGCGGTTTGCACCGAGAACGCCACCGCTTTGCCATCGCGGAGCTCGCCTCCACCGGCATCGGTGTTCAGCGCGAAATCGGCGTCCACCAGATCGCGATGCTTCTCCAGCAGCCCCTGAATGCCTCCACCCGTGGTCTCCTCGTCGCCGGTGAGGACGATGACGAGGTCCCGCGATGGCACGAAGCCTTCCTGTTTGTACCGGATGAAATTCGCGACCAACATGGCGACTCCGTCCTTCACGTCGCTCGATCCCCGGCCGTAGTAGTAGCCGTCCGCCTCGCGGAACGTGAACGGATCGAATGACCAGTCCTCCCGCCGCGCGCCGACGACGTCGAGGTGGGACATGAGAAGAATCGGCTTGGCCCCCGTGCTCCGGCCCCGATACCGCGCCACGAGATTGGCGATCCCCGGAGAGGTCTCCACAATCTGCAGGTCGGTCCGGGGCAAGCCGGCAGCCTCCAGCCGCGCCGCCATGGCTTGCGCGGCTAAATCGGTGTGGCGGGCGGAATCACTGGTGTTGATCTCGACCAGCTGCTTCAGAATGTCGCGCTCGAGCACCCGAGGGTCTGCGCCCTGGGCAGCAAGACGCGGCGGCAGCAAAACCAGGGAAAAAGCCAACCCGGTAATCAGGCGCATGACGACTCTTCTTGCTGGGGGAGGACCTCGAAAGTTGGTACCGTCGTGAGCTGGGTCTTTACCGAGTTGGCAATAAAACACTGGCGATGGGCTTCCTCGTGCATCTCTCGCACAGCCGCCTCGGAGGGAGCTTTCGGCGGAGCGAACACCACATGCGGTTGAAGGGTGACGGCCTTGATGTACAGCTTGCCGCCGGCGTCCGGAGCCATGTGGCCCTGGGCCTCGTCCGATAGAGGTGTACACAGATTCCCTTTTTCGCCGCAATGGAGAGGAACCAGAGCATGTGGCAGCTGGCCAGGGCAGCGATGAAGGCCTCCTCCGGATCGACAGCACCCGGGTCGGAGTAGGGCTCCGGAACAGCTCCGGGCGAGCTCGATGCCCGGACGACGGCGCCTCCGTCAAATTGCCAGGCGTGCACCCGGCTATAGCGGCCATCGACGAACCGGGCGTCGCCCTTCTCCCACGTGACAATCGCGGAATATCGGCTCACGAGATGTCCTCGGCGCGGAGCTTACTTCCCAGCCGGCTTGGAGAAGTGGGAGGATATCACCGGGCAGGAGCAACCGCCAGCAAGCGCGCCGAAAAAGCTGTGAGGAAACTCACTCCCTTGCTCTCGCATCGTTTGCATATATTTGGGCGCCCAGTGGGGCCGGGGCCAGACACTCCGCGCGGGCGTGGCCGGCGGAGTCAGAGTCCATCCCCGAACTCAGGCCGTCGCGGCGCGGCGGCCATCCTCAAGGAGTCCATGCATGGCCAATCGCGAAGGCGGGAGACCCGGCGGCGGCGGCGGCCAAGGTGGTGGCGGCGGTGGCGGGCAAAAGGGTAGTCCGGGAGGCGGCGGAGGCGGCGGCGGACAGAAGGGTGGGCCAGGCGGTGGCGGCGGGGGTGGTGGCCGCGGCCCAGGTGGTCCCGGAGGTGGCGGTGGGCAAGGTGGGGGCGGTGGTCAGAAGGGTGGCGGCGGCGGTGGCGGTGGCCGTCCAGGCGGTCCGGGCGGCGGAGGTGGC
>JBJMPK010000266.1:0-4479 GCA_045803245.1 Gemmatimonadales bacterium
GTAGCTGTTCCACGACTAGGAGATCACAATGCAAGCCCGCTTTTTCGCCGCAGTCGCGGCCGTCTTTATCATTTCTATAAGCTCCAGAATCGAGGCCCAATACGAGCCTCACCATCCGGGTCAGCCGGACACCAGTGTCCGAGTAGACTCGGCAATGCAGATGCCCATGGCTGAAGAGGGAATGATGCCGGGTGTAATGGGCATTCCCATGACCCGGATGGGTTCAGGGACCTCGTGGTTGCCCGATGCCGCCCCGATGCACGCGCTGCACATTAAGGCAGGGGCTTGGGCTCTGATGATGCACGGTGTCGCCTTCGGGGTGTACGACAAACAGTTCGGCCGGCGGGGTGACGACCAGGTCAACAGCGTCAACTGGGGAATGTTGATGGCCACCCGGTCAGTCGGCCCAGGGTCGCTGGAGCTGCGTGGCATGTTCAGCGCCGAGCCTTTTACGGTCGGGGCGAAGGGTTACCCGCTGTTGCTCCAATCCGGGGAGTCCTACAAGGGATTGCCGCTGCACGACCGCCAGCACCCCCACGATCTCTTCATGGAGCTCGCCGCACTTTATGAGCGGCCTATCAGCAAGCACCTGGCGATTTCGCTCTATGTAGCACCGGTTGGCGAGCCTGCGGTTGGACCGGTAGCCTTCCCTCATCGCCCATCGGCGGCCAGCGATCCGTTCGCACCCCTCGCGCACCATTGGCAGGATGCAACCCACATCTCCTTCGGCGTGCTCACTGCCGGCCTCTTTACCCGCACGGTGAAGGTCGAGGGGTCATGGTTCAACGGCCGCGAGCCGGACGAGCATCGCTACAATTTCGACTACAGCGGACGGAGCCTGGATTCCTACTCGGGCCGACTCACGGTGAATCCGAATCCCAACTGGAGCCTCAGTGCCTCGTACGCCTTCCTCAAGAGCCCAGAGGAGCTTCATCCCACCGAATCGCAACACCGATTCAATGCCGCGGTACTGTACTCCAGGCCAACTAGGCGGGGCGGCGACTGGTCGAGCGCGCTGATCTATGGAGCAAACACGCACACTGGCAGCCCATGGGAAAATAGTCTCACCGCAGAAAGCAATCTCGATCTCGACGGCCGCAACTCCGTGTTCGGCCGGTTAAACTATGCCCGGAAGAACGCGGAAGATCTGGCCGTGGTGGACTCGGTACCGGGCACCGAGTTCAACATCAGTTCGGTAGAGCTGGGGTACGTCCGCGAAGTCGGGTCACTTGGCAAGACCACGATCGGTGTGGGAGCCAGTGGAACCTTGGGCTTCATACCGGCCGATCTAGAGCCAATTTATGGCACCAGGACTCCGAAAGGACTGGCGGTGTATCTCCGTATCCGCCCGAAGGCAATGCGCATGGACCATGAAATGATGGATCACCGGATGACACCGAGGGACTCGATGCCCGGTATGCAGATGCAATCGGGTTCTATCCCCCGTAAGCAATCGCCGACTCCGTGAGTGCCACATGAAAGACAATCAGCACCAGCATGAGGCTGAAATGTCTCATGCCGGCCATGGGACCATGCCCACCCGCGGCGACCCTCACGCTGGCCACGATAAGCATGCCGGCCACAGCGTCGCGATGTTCCGGGACAAGTTCTGGATCTCGCTCCTGCTCACCATTCCGACGCTGATCTGGGGGCACATGCTGCCTCGGGCCCTGGGATATACGCCGCCTCAGGTGCCCGGAGCTCGCTGGATTCCAGCGGTCCTGGGGACCGCGGTGTTCTTCTACGGTGGCTGGGTGTTCATCCAGGGCGCCTACGGCGAGCTGCGCTCCAGGATACCCGGGATGATGACGCTGATCGGGCTGGCCATTTCGGTCGCCTTTCTCTTCAGCGCGGCCGTCACCCTCGGCTATGCGGGAATGCCGCTGTGGGAGGAGCTCTCGACCCTGGTCACGGTCATGCTACTGGGACACTGGATCGAGATGCGGTCGATCTCCCAGGCTCAGGGTGCTTTGGGTGAGCTGGCCAAGCTGCTGCCGAGCACGGCTCATCGGCTCCGGGGAGAACAAACCGACGAAGTTCCTATCTCCGAGCTCCGGCAGGGAGACCTCATACTCGTCCGGCCGGGCGAGAGTATTCCGGTCGACGGTCTCGTCCGGGCCGGCCAGAGTGAGGTGAATGAGTCGATGATCACGGGGGAATCCCGGCCGGTGGAGAAGCAGACCGGCGATCGGGTCATCGCGGGGACGGTAAATGGCTCGGGCTCCCTCCGGATCGAGGTCACCGGTACCGGAGAGCACACCGCGTTGGCGAAAATCATGCGACTGGTCGAGCAGGCCCAGACTTCACGCTCCCGGGCCCAGGCGCTCGCCGATCGGGCCGCCTTCTGGCTCACCTTGGCCGCGCTCGGATCGGGAGTGGTAACTCTGATCGCCTGGCTATCGGCGGGGGCTTCGCCGGCCTTCGCCATCGAACGCCTGGTAACCGTACTCGTCATCGCCTGCCCCCACGCCCTGGGCCTCGCCATTCCCTTGGTGATCGCGATTTCGACTACGCTGGGTGCCAGAAGCGGACTTCTGGTGCGGGACCGGCGAGGACTGGAGGAGGCTCGCCGGCTCACCTCGGTGGTATTCGATAAGACCGGTACCCTCACGCGAGGCGAGTTCGGTGTCGTGAAGATCGCCACGGCCGACGGGCTGCCGGACTCTGAGGCACTACGGCTGGCTGCCGCGGCCGAACGGGACTCGGAGCACACGATCGCGAAAGGAATCGTCCGGAGCGCCGTGGAGCGGCGTCTCGACCTTCCTCCGGCGGACGGCTTCCGCGCTCTCCCGGGCGTGGGTGTCAGTGCCCGGGTCAACGGCCGCACACTGCTCGTCGGTGGCCCGGCGTTGATCCGTGCTCGTTCGGTTCGGGTGCCGCAAGCGCTCGAGGCCGCTGCCGCCGAAGCTGCCAGACAGCGTCAGGCGGTGATCTATTTAGTCGAGGAAGCCGGTCAGGGGGTCGGGGCCTTGGCGGCTTTCGTTTTGGCCGACGTCATCCGCCCCGAATCCCGCGAGGCGGTGCGCCGGCTGCATGAAGAGCGGGTGAAGGTAGCAATGCTCACCGGAGACGCCCGCCCGGTGGCCGAAGCTGTCGCCCAGGAGCTCGGGATCGACGTCGTCTTCGCGGAGGTTCTGCCGGACCAGAAAGCGGCGAAGATCGAAGAGCTGAAGCGGGGAGGCGAACGGGTGGCCATGGTGGGCGATGGGGTGAATGACGCGCCGGCCCTGGTGACGGCAGACGTGGGGATCGCGATCGGGGCAGGCACCGACGTGGCCGTGGAGGCCGGAGACATCGTTCTGGTCCGAAACGACCCCCGTGACGTGGCGCGGATCATCCGGCTCAGCCGCGTCAGCTACCGCAAGATGGTGCAGAACCTGTGGTGGGCCACCGGCTACAACGTGGTCGCGATCCCATTGGCGGGTGGAGTGCTCGCTAACCAGGGCATTGTACTCTCGCCCGCCATGGGCGCGGTATTGATGTCGTTGAGCACGGTGATTGTGGCGATCAACGCCCAGCTCCTGCGGCGGGTCCGAATCTAAATTGGCCCTGGTGGTTTCTCCGCCCAAACTGGAGCAAACCTGGAGCAATGCTGCTCTTCAAAAACATTCAAGGATAGCGACATCACCTCAATCGTGACCGTGGTGGTGGTGAATGTCCGGGAAATGCAGGTGACTGTGGGTGAGTGCCTCGTGAATGTGAGCGTGGGTATGAAGCTCTCCTGGCGGGTCATCAGTGGCATGGGAATGCTGGTGATGGACGTCGTGGGTGTGCGGGTGAGCATGTGACAAAGTTTGGTGCGTGTGCTCGTGAATGTGGCGCTCCGTAAGGTGCAGCCAAACACCGACTACCATGAGTCCGCCGGCCGCGATGAGCGTCACGGTGATAGGCTCATGCCAAAGTAAGATGGACAGGATCGCCCCGACGAATGGAGCGGTAGAGAAATACGCGCCGGTCCGCGCCGTACCCAGACTGCGGAGCGCGAGAACGAACAATACAAGGCTCAGCCCGTACCCAAAGAAGCCCAGCACGAGCGCAGCGCCGATCTGTGGCATCGTCTGGAGCGATCCGGTGAAGGTAAGGCCAAGGGCCAGGTTGACCGTGCCCGCGGTGGCTCCCTTTAGCGCAGCAATCTGGAGCGGGTCGCTGGCCGACACTTTCTGTGTGAGGTTGTTGTCGATGGCCCAGCAGAGACAGGCCGCTGCAACCAAGAGCGAGCCCGAAACCCCGCCCAACTCGAGCCGCCCTTGCCAGGCGAGAAGTGCCCCTCCGACCACGATCGCCAACATGCCGAACGCTATCCGCCGGTCCACGTTTTCGCGGAACACGACCCAGGCCAGGAGCGCCGTGAACACTCCCTCGAGGTTGAGGAGGAGTGATGCCGCGGAAGCAGGGGTTTTGGACAGTCCGAGCAGAAGAAGCAGCGGTCCGAGGACGCCCCCGAAGGCAATCGCTCCCACGAGCCAGGGGAGGTCGCGA
>JBJMPK010000267.1:0-8150 GCA_045803245.1 Gemmatimonadales bacterium
AATCCTAGATGGCAGGGTAACGCACCTGCGGTTCCATGACATGGAGATCAACAGCACGACCGGCCAGCGGATCATTTTCGGCGTGGGCTTGGTTCATGAGACTTTGGCAAATGGCGAACCGGTCGTGTCATTCGAGCACTTCAGCGGGCTTCGGTGTGTCGGCTGAGCTGCGTGGGCTGGTCGCAGGAAGAGGCAGCAGCCTAGGGCAGCTTTCAACCCGCCGTCCGCCAGGGCGGCGGGTGCTAACCGATTAGGGCAACTCGCCCACTATCTTCCGAAACTCCGATTCGTTGAAAGCCCTGGCTGTCTCGCTTCTTACGTTCCCCAGTTTGCCCAGGCCGAGCGCGAACTTGGCCATGGCGATATCATCCGGCAGATCGGCGATCGCAATGGCGTCGTATTGGCCCAACGTGAGATAGAACGCCTTGAGCTCGCCGCCGGCCCGCTTGTACGCCTGCTTGGCGGCGTCCATTCGGGACGGACCTTCCTTGATGTTGGCGATGCCCTGCTGGGTATAGTGCAGGAGAGAGATGTAGGTGGGCATGGAAGCCTCGTGGCGCTGTGAGCTATGAAGCTATGAGCTGTGAGTCATGAGCTGTGAGCTAAAGAAGGGTTACCCCACGTCACCAACATGCAGCCCCGGGCCTAGCCTCGCCAGCCAAGGACGGACCGATCCGGGATGGTAGGGAATTCTATGTTACTTGGACGCAGTGGATGGCTCCGTATGATCTCGCTCTCCGCGTTCCCCGCTTTCACTCTCCAGGCCCAGACTGAGGCAGCGAGAGACGTCGCGGTACAAATGCGGCATGTCGACTTTCATGTCGATTCCAGCATCGTGCTCCACCTGGACTATCTCAGGGGCGCGCTCGAGCCCACGTCACCGGACCACTCGCCCTACTTCGACGATAAGCAATCCTTCAATCTGGCGATCGATTCCGCCCGCATCCGGATCACCCCTCGCGGGCTCAGCGATCTCCTGAACCGCTACACCTTTGCCTATCCCGGCTCACCGCTGCGCCGGCTCGAGATCACCATCGAGAAAGGACAGCTCAGGCAGCGGGGGAGCATGGGCGGGATCTCGTTCGACATGCTGGGAGAGCTCACGCTGACCCCGAAGGGTGAGCTGCGCCTCCATCCCAGCTCGATCAAGGCGGATGGTATAAAGGTGGGCGGCTTGATGAAGTTTCTCGGCCTCCACCTGGAGAAACTGATCAAGGTAAGGCGCGGCCGCGGGGTTCGCATCGAAAAGAACGACTTCTTCCTCTCCCCGCCCGAGCTGCTGCCGCCCCCATTAGTGAAGGGCCAAGTCGGCGCGGTGGAGGTGAACGACAGTGAGATCGTTCAGGTGTTCACGCCTCCCCCCGGGAGCAAGGTCCGGTCCCTTCCGGTCCCTGACCCCAAGGCGACGAACTACATGTATTACCGCGGGAATCTCCTCCGGTTCGGCAAGCTGACCATGCACAATACCGACCTGCTGATTGTCGATGCGGTCCCAGAGGACCCCTTCGATTTCTTTCTCGATCAGTACAAGGCCCAGTTGGTGGCCGGTTACTCGAGGACCAGGCCCGATGAGGGGCTGACCGTGGTGATGCAGGACTACAGCAAGAGCCCTCCGCTCCCTCGCCGCTGAGCCTGGGTGGTTCGCCTAGCGCGGGGGGCCATCTCGCACCAGAATACCTTTAGGTACTCACCCGTGGTTCGTGTTGCGCTGAGGAGGTCTGTCCTGAGAGCTCGCTGGAAGGCCCCGCTCCTGACTACGGCCCTCCTGGCCACCGCCTGCGGCGGAGGGGCGTCGCTGCCGGGCCCCGCCATCGTCACCTTCCCCATCAGCGCACTCGGGGCCGAAAGCGAGGTCCTGGCTCGCCAGCTCGCGCGGTTCATGGCGCAGAACCCCGGGATCAAGGTGGTCCAACGCATCACCCCGGACGCTGCGGACCAGAAGCATCAGCTCTACGTCCAATGGCTCAACGCCGGCGCCTCCGATCCCGACATCCTGCAGCTGGATGTCATCTGGACTCCGGAGTTTGCTGCCGCAGGATGGATCCTCCCTCTCGACCGATTTCTCCCTGATACCGCCGCCTTCTTCCCCGCCACGATTGCCGCCAACCGGTGGCGGGACAGCCTCTACGCGCTTCCCTGGTTTATCGACGTGGGCATGCTCTACTGGCGGACGGACCTGATGGCCGCCCCACCTTCCACTTTTGCCGAGCTGGTTCGGAAGTCGGCCCAGGCGAAACAACGACCAGGCGTGCGCTACGGCTATGTCTGGCAGGGGGCCCGGTACGAGGGGCTGGTGGCCAACTTCGTCGAGTACCTCGGAGCCTACGGAGGTCGCGTCCTCGACGGCGGACGGGTGGTGGTGAACTCGGACCCGGGGCGGCTGGCCCTGGCCGAGATGCGAGACGAGATCTACCAGTACGGGGTGGTGCCGCCCGCCGTCCTCACCTGGCACGAGGAGGAGAGTCGCTTCGCATTTCAGAACGGTGAGGCCGCGTTCATGCGTAACTGGCCGTATCCGGTCCCTCTCATGGAGGACAGCTCCCAGTCCCGGGTGGCGGGGAAGTTCGCCGTCGCTCCATTGCCGGCCGGACCGGGCGGTTCACCCACCGCCGCGATCGGTGGGGCGCAACTGGCCATCAACCGGCATACCGAGCATCCTGAGGCGGCGTGGGCGGTAGTCGACTACCTCACCAGGCCCGAGCAAATGCGGGAGCGGGCCCGGGTGGTGGGACAGTTTCCCACCCGGTTCGGCGTGTACGACGATCCCGAGCTCGCCTCGGGACTGGCGATCCCCCCGGCCATGGTGCGCCGCATCATCGAGCATGCCGTTCCCCGCCCGGTGAGCCCGGTGTATACCCAGCTCTCGGAGATCCTTCAGATTCAACTTCACCGCGCGCTGACCCGCCAGGCGGAGCCGGCCGCGGCACTGGCGCGGGCGCAGACGGAGATGCAGCGGGTGCTGAATCGCGCCGGCCTGGGCACGGGAGAGCCGATTGCCCGCCGCTGAGCGGCTGTCAGGCATCGAGCGCCAGGAAGCTCGACTCGCCTGGCGGCTGGTTCTCCCCGCACTGCTTACCATCCTCCTCGTCGCTCTCTTTCCGCTGCTCTGGACCCTCTGGGAATCGCTGCACCTCCACGACCTTCGAATGCCGTGGCTGGGCAAGCCGTTCGTCGGACTGGACAACTACGTTGAGGCGTTGGGAGATCCCCGCTTTTGGAGCTCGCTCGGCCACACCGGGTTCTTTGCGCTGACCAGCGTGGGGCTGGAGCTGATCATCGGCTTGGGACTCGCATTGGCACTCAACCGCACCTTCCGGGGGCGGGGACTGGTGCGGGCCTCGGTCCTGATCCCCTGGGCCATTCCCACGGTGGTTTCCGCATTGCTGTGGCGATTCATGTTCGAAGGGCAAAGCGGCATCGTGAACACGGTGCTCGTGAGCCTCGGGATTCTGCGGGAGCCGGTGGTCTGGTTCATCCAGCCCGCAGCGGCCTGGGTGCCGGTGATCCTGGCCGATGTGTGGAAGACGACCCCGTTCGTCGCGCTGCTCCTGCTCGCCGGACTCCAAAACATCGACTCCTCGCTGTACGAGGCAGCCCGCATCGACGGCGCATCGGCGTGGCGCCAGTTCCAGCACATCACTCTCCCCCTGCTGAAGCCGGCGATGCTGGTCGCTCTCATCTTCCGGACGCTGGATGCATTCCGGGTCTTCGATCTCATCTATGCTTTGACCGGCGGTGGGCCGGGGACCTCGACCGAGCCGATCGCCCTCTACACCTTCAATGCCCTGCTACAGAACCTGCAGTTCGGCTACGGGTCGGCGCTGTCGATCATCGTGTTCGCGGTGACATTCACTCTGGCCCTGCTGTACATCAGATTTCTCGGCGCGGAGCTCACCGGAGCCAGACGGTGAGTATCCGAAAGTGGTGGCCCACCCTGGTGCTCGCCCTCCTGGTAGCCGCCAGCGCTTTTCCGCTGTACTGGGCGGTTCTGGCTTCGTTTACGCCCGAGGCCCGACTCTTTCAAGCTCCATCGCTTCTGCCGCGCGACCTGATACTCGATCACTACCGGGCGTTGTTCACCGAGCGGGACTTCTGGGTCCCCATACGCAACTCGCTAATCGTGGCCGGCAGCACCACGGCGTTTTGTGTGACCCTCGGAGCGCTCTGCGCCTATGCCCTGGCCCGGCTCCAATTCCGCGGCAAGGTCCCGCTCCTCGGTTTTATTCTGGCGGTGGGCATGTTCCCGCAAATCTCGGTGGTGTCGCCCTTGTACCTGCTGCTCCGATCGCTGCACCTGATCAACACCTATCCCGGTTTGGTGCTGCCCTATCTCACGTTCGCCATGCCGCTCACCGTCTGGCTGATGGTGGGATTCTTTCGCCAGCTGCCGGCGGAGCTGGAGGAGGCCGCGATCGTGGATGGCGCCAGCCGGTTTCGCGCTTTTCGCGAGGTGATCATACCGCTCGCGCTACCCGGAATTGCAACCACGGCGATCCTCACCTTTGTCTACAGCTGGAATGAGTTCCTCTTCGCGCTCTCCTTCACGCTGGGCCCGGAGCGGCAGACCGTTCCCGTGGCCATCGCGCTCTTTCGAGGGCAGTACCAGGTGCCGTGGGGACAGATTCTCGCTGCCGCCGTTGTCGCGACGGCGCCCGTCACCCTGCTGGTGCTCGCTTTCCAGCGGCGCATCGTGCAGGGGCTCACCGCCGGCGCAGTGAAAGGCTGATCATGGCTTCGGTTCGACTCGCCGGTGTGGGAAAGACCTATCCCAATGGTCACGTAGCCGCCCAGGGGCTCGACCTGGAGATCGGTAACGGGGAGTTCATGGTGCTGGTGGGCCCGTCCGGCTGCGGCAAGAGCACCGCGCTCCGGATGATCGCCGGGCTGGAGACGCCCACGGTGGGTCAGATCCTGATCGGCGACAAGGACGTCACCGCACTGCCGCCGCAGGAGCGGGATATTGCCATGGTATTCCAGACCTACGCGCTCTATCCGCACATGACGGTGCGGCAGAACCTCGCCTTCGGTCTCCGGATGCGGGGCGCGGCCCGGGAGGTCATCGACCGCAGAGTCGAGGAAGCGGCCCGGGCGTTGGCCCTCGAGCCGGTGCTTGCCCGCAAGCCGGCTCAGCTCTCCGGCGGGCAGCGCCAGCGGGTGGCCCTGGGCCGCGCCATCGTCCGAGAGCCCAAGGTCTTTCTGTTCGATGAGCCGCTCTCCAATCTCGACGCCAAACTCCGGGTCGAAACCAGGGCCGAGCTCGCGCGGCTCCACCGCCGGCTGGGAGCGACGGTGGTCTATGTGACTCACGATCAGGAAGAGGCGATGACGCTCGGCAGCCGGGTGGCGGTGATGCGGGACGGTTTCCTCCAGCAGGTCGCTCCCCCGATGGAGCTCTACCGCCGGCCGGCGAACCGCTTCGTCGCAGGCTTTGTGGGGTCACCGGGAATGAACTTTCTGCCGGGAGAAGTCATTCCGGGAGCGCTGGGGAAAACCGGAGCGGTGCTGGGCATTCGGCCGCACGACGTGGCCATCGTCCCGCAGGGCACGGGCGAACTGGACGCATGGGTCGACGTGGTCGAACCGAGGGGGAGTGAGCTGTTGCTGTACCTGCGGCTCGGATCTGCTGGCGAGGGGGCGGAACTAAGGGTGGTGGCACCGCCGGAGACGGCGGTCGAGGCAGAGCGGGTGGTGGGGGTGAGGTTCGACAAGGCGCGACTGCACTGGTTCGATTCGGAGAGTGGGATTCGCTTGTCACCCTGAGCGCAGCTTAGTTCAAGCCGGGCAGCTTCGACAGCACGTACTGCACTACCAGGTTCGTGGTATTCCACAGCTGCACGTCCGAGCTGGTTCCATAGCGGACCGGCACCAGCTTTCTCCCCTTGATCTCATAACTCCAGAGCTCGTTGTGCTCCAGGCCCGAGGCCTGCACCGCGACCGAGGTGAGGCGAAGCGATTCCTCGAGCGAGCGTACGTATGGCTCCAGTGACGCGTGCTTGAGAGCTCCGGTAGTATCGAATGCGGCCGCGATCTGCTTCGCGACTCCCAGAAAAAAGAGGTTGACCTCGCGTCCCCATACCACCCGCGGCCCGTGGTATTGATCGGAACGGAAACGATCCCAGACAGCCTGGGACGCGTACGTGTCGTTTGCTACCAATGGACCCAGGCCGGGGACGAACAGGCCGGACGGGAAGGGCAGTACGAAGGGCACCAAGTCTCGGAGGACAGTTTCCGCATCGATGGACCCGGCTTGGAGCGGGCCGGCAAAGTCTTCCAGAAACAGGCCGGTGGCAGGATCGGTGTTCATCACCGGGATGGGGGTACCGGCAGAGTCGAGCGATAAGGCCAGGAATCTGATCGAGTCCTGCGGCTGAACCACACCGGCGAACATCTGCCAGTAGTGCTCCTCTTCTTTGGGGAGCCACGCCAACTTGGCCGCGATGCGCCGCCGCACCTGAGTGCCGTCGAGAGTAACCTCGAAATGGCGCCGCGCCCCTTTCCAGGTTTCGATGGCCCGTTGTAGCGTCGCTGGACCTTGCGCGTAGCCAGTCAGCGCCATGCCACGGGCCTTTGGGACGAGGGAGTCGAGAGTCCCGATCTCGAACCCAAGCGCCGGAAGCGCCGTCAAGATCCCGGCGATAGACTCCAACGCCTGCGGCACCCAGATGACGTTGATATCCATGGCAAAGCGCCCGCCGGCGTACCCGGCGTCGCTGTCCCGCCAGCTGGCGGAGCGCCAGTGAGTGGTGTCGCGCTTCGGGAAACTGACGAGGTTCGCCACTCGGGAGTCCAGGGCGTAGGGCTGGGCGAGGGATGTCACCAGCGCCATCTCGCGGAGCAGGAGCGACAGCCGCGTCCCGCCCGGCTCTGATTTCTCCAGCAGGAACGCACGCTTTCTCGCTGGGGTCACCGCGGAGTCCGCCAGATACCGCGCCGCCAGAACCGGCAGCTGGAACTCGTCATCTATCATGTGGTAGTTCTCGCGGGTATTCGGGAGGTCCCGGAGTATCTCGCGCGCCTGGGCGAGAAGACTGTCGGCGCTCTGTGGGTGGTTGGATCTCCGTGCCGCGAAGGATCCGCTCACCAGCGAGTCGTATACCACCGCGTTCTCTCGAATCGCCTGGCCGCCGAGTGCTTCCTCGTGGCTCACGTCCCCACCGGGCCCCAGCTTCCGCAGTACGCTCGCGATCACATGCTCCGCCATCTCCGGCGCCCAGATGGGCCGCATCATCAGGGCAGTCATCATCATGTCGCGGCCGAAGTAGGTCGCGAAGTTCGGCAGCCCGGCCATGAGCTTTTCTTGTGAGCTCAGGAGCTCGACCCCCTTGAGCTGGCGTTCCAGCCGGCGAGACCGGAGCGTGGCGCCGGGGCTGGAATCGCTTCGGCTTCGTTCGATAAACTGAAGGAAAGCGCGGTTGAAGATCTGGTTCCGTGAGAGTGGGGTGAGCGGCGTGGCATCGGTGGTGACACGCACCCTCATCCGGATGGGGCTTCCGGGACGAGTCGCTACAGATACGGTCTTACCGGTGACGGTGATTTTCGTTTTGCGCGGGTCCACCCGCAGCTCCAGCGCCAGGCTGTTGCGGCCGTCGAGAGAGGGGCGAGCCACCCGCACCACTGCCACCGAATCCGCGGCCGCTGAGGTGATGCCCGGCTCGAGCCGCGCGCGGAGCGCTTCGATGCTGCCGGCAGCGAGAAGCTTGAGATGACGGGTGCGTTCATTGCCGGGGAGCCGGCTCACGTCTGCCACCAAGAGCGACTCCTCTGCCACCCGGAAGGCCTGAGCGGTGAAAGGCTGGAGATGGTGGCGGGCGTAGACGAAGTCGCGCTCCACCCGCATCGAGCCGAGTACGAACCAGCCGAGCTGCACCTGAGACGATTCGGTGGTCAGCTCGTATTCGATACTCCGGCTCGAGCCCGAATCGGAGACGTTGGCGGCCTCCGCGCCCCAGGTGAGGCGAGCCGGGCGACCAGCGGGATCGCGCGCGGTGAAGCCCGCACTCTCGTTCGCCGCATCGGCCCACACCAGCACCACGCGGGATCCCTGCGGCTGGATGTAGATCTGGACCGTGTTGTCCTTGGAATCGCGGTAGAAGCGAGTCTGGTAACCCTGATAGGCAGAGGTGTCGTCCAGGCCAGGTTCCGGGAAGGCC
>JBJMPK010000268.1:0-12136 GCA_045803245.1 Gemmatimonadales bacterium
ACAACGTGCAGATGACGATCGAGCTGATCACGCCGATCGCGATGGACGAGGGGCTGCGCTTCGCCATCCGCGAGGGCGGCCGCACGGTGGGGGCCGGCGTGGTGACCAAGATTCTGAAGTAGCTATTAGCTATTAGCTAATAGCTCATAGCTAACAGCTGCGAGCGATAGCGAGCAACAAATGGCCCAGAGAATCAGAATCCGACTAAAAGCCTTCGACCACGTGGTCCTCGACCAGGCCGCGGCCGACATCGTTCGCACCGCCGAGAAGACCGGGGCGCAGGTCTCCGGTCCTATCCCGCTGCCGGTCAAGACCGAGCGCTGGACGGTGCTGCGGAGCCCGCACGTGGATAAGAAGAGCCGGGAACAGTTCGAGCTGCGCACCCACAAGCGGCTCATGGATATCAACGACTCCCGTCCCCAGACGATGGACGCGCTGACCAAGCTCGATCTGCCGGCTGGAGTGGACGTCGAGATCAAGGTCGAATAGCAATGGGCATGGGATTGATCGGCCGCAAGCTCGGCATGACCCGCGTGTTCGCGGAAGACGGCACGGCCGTGCCGGTGACGGTAATCGAGGCCGGGCCGTGCCGCGTGGTGCAGGTTCGCGAAGGCGGCGTACAGCTTGGGTTCGGCTCGCGTCCGGTCCGGCGTACCAGCAAGGCAGAGCTGGGCCACGCCAAGAAGGCCGGTCTCGAGGCCGCGCCCCAGATCCTGCGGGTCTTCACCGTGAACGGTGACACGCCGGCCGCGGGCGCCGAGGTAAAGGTCGACATCTTCGCCCCAGGTGAGCTGGTCAAAGTGACCGGGACCACGAAGGGCCGGGGGTTCCAGGGAGTCGTGCACCGATATCATTTCGGCGGGGGCCCGGCCACCCATGGCAACACCCGTCACCGGAAGCCCGGCTCGATCAGCCCGGGCACCGACCCGTCACGCGTCATCAAGGGCAAGCGCATGCCGGGACACATGGGCGCGGAGCGCCACACCGAGCTCGGCCTTCGGGTGGTCAGGGTCGATCCGGAGCGCAATCTCCTCTTCGTCCGGGGTGCCATTCCGGGTTCGAAGAACGGGATCGTAACCGTAGCCAAGCAGGGAGGGCCGAGTCGCCATGATTGAGGCTCCCCACTACAGCGCGGCCGGGGCCAAGCGGGAAGCGAACTTCGCGCTACCGGCTGATTACTACGATGGCACCGTGAACGAGCCGGTGCTGCATCAGGCGGTGAAGGTATACCTGAACAATCAGCGTCAGGGCACCCATATGACGAAGAGCCGGAGCTTCGTCTCCGGTGGAAACCAGAAGCCCTGGAAGCAGAAGGGCACCGGCCGTGCGCGCCAGGGCTCTATCCGCGCTCCCCATTGGCGAGGCGGCGGCATCGTCTTCGGACCCACGCCGCGCGACTATCGCACGGACATCCCCCGCAAGGTGCGCCAGCTCGCCCGCAAGAGCGCGCTCAATGCCCGGGCCCGAGAGGGAGCGGTGCACGTGGTGGAGCGCCTCGCGTTCCGCGCCCCGAAGACGGCCCAATTGGCCGAATTGCTCGCGAGCCTGGGAGTAGCTGGGCGCAAGGCGCTGGTGCTCACGGCGGGGCACAACCCGAATGCGTACTTGAGCGGGCGCAACCTTCCCACGGTCGAGGTGATGTCGTATCCCGAGGCATCGGCGTACGAGATCCTGTGGTCCGAGGTGGTCGTGGTCGAAGAGGGCGCGCTCACGGGAGTGATGCCGGAGCCGCTGGCTGAGGAGACCGAGGCGGAAAAGGCGGAAAGGGCGGGAAGAAAGCGCCGGCAGACCGCCACCCGTCCGGCAGCCAAGACGAAGGCCACTGGCCCCAAGAAAGCCCAGGCCAAGGCCAAGCGGGTCAAGCATGCCCCGAGCAAGACCGAGGGGAAGTCGACCGCTAAAAAGAGCGCGACCAAATCTGCCAAGAAGGCGGCGCCGAAGCCGAAGAAGAAGGGATCCAAATAAATGCCGACGCTGCATCAGATCGTCGTCCGGCCGGTGGTAACCGAAAAGAGCTCGGCGGCCTACCAGACGCGCAAGGAATACACCTTCGAGGTGCACCCCGAGGCCAACAAGTATCAGATCCGGGATGCACTACAGAAACTGTTCGGCGTGACGGTCACCGACGTGCGCACCATGCAGATGCGCCGTCACGAGGTCACCCGGGGTCGTACCCGGGGGACCACGCCCCGCTGGAAGAAGGCAATCGTCACGCTCAAAGAAGGCGACACGATCGCCGTGTTCGAGGGCTGAGATGAGTATCAAACAGTTTCGTCCCATGACGCCGGGCACTCGCTTCCGCTCGATCTCCGGGTTCGACGAGGTCACCCGGTTGACGCCGGAGAAGTCGCTGGTGGAGCCGAGGAAGCGTACCGGCGGCCGGAATAACCAGGGGCACCTGACCAGCCGGCATCGCGGCGGCGGGCACAAGCGGCAGTACCGGAAGATCGATTTCAAGCGCAACAAGTTCGGGATTCCCGGGAAGGTCACCGAGATCGAGTACGACCCCAACCGGAGCGCCCGCATCGCGCTCGTCGTCTACGCCGACGGCGAGAAGCGGTACATCCTGCACCCCAGGGGTCTGGCGCAGGGCGATACCGTCATCTCCGGACCCGGATCGGACACCCGGAACGGGAATGCCGTGCCGCTGGGAGAGATTCCGTTGGGCACCAACGTGCACAACGTGGAGCTCAAGATCGGGAAGGGCGGTCAGCTCGCCCGCACGGCGGGGTCGAGCGCCCAGGTGGTGGCCAAGGAGGGCGACTACGTCACTCTCCGGCTCCGCTCCTCCGAAATGCGGCTGGTGCATAGCCGGTGCCTGGCGACGGTAGGCGAGGTAGGGAACGCGGAGCATGAGCTGCTGTCGGTCGGCAAGGCCGGCAAGAGCCGCTGGTTGGGCAAGCGGCCCAAGGTGCGCGGCGTGGCCATGAACCCGGTGGATCACCCGCTCGGCGGAGGCGAGGGCAAGAGCTCCGGCGGCCGTCCGCCGACCTCGCCCTGGGGTAAGGTCGAGGGCAAGAAGACCCGGCACCGCAAGAAGGGTTCGAACAAGATGATCGTGCGCGGGCGTAAACGCGGCCGGGCGACAACGTAGAGGGAGTCACCAGTCACCAGCTAGAAACGATGGTGGCTCAAGGACTGGCGACTGACGACTGGCGACTACTTAGAGAGAAAACATGGCACGAAGCGTCAAGAAGGGCCCCTTCGTTCTGGAATCGTTGATGACCAAGGTCCAGGTCCTCAATGACAGGAACGAGAAGCGGGTGGTGAAGACCTGGAGCCGGGCGAGCACGATCCTGCCCGAATTCGTCGGTCACACCTTTGCGGTGCACAACGGGAATAAGTTCGTCCCGGTGTATGTCACCGAAAATATGGTGGGCCACAAGCTCGGCGAGTTTGCCCCGACCCGGTTGTTCCGGGGCCACAGCGGCAAAATCGTGGCCGACAAGAAGGCCAAGCCGGAGTAATCATGAGCGGCCACGCGATTCAGCGGCTGGTGCGCCAGTCGCCCCGAAAGATGCGGCTCGTCATCGATCTCATCCGTGGCAAGGATGTGAACGAGGCGTACGCCATCCTGAAGTTCAACAAGAAGCTCGCGGCCAAGCAGATCGCCAAGACGCTCAAGTCCGCCGTGGCCAACGCGGAGCAGAAGGCGATCAAGGAGAACGAGAGCTTCGACCCGGATGCCTTGTTCGTGAAGAAGGCCATCGTGAACGGCGGGCAGCCGCTGAAGCGGTTCACCGCCGCGGCGCAAGGACGGGCCACGCCGATCAAGAAGCGGACGAGCCACGTTGAGATCTACGTGGACCTTAAGGAGAGCGAGTAATGGGGCAGAAGACGCATCCGGTCGGGCTCCGGCTCGGCATCGTCAAGCAGTGGTCGTCCCGGTGGTTCGCCACCAAGGACATGCCGGCCCTGCTCAAGGAAGACGAGCTGATCCGGAAGTACCTCAAGACCCGGCTGGGCCACGCGGCAATCTCCGAGGTGCATATCGAGCGGCGCCCGGGCAAGGTGACCATCACCGTGCATACCGGCCGCCCGGGCGTGGTGATCGGCAAGCGGGGCGCGGAGGTGGACAAGCTGCGGGACGAGCTGGCGCAGCTCACCGGCAAGGAAGCGGCGATCAACGTCGAGGAGATCAAGCGGCCGGAGCTCTCGGCCCAGCTCGTCGGGGACAACATCGCCCACCAGCTGACCCAGCGCATCTCGTTCCGCCGGGCCATGAAGCGCGCGGTCCAGAGCGCCATGCGCATGGGCGCCCAGGGCATCAAGGTGCGGGCCTCGGGCCGGCTGGGCGGAGCGGAGATCGCCCGCACCGAGGGATATCACGAAGGGCGGGTACCACTGCACACCTTACGGGCGGAGATCGACTACGCCACCAGCACCGCCAAGACCACGTACGGCACCATCGGGATCAAGGTGTGGATCTTCAAGGGCGAGGTGGTCGAAGACATGTCGGGCCGCACCTATAGCACGGGGGCCTGAGCTCGATGCTGGCACCGAAGCGGATCAAGTTCCGGAAGCAGTTCAAGGGACGCACCAAGGGCATCGCCACCCGGGGGAACACCGTGGCCTTCGGCGAATTCGGGCTGATGAGCCTGGAGCCGGGCTGGATCACCAATCGCCAGATCGAGGCGTCGCGGGTGGCCATGACGCGGGAAATGAAGCGCGGCGGCAAGGTGTGGATCCGGATCTTTCCGGATAAGCCGATTACCAAGAAGCCGGCTGAGACCCGCATGGGCAAGGGCAAGGGCAACCCGGAGGGGTGGGTCGCGGTAGTGAAGCCCGGCCGCGTGCTCTTCGAGATCGAGGGGATCAGCCAGGACCTGGCCAAGAAGGCGCTGGCGCTGGCATCGGCCAAGCTGCCGGTCAGGACGCGTTTCGTGAAGCGCGAGGAGATCTGACGCATGAAGCCCAACGAATTGCGGGAGATGTCGGTCGAGGACCTCCAGTCGAAGCTGGGCGAGCTGACGGAGGAACGGTTCCGGCTTCGCTTCCGGTCGGCCACGGAGTCGATCGAGAACCCGATGCGCTTTCGCGCCATTCGCCGCGATATCGCGCGGATACGGACGATTTTAAAAGAGAAGTCGGGAGTCGCCAGTCTCCAGTCGCCAGCCTCGTAATTCGAGGCTTCGACCGGGACTGGTGACTGCTGACTGGTGACTCAGAGGATGACTAAAATGGCCGAACAGAGCAGCCCAACTCGCACCCGCCGCAAGGTCCGCATGGGCGTGGTGACCAGCGACAAGATGGAGAAGACGGTGACGGTGTCGCTGGTGCGCCGCTTCGCTCACCCGGTCTACGGGAAGCAGGTCACCCGCACCAAGAAGGTGAAGGCGCGCAACGAACACGGCGCTAAAGCGGGGGACACGGTGCGGATCATGGAGACCAGACCGCTGGCCAAGACGGTGAACTGGCGGGTAACTGAAATAGTCGAAAGAGCCAAATAGAGTCTAGGGTCTAGAGTCTAGGGTCTCGTCATTGACCCGGCCCTCGACCCTCGACCCTGGACCCTCGACGAGGCAGAAATGGTTCAGCAAGAAAGCATTCTCCGCATCGCGGACAACTCAGGCGCACGCAAGGCGCTGGTCATCCGGGTACTAGGCGGCAGCAAGCGCCGGTACGCCGGTCTCGGCGACACCGTCGTCGTCGCGATCAAGGACGCCATCCCGACGGGGCAGGTGAAGAAGGGTGACGTGGCCAGGGCGGTCATCGTGCGCACCGTCAAGGAGACACGGCGGAAAGACGGGTCCTATATCCGTTTCGACGAAAACGCCGCGGTGCTGATCAACGATGCGGGTGAGCCGCGAGCCACCCGCATCTTCGGGCCGGTTGCCCGCGAGCTGCGCGAGAAGCGCTACATGAAGATCGTCTCACTGGCGCCGGAGGTGCTGTAGCATGAAGCCGCTCGTGTTCAAGAAGGCCAAACGGGTGCGCCACCAGCCGCCGGTCCGGATGCGCCTGCAAATCACTAAGGGTGACACCGTGCAGGTGATCTCGGGTGACGACAAGGGCAAGCAGGGGCGGGTGCTCCAAGTCAATCTGAAGACGGGGCGGATCACCATCGAAGGAGTCAACATCGTGAAGCGGCATCGCCGCGCTACCCAGACCGCCGAGGGCGGGATCGTGGAGTTTGCGGCGCCGATTCACCACTCCAAGGCCATGCTCATCGATCCCAAGAGCGGGGAGCCCACCCGGGTCCGGCGGCGCCGGGATGCCGACGGAACCATCGAGCGGATCGCCGTTAAGTCGGACCAGCCGATTCCGAGGAACAGGTAATGGCGGAAGAAACGAAAGAGGGCGGAAAGGGCGGAAAAAGCGGAACGGCTACAGCCACCAAGGGTGGGGCCGCGCCCCAGGGCTCCGGGAAGGGGAAGGACAAGGGACCTGCCGGTGCCGTCGACCATACGCCCAAGGCCGTCGAGGGTAGGCCGCGGCTGCAGGAGTACTTCGAAAAGACGGTCCGCGCCCGGCTGGCCAAGGAGTTCGGGCTGGGCAACCCCAATCAGGTGCCGCGGCTGGTCAAGATCGTCCTGAACGTCGGCATGGGCGACGCGGGGAAGAACCCGAAGCAGCTCGAGGCCGCCGTGGAAGAGCTCGGACTGATCAGCGGCCAGAAGGCGATCGTCACCCGCGCCAAGAAGGCCATTGCGAACTTCGGTCTCCGTGCCGGAGTGCCGGTGGGGGCCACGGTCACGCTGCGAGGGGCGCGGATGTACGAGTTTCTCGACCGCTTCATCAACCTGGCGGTGCCGCGTATCCGGGACTTCCGCGGCCTGCCGAACCGGAGCTTCGATGGCCGGGGGAATTACACCTTCGGTATCAAGGAGCAAATGATCTTCCCCGAGATCGACTTCGATCGGGTGGAGAAGATCCACGGCATGGACATCACGCTGGTGACGTCTACCAGCCGGGACGACCTGGCGATGGGCCTGCTCCGGGAACTGGGGTGGCCGTTCCGGGGCGAGACGCCGCAAAGGGTGGCGTGAAGGAGTCGCCAGTCACCAGTCGCAAGTCCTGAATCGAGCAGTCTGGCGTCTGGCGACTGATGACTCGTAGTTGACCAACAGGAGAACCGATGGCTAAAACAGCCTGGATCGAAAGAGCTAAACGCACGCCGAAGTTCAAGGTCCGCGCGGTGCGCCGCTGCCAGCGGTGCGGTCGTTCCCGCGCGGTACTCAGGAAGTTCGGCCTCTGCCGCATTTGTTTCCGTGAGCTCGCCTTGAAGGGGGAAATCCCGGGCGTGCGCAAGGCCAGCTGGTAAGGGGAACGAGGAAGTATGAGCCTGACAGATCCCGTCGCGGATATGCTGACCCGCATCCGGAACGCCTGCTCGGCGGGCCACCGGCGTGTGGACATGCCGGTGTCCAAGCTGAAGAGCGAGGTCGCCCGGCTGCTGCGTGATAACCACTACATCGCCGACTTCAAGGTTCTGGATGACGGCGCCCATGGCGTATTGCGGTTGTATCTCAAGTACCACGACGAGACGCCCGTAATCCGCGAGCTGCGCCGGGTGTCCACACCCGGCCTCCGGCGCTACGTCAAGTGCCGCGAGCTGCCGCGGGTGAAAAACGGCCTCGGTATGGCGATCGTATCCACCCCCCGGGGCCTCATGTCCGATCGGGAAGCTCGGACGGCCAAGCTCGGCGGCGAGCTGCTCGCCGTGGTTTGGTAGGAGGAGCCATGTCCCGTATCGGTAGGAAACCGGTCATCATCCCCAAGGGCGTGACGGTCCAGGTGCAGGACCATACCGTGGCAGTGAAGGGGCCGCGGGGTGAGCTACGCCGCTCGCTGCACGAGGAGATGGCGGTAGCCCTGGAGAAGGACCAGGTCACCGTCGCCCGTCCCAGCGAGGAGCCGCGTCACAAAGCGCTGCACGGGCTCACCCGCACGCTGGTGCAGAACATGGTAGATGGGGTGTCGAAGGGCTTCAGCAAAACGCTGGAGATCCAGGGCGTCGGCTACAAGGCTGAGGCCAAGCCCTACGGCGTGAATCTGATCGTCGGGTATTCCCACCCCGTCAAATACGAGGCGCCGAAGGGCATCAAGATCTCGGTGGACAACAACACCGTCGTCAAGGTCGAAGGAGCCGACAAGGAACTGGTCGGACAGGTGGCGGCGGAGCTTCGGTCGGTCCGGCCCCCCGAGCCATACAAGGGGAAGGGCATCCGCTACGTGGGCGAGCAAGTCCGGCGCAAGGCCGGCAAGACGGGAGCCAAGTAATCATGCGCAGCATTCACGCGCCCAAGTCCCGGCAGCAATTGCGGTACCGCCGCCATTTGCGGGTGCGGCGGAAGGTCGCCGGCACGGCGGTGCGGCCCCGGCTGGTCGTCTATCGGTCGCTGAAGCACATCTACGCCCAGCTGGTGAATGACGAGCTGGGGGTAACCCTGCTTGGCGTGAGCGACGCGAGCGAAGGAGTCCAGGTAGAGGGGGCCGGCAAGGTCGGACGAGCGAAGGGCACCGGAAAGCTTTTGGCCGAGAAGGCCACGGCCGCTGGGATCAAGAACGTGGTTTTCGACCGGGCAGGTTATCGTTACCATGGTCGCGTGCAGGCCGTCGCCGACGGCGCCCGCGAAGGCGGATTGGAGTTCTAGATGGCAGACGAGAAGGCAGCGAGCCCCGAGCAGAGCGAGAGCGCACCGGCCCCGGCCCCGACCGAAAACCAGCGGCCATCCGGGGGCGAGCGCCCCAGCGGCTCGGAACGCCCTCGGGGTCGAGGGGGACGAGGTGGGGAACGGGGCGACCGCGGGCGTGGTGGTCCCCGCCGGGATCGGGGCGACAAGGACCGCTCCAGCGACCACGTCGAGAACGTGATTGCAATCAATCGCGTGGCCAAGGTGGTCAAGGGCGGCCGCCGGTTCTCCTTCAACGCGCTGGTGGCGGTGGGAGACGGCAAGGGGAAGGTGGGTATCGCGACGGGCAAGGCCAATGAGGTGTCTGAGGCGGTACGCAAAGCAGTCGATGCCGCTAAGCGCTCGATGATCGAGCTACCGCGCACCGGCTCCACCATTCCTCACGAGGTTATCGGTCAGCATGGTGCCGGCCGAGTGCTACTCAAACCGGCGGCCACGGGAACCGGTGTGATCGCCGGTGGCCCGGTGCGGGCGGTGCTCGAGTGTGCCGGGATAACGGATATCCTGACCAAGAGCCTGGGCTCGACCAACCCGCACAACATGGTGCGGGCCACGATGGATGGTCTCGGGTCGCTGGTATCGGCCCGCCAGATCGCGCGTGAGCGCGGGATCGAGGTCGACCAGATCGCCTATAAGGCCAGGCAGGAGAACTGAGATGGGACGTAATCCGGCAGTAGGACGCCAAGGCCCCGCGCACCACGCGGCCGTTATCCCAACCGAGGACGCGGCGAGCGCGCTCGCCGTGAAGCAGATTCGATCCGAGATCGGCCACCCCGAAACGATGCGGCGGACGCTCCGCGCGCTCGGTCTCCGCCACCACCAGCAGACGGTGCGGGTGCCGAATACCTCGTCGGTACGTGGCATGCTGACCAAAGTGCGCCACCTCATCGAGGTGACGCCGGCGGAGGAGAGCTGATGGCTGAGAAGGCACGAGGCCGCGCGAGCGCATCCCGGAAAACGGGCCCGAGCGGCAGTAAGAGCGCCCCCAAGAGTGGGACCCGGTCGAAGCCATCGGGGCGGCAAACCTCCCCGGCAGCCGTAACCCTGACGTTGTCCAGTCTGGCGCCGGCCGCCGGATCGACGCAGTCGCGCAAGCGGGTCGGGCGCGGCCCTGGCTCGGGTCTGGGCAAGACTTCGGGCAAGGGTCATAAGGGTCACAAGGCTCGCACCGGCGGCTCCACCAACCCGGGTTTCGAGGGCGGCCAGATGCCAATGTATCGCCGGCTGCCCAAGCGGGGCTTCACCAATCCATTCCGGGTCGAGAACCAGGTGGTGAATCTCGCCGACCTCGCCAAGGTGAGTGCCGCCGACGTCAGCCCGGAAACGTTGTATTCCGCGGGCCTCATCGGAAAGCCCGACTCTCCGGTGAAGTTGCTCGGCACCGGCGACGCCGATCGGCCTTACACCGTTCGGGGCGTCGCCCTTTCCGCGTCGGCACGTACGAAGATCGAAGCGGCCGGCGGTAAGATCGAGGGGTAAGTGTCCGCACCGCGTGTCCCCAATCTGGCCATTGACGAAGAGCTGAAGCGAAAGCTCCTCTTCACCCTGCTGGCGCTCGTGATCTACCGGATCGGCGCGCACATCGCCGCTCCGGGCGTGAACGTCACCGCGCTGGCCGACTTTATCCGGAACTCCGCGGCCGCGGGGTTCTTCGGGCTGTACGACGCCCTCGGTGGGGGCCTCTCTCGCGCTACGGTGTTCGCGCTGGGGATCATGCCCTATATCTCGGCCTCGATCATCTTCCAGCTGGCCGGGGGTGTGGCGCCTTCCATCGGGAAGATGCAGAAGGACGAAGAGGGCAAGAAGAAGATCACCCAGTGGACCCGGTATCTCACCGTGTTCATCTCGCTGTCGCAGGCGTACACCTTCGCGCTGTTCACCGAGTCGATTCCCGGCGCCATTCCCACGCCGGGGTTCTGGTCCCGGCTGATCATGGTCGTCACCCTGACGACCGGCGCCATCTTCGTGATGTGGCTGGGGGAGCAGATCACCGAGCGGGGCATCGGCAACGGGATGAGCCTGCTCATCACCTTTTCGATTCTGGAGCGGCTCTGGCCCGGCACCCTGCACCTGATTCAGTTCATCAAGGGGGGTGTGGTCACGCCGATCGGCGCGGTCCTGTTCCTGGGGATCCTGGTCGGAGTAGTCGCTGCCGTGGTGGCGATGACCATCGCGGCTCGCCGGATACCCATCCAGATACCTCGCAAGGTCATGGGCCGCGGCCGGATCCGGGAAGGCCAGAAGACCTTCATCCCGATCCGCCTGATCACCGCCGGTGTCATGCCGATCATCTTTGCCCAGACAATCATCATCGTTCCGGGAACCCTGGCCAGTTTTACCAAGAATCCGATCCTCACCGAGATCGCGAGCTTTTTCAATCCCGGCAATCTGCCCTACGACCTCACCTTCGCGCTGCTGATCCTGATCTTCAGCTACTTCTACACGTCGATCATCTTCAATTCCGTGGACCTGGCCGAGAACCTCAAGAAGCAGGGCGCGTTCATCCCGGGAGTGAAGCCGGGGGCCAGTACGGCCGATTACATCGATCAGGTTCTGGCGCGCGTCACCCTGCCCGGCGGCCTGTTCCTCGCGTTCATTGCTCTGGTGCCGATCCTGGTGTCGAAGTGGGTCAGCGTGCCGTCACAGTTCGGGGGTACCTCGGTGCTGATCGTGGTGGGCGTGCTCCTCGACACGATCGCACAGGTGGAGCAGCATCGCACCCTGCGGAAGTATGACGGCTTCATGAAGACCGGCCGGGTCAAATTCCGCGGACGACAGCAGCGGTTTATGTAAGAACCGCGTGAGCGGTGAGCGGTTAGCAGTGAGCGGGGACGGCCGGCGAAGATTCTGTCGAGTCGCCCCGCTTACCGTTCACCGCTTACCGCTCACGCTTTCCCGGAGTTACATGAATATTCTACTCATGGGCCCCCCCGGTGCGGGTAAGGGAACTCAGGGGGCCCTGCTGGCCGAGAGCCGGGGCCTGCCCAAGTTCGCGACCGGCGACCTGTTGAGAGACGCGGTCAAGCGGAAGACTCCGCTCGGCCTCAGGGCCCGGGAAGTGATGGAGGCCGGGCATCTCGTGAGCGACGACATCATCCTGGGCATCGTTCGGGAAGAGCTGGCCAAGCCTGAAGCATCCAAAGGAGTGATCTTCGACGGGGTGGTTCGAACCATTCCTCAGGCGGAAGGGGTAGATCGACTCCTGTCTGAGCTGGGGCGCCGCATGGACGCCGTGCTGTTCTTCGATGTCACCGACGACGAGATCCTCTCCCGCCTCGGGAAACGCCGCGAGGTCGAGAAGCGCGCGGATGACGATCCGGGGGCCGTCGCGACGAGACTCAGCGCCTACCGGAAGCAGACCGCCCCGGTGCTGGAACTTCCCGAGCCGCCCCTCGTCGAATGGCATGGCGCCCAGCGCTGGGTGCACGCCGGCGCGCAGGATGCGGGCCGCGTGCGCGAAGCGGCCTTGCGCGTCGGCGGCCACGCCACGTTGTTCCGCA
>JBJMPK010000269.1:0-5751 GCA_045803245.1 Gemmatimonadales bacterium
AGGCGGCGGCCAAGCGATTCGGATCACTCCGGTACGATGAGTTGCGGAAGAGCAATGCAGATGGGCCTCAGTTGCTTTGCTTGTTGATGAGTGATGAGCGTGTCCGTTATGGATGAGCCGAAAGCGCTGCGCTCGCTCGCCCGGGCGATGGGAGTCCACACTCGGTACGTGAACGGTCTCGGCAAGCGGGTCATCGTGGCGCCCGAGACGCTGGTCCGCGTCTGCGCCGCGCTGGGTGCCCCGATAGATCGGCCGGGTGATGCCGCCGCCGCACTGCGGGCGCACCGGGAGACCACGAAGGGGGAGCTGGTGTCACCCGTGCTGGTGGCCTGGGACGGGGCCCTTCGCCCGCTCGCGATCTCGGCTGACCGCCCGATCCAGGTTCAGGTGCAGCTTGACGACGGAGGGGTTGTCCCGCTGGTGCGTTCCGGAGCCAGGTTTCGGGCGACCCGGCCACTTCCCTGCGGCTACCACCGCCTTACCTTCGAGAGCTCGGGCCGGAGCGAGACGAGCACGGTCATCGCCGCGCCGCTCCAGGCGTGGCGGCGGCCCGGAGAGCACCGGAGCTGGGGAGTCGGGACCCATCTCGCCGCGCTCCGCTCGTCGCGGAGCCGGTCCCTGGGAGACCTCCGGGACCTCGAGTCTCTCTGCCACTGGGTAGGCGAGCGGGGCGCCGACCTGGTTACGGTCCTCCCCCTGGCGCCGACCTTCAACATCCCGCCCCCGGAGCCCAGTCCCTACTCTCCCATAAGCCGGCTCTTCTGGTCCGAGTTGATCCTCGACCTCGGTGAGCGCCATCGTCCGGCGCCGGTCTCCCCTACGCTCGACGTGGCCCGGGGCGACGCCGAGGTCCGCACCGCGCTGGCGGAGCATCCGTTTCCACCCGCGCCGGAGCTGGACCAGGAGCTGATCCGCTACGCCCGGTTTCGCGGCGCGCAGGTTCGGCTCGGCAGGAACTGGCGGGATTGGCCGCCGGCCGCACGTGGGGGCACCTTGACCCCCGATCAGGTCGACTCTGAGGAAGAGCGTTTTCACCTCGTGGCCCAGACTCTGGCGCGGCGCCAGCTCCATGACCTGAGACGGCGCCTCGACCACGACGGGTTTCGCCTGGGGTTGGATCTGGCGGTGGGCGTTCATCCGGACGGCTACGATCCGTGGTCGCGACAGACGCTGTTCGGCGAAGGGATGTCGGTGGGCGCCCCTCCCGACCAGGGCTTCCCGAGCGGTCAGGACTGGGGCTTCAGCCCGGTGCTCCCGGGAGCGTCACGGCGCGAGGGTCACCAGTACCTGGCGGCGTCCATCGCCCACCAGGCTGGGCTCGCGGGCGTCCTCCGGGTGGACCACATTATGGCCTGGACCCGCCTGTACTGGATCCCCCACGGGTTCGGGCTTCACGACGGGACCTACATGTCGTATCCCGCGGAAGAGCTGTTCGCCATTCTCACACTGGAGTCGAGCCGTAACCGGTGCGAGGTGGTGGGCGAGAACCTGGGGACCGTGCCTCGTGAGATAGACGCGGCGCTCCCGCGTCACCGGATCTGGGGGATGTACCTCGCGATGTTCCAGGCCTCCGCCGGCCCCGATGTCGCCCCGCCGACTGTGGCTGACATGGCCCTCGTCGGCAGCCACGACACGCCGACGTTCGCAGGGTGGCTCAAGGGCAACGACATTGCCGACCGGGTGCGATATGGTCTTCTCGCCGAGCCGGGGGTTCCGGCAGTCGCCGAGGAACGAGAGAGGGCCATCGGGTGGCTTGCCGCTCAGCTGGGCAGTACCCTGGAAGACCCTCGCGCCTTTCTGAGTGCTCTGCTGGAGTGGCTCGGCCGCTCGGACAGCCCGCTGGTGGTTCCCTGGCTCGAGGACCTCTGGCTCGAGGAGGAGGGCGTCAACCTCCCGGGCACCCCTTCGTCCGTGCGCCCCAACTGGCAGCGCCCGATGCGGCGGCTGCTCGACGAGATCATGACCGACCCGGACGTGGACGAGCTTCTCCGCCTTCTCGATCGCGCCCGCAGATCAGGCCATGGATCTCGTAGGTGAGAAATAGTGACGAATGAGCATTGGAATGGGCCTCACCACGGAGACACGGAGAGCACGGAGGTTGCACGGAAACCTTGTAATTGTTTTTGGTGTGGTTGTTGTTACCAGATTCCGTTGGGAAGTCGTGGAAAGGGTCCGTGCGGACTCCGTGGTTCTCCGTGTCTCCGTGGTGCGCGGTTGCAGTTGATGTGATACCCCCCACAAACTGAGGGACCAGGTTCATGGCAACCCGCGCCATCACCGCTCCTGGCTTAGCCGCCCGAACCAAGCCGCTGCTCTCGTTCTGGGAGATCTGGAACATGAGCTTCGGCTTCCTCGGCATCCAGATCGGCTTCGCGCTTCAGAACGCGAATGTGAGCCGCATCTTCGAGACCCTGGGCGCCAAGGTGGAGAACATTCCCATTCTCTGGATCGCGGCACCGGTGACCGGTCTCCTGATCCAACCCATCGTCGGCTACCTCAGCGACCGTACCTGGAACCGGCTGGGCCGGCGGCGACCCTACTTCCTGACCGGCGCCATCCTCGCCTCGGCCGCGCTGCTGTTCATGCCCAATTCCCCGGCGCTGTGGGTGGCGGCCGGCATGCTCTGGATCATGGACGCTTCGATCAACATCTCGATGGAGCCGTTTCGCGCCTTCGTGGGCGACAACCTGCCTTCGGAGCAGCGGACCACCGGCTTCGCGATGCAGAGCTTCCTCATCGGCACCGGTGCGGTGGCGGCCTCCATGCTCCCCTGGCTTCTGACCCGGCAATTCGGGGTGAGCAACGAGGCGCCGCCCCACACGATCCCCGACTCGGTGCGGCTTTCGTTCTACTTCGGCGCCGCGGTGTTCTTCCTGGCAGTGTTGTGGACGGTGCTGCGCTCGAAGGAGTACGCGCCCGAGGAGATGGCCAGCTTCGTGGAGAACCAGGCGCGGGAGGGCGCCGCGGTGGAGCGGCGAACGGCGGATGGGTTCAGCCGGAACGGCGGGCAGCAGATCCGCCTGGGCTCGATCCTCCTGGCGGTGGCCGTGCCGCTCAGCGCCTGGCTGGCACGGTCCGGGATCTACCAAGTGATGATCCTGTCGGCCGGACTGGGCGTGGTTGGCTTGCTGCTCATTCTGAGTGGTTTGCTGCAACGGAGCGGCCGCTACGACAACGGTTTCGTCACCATCCTGAACGATTTTCAGGACATGCCCCACACTATGAAGCAGCTGGCGTGGGTCCAGTTCTTCTCCTGGTTCGCGCTCTTCGCCATGTGGATCTACACGACGCCGGCGGTCACCAGCCATCTCTACGGCACCACCGACACGACTTCGGCCATCTACAATGAGGGCGCCAACTGGGTCGGGGTAGGCTTCGGCACCTACAACGGCGTTGCGGCGGTGGTCGCCTTCGGAATTCCGATCCTGGCTCGGCGGACGAATCGCAGGACGGCGCATGCGATCTGCCTGGCCTGTGGTGCCCTCGGGCTCCTGTCGATCCTGGTGCTCAAGGACCCCAGGCTCCTGCTGGTCTCCATGGTGGGGGTCGGGATCGCGTGGGCCAGCATTCTCGCCATGCCCTACGCCATTCTCACCGGCTCGCTGCCGCCGTCGAAGATGGGCTACTACATGGGGGTCTTTAATTTCTTCATCGTGATTCCCCAGATCGTGGCGGCGGCCCTCCTCGGTTTTCTGGTGGGCCGTTTCTTTGGCGGCGAGGCGATCTACGCCCTCGCCATCGGCGGTGCGTCGCTACTCCTAGCCGCCGCGCTTACGCTTCGGGTGGAGGACAAAGACGAGCCGGAGTCCGGCACGTGGCACCCAGGGTTCCCCTCTTCGGTCTGATTCCGGCCAAAGCAACTGCGCACCACGGAGTCACGGAGAACCACGGAGGTTGTTGTGGGGTGGGTGGGGAAGCCCTCAGTTCACACGAATACAAGAGGTAATACGCTGACCGGTCCGTGGAGCCTCCGTGTTTCTCCGTGTCTCCGTGGTGCGCTTTTGCTTTTTGTGGCTGCGCTCGCAGCCGGCGGGCCGCTTCGGGCCCAGATTCCAGTCGCCGAACCGTCAAGCTTCTGGAATAGCGCCACCGTCTACTTCCTGCTGATCGATCGCTTCCGGAACGGTGATCCCGCCAACGACCGCGCATTGGGCCGAACCAAGGACGGAGCGACGCTGCGCAACTTCGAGGGCGGCGACCTCGTCGGCGTCCGCCAGAAGATCGAGGAGGGGTACTTCGACAGCCTCGGTGTGACCGCCATCTGGATGACCCCCTTCGTCGAGCAGATCCACGCCGGTGTCGACGAGGGAACCGGCAAGACCTACGCATATCACGGCTATTGGACCCGCGACTGGACCGCGGTGGATCCGGCGCTGGGAACCAAGGCCGACCTCCGCGCGCTGGTGGACGCGGCCCACCGGCATGGCATCCGCGTCCTCATGGATGCGGTCATCAACCATACTGGCCCGGTCACCCGCCAGGATCCCGCCTGGCCCGACGACTGGGTGCGCACCGGCCCCAACTGCTCCTACCGGAGCTACACCACCACCGTGGACTGCACGCTGGTGGCTACCCTTCCCGATATTCGCACGGATCGCGACGCGCCGGTCGAGCTACCTCGAGCACTGCTCCAGAAGTGGGCCAGTGAAGGACGCCGGGCCCAGGAAGTGGCCGAGCTCGATGCCTTCTTTCGGCGCACCGGTTTTCCCCGCGCTCCGCGATACTACGTCATCAAGTGGCTCACCGACTGGGTGCGCGAGTTCGGCTTCGACGGCTACCGGGTGGACACCGCCAAACATTTCGGGCCGTCGGTAAGCGCCGAGCTGAAGCAGGAAGCTGAGACGGCGCTTGGGGACTGGCGGCGGACCCATCCGGCCCAGGCTCGGGACAGCATTCCCTTCTATATGGTGGGCGAGGTCTACGGCTGGGAGCCGAGCCAGGGGAGGGACTACAACTTTGGCGATCGGTCCGTCGACTTCTTCGCCAACGGTTACGATGCCCTGATCAACTTCGGCTTCAAGAGCGATACCGGATCTCTGGATGGTCTCTTCACCCGATACTCCAGGCTGCTCCACCAGGGAGCGCTGCGCGGAGCCACCTTTCTCAGTTACCTGAGCTCACACGACGACGGCTCGCCCTACGACCTCGACCGGAAGGACCCACTCGGCGCGGGCACTCGCCTGCTACTGGCACCCGGCACCGCGCAGATCTACTACGGGGACGAACTGGCGCGTCCGCTCCGGGTGGCGGGAGCCGAGGGAGACGCCAATCTGCGATCGTTCATGAACTGGGGCGATCAGGAGCGCCGAGCGGAGGTCCTACGACATTGGCGGAAGCTGGGCCGGTTCCGCCGGGCCCATCCGGCCGTTGGGGCCGGCGTGCACCGTACCCTTCAGGTGAAGCCATACATCTTCAGCCGCACACTCGCGTCGGGCGGCCGGGTCGATCGTGTGCTGGTGGCGATGGATCAGGGAAACGGTGCCAAGCGAATATCGGTTTTCGGAGTGTTCCCGGACGGCACTAGGCTGGTGGACGCCTACTCGGGCGCCGATGGGACGGTGAAGAACGGCGCGGTCTCAATCACGAGTGGATCGGGGTTGGTACTGCTGGCCGAGCCTCGGTAGCTGCGCACCACGGAGACCTCTATCGGTCCTCGCCGCGGACGCCCGCCCGATGGGCGGGCAAGGATCACACATTTGGGCCTACGGCCCACCCCGCCCCAACGGGCCGGGTGGGCGGCCACCCGCAAAC
>JBJMPK010000270.1:0-6656 GCA_045803245.1 Gemmatimonadales bacterium
AGCTCACCCGGGACGGATCCCGCACCATCATCAACGGGACCTTCGATTGGGTGTACGAGGAAGAGCTGAATCTGCGCGATGGTTTCCGTTGGAGCCCGGACGGTGCCCGGATCGCGTACTGGCAGCTTGATGCATCCGGGGTGCGCGATTTCCTTCTGATCGACAACACCGATTCCCTGTACTCATTCACGATTCCGGTACAGTATCCCAAGGCGGGGACCACGAACTCAGCCGCGAAGATCGGCGTGGTGAGTGCCGCCGGAGGCGCAACCGTCTGGCTCGAGGTTCCCGGTGACCCGCGCAACAATTACCTCGCCCGTCTGGAGTGGGCCGGGAATTCGAACGAAGTAGTGCTGCAGCAGCTCAACCGGCTCCAGAACCGGCTGTCGGTGATGCTGGGTGACGCGAGCACCGGACGGGTCCGCGCCGTCCACACCGAGCGCGACAGCGCCTGGGTTGACGTGCTGAACGATCTCCGCTGGGTCGATGGTGGGAAGAGCTTCACCTGGGTCAGCGAGCGCGACGGCTGGCGGCACCTCTATCTCATCTCCCGCGATGGCAAGAAGCAGCGCCTGCTGACGCCGGGAGCCTTCGACCTGCATAATCCTGCCAGCGCCTTCGGCGACCCGTTTGTCGTGGGACAGGATTCGGCCCGGGGCTGGGTCTACTACACCGCGTCGCCCGACAACGCCTCCCAGCTATACCTGTTCCGCAGCCGGCTCGACGGGAAAGGCCGTCCGGAACGCGTCACCCCGCGGAACCAGCCGGGCTACCACCGCTACATGATCTCGAGCGATGGACGCTGGGCCATCCACAACTTCTCCTCGTTCGGAATTCCGCCGGTTGTCGACGTGGTGAGTTTGCCGGATCACAAGGTGGTACGCCGGCTGGTGGAGAACCAGGCTCTTCGGGAGACGCTGGCAAAGCTGCGCCGCGGCCCGGCCGGGTTCATGAAGGTGGATGCCGGCGCCGGCCTCCGGCTCGATGGCTGGGTAATGAAGCCGGCGGATTTCGACTCGACCAGACGCTATCCGGTGTTCTTTCTGGTTTACGGCGAGCCGGCCACGCAGACCGTGCTCGACCGCTGGACCGGCGCCGACTACCTGTGGGACCTGATGCTCACCCAGCACGGCTACGTGGTGGCGTCGCTCGATAACCGCGGCACTCCCTCGCCGCGGGGACGCGCGTTTCGCAAAGCCATCTACCAGAAGGTGGGGATCCTCAGCGCCGGCGATCAGGCGGCCGCTCTGCGGTCCATGCGCGGCTGGCGCTGGGTGGATTCAACCCGGATCGGCGTGTGGGGCTGGAGCGGCGGCGGCTCGACCACGCTGCATCTCTTGTTCCGGTATCCCGAGCTGTACCAGACCGGCATGGCGGTGGCGCCCGAGGCCGACGTGCGGCTCTACGACACGATCTATCAAGAGCGCTACCTCGGTCTTCCCCAGCAAAGTCCCGAGGCGTACCGCGAAGCGTCCGCCCTCAGCTACGCCGACCAGCTTCGGGGCAACCTGCTCGTGGTGCATGGCCAGGGAGACGACAATGTGCATTACCAGGCCACCGAGCGGCTGGTGAACGCGCTGGTCGCCGCGAACCGGCCGTTCACGATGATGGAGTATCCCAATCGCAGCCACTGTATCTGCGAGGGTGAGGGGACGACCCTGCACCTATTCTCGCTGCTGACTCGCTATTTGGAGCAGAATCTTCCGGCCGGCGCGCGCTGAGATCCCAGAACGCCCTGCCGGTCTCGTCGCGCTGACCGCCTTCTTCGGTTTCGGGGCGGTCATGGCCCTGATCGCCGGGCTCGCACTGGTGCGGCCCGGAGGCCCGCTCGAAGCAATGTGGCGCCTGAATCCGGCGGCGCATGATGCATTCATCGAGATCGGAGCCTGGGCCGTGCCCCTGATGATCGTGGTTGCGGCGGCCTGCGTCCTAGCCGCAACTGGCTTGTGGACCGGCCGAGCCTGGGGATATCGCGTCGCGTCTGGGGTGCTGGTCGTAAACCTGATTGGCGATCTGGGCAACGCATTGCTTCGGCACGATCTACGAACCCTCATCGGAGTCCCCATTGGCGGCGGATTGCTTTGGTATCTTCACCGCTTACGCCGGCGGGGCCACTTCGTAGTCCAGTCACCCTAGTCATTGTCGCACACTGAAGTGGTGGTCGCGCAGCTAATCGCGGTCAGGACGAACATTCCACCGATCACCAACCCGGTGGTTTTCCAGAATCCAGCGCTGGGATTGCCTGCCCGTATGGAGTCCACCGACGCAGCCGCCACACTCACCCGGCAGCTATCACAGTCCGGGTGCTGGGTGTAGGGTACGCCACTGATCGAGTCGCCGGTTACTTTCAGCGCGTGAAGCTGAACCCGGTGCCCACCGTTCCACACCTGGACCTGCTGTCGTTGGGGGAGGTTGCTCGGAACGGCCGGCTCGATCCGGTGCCAGCCGGCGCCGCACGCGGTCTGGGGAAGCAAAACCGCCAGGAGAAGGGCTGAACCAAGACGAGGCCGAGTCATCAGGACTCCGGGGCGAGGGTCGATGCTTTCGGCGGGGTACTACCCGAAGCGGCAACGATGGTGCATGGTACACCGGCGGGACTCCCGAAGCACGCCACCCTCAGGGGGATTGTATGACTTACCGGACTGGCTGGCTCCTAGCGGCGGCGGTCGCCGGCTTATCCTGCGGCGCGCCTACCGATGGCTGCGGCTGTCCACCGGCGGTGGCGGCAGCGCGGTTATTTGGCCGGGTGGAGACGACCAGCGGAACACCAGTGGACAAGGCGATGATCTTCGCCTATGTCGCGAACGAGAGCGGGTGCGTCCGCCACACCGATGCGGACGGGGTGGGCGAAACGGCGCCGGATGGGAGCTATGGGTTTGATTTGGTCTATCCTGATTCTGGGTCGATCTGCGTTCTCGTCGCCTTCCGCACACCGACGGGCAGTAGTCTGACGAGCTCACCCGATCAGTCCGTCACGCTCGCGTTTCGCTTTTCCGGGCGGCCTGACTCTGCCCGGGCCGATGCGATTTTTACCGAGTAGCCACCGGTGCTCGCCCTTCCACGGATTGCCAGCCTGATCTCCCCGGAGGACCGATGACCGATCCCGCCTTCGCCGGCCAGCTCAGCGCCCTCACCGCCGCCCTGGAGTCGTTCGAATCGCGCATCATCACGCAAGAGGTGCCGAAGGAAGCGCTGGCGGGTCTCAAGAGCGCGGTCGATGACTTGCGTCTGCGGCTCTGGGGTGTGCTCAGCACGGGGAGTGCCGACGATTATCGCTCCTTCCAGGAGCGCTTCCGGCTGCGCCGCGCCTCCGAGATCTGCGAGGACATCGAGAGCGAGCTGGGGACCGGGCTGATGAATCCGCGGCACGACGAGCTTCAGCGGCTGGGCGAGGCGGCATCCGGACTGGCAGAGCGCATCAAGGTGCTCTCAGGCAAGTAGCGGCGGCTTCGTCACCAATACGTGACAAAGAGTCGTTAGGGTGACGTCCTACCCCATGCCGCGGAGTGATTCATGTCCTGGTTGTGGTCCCGTTTCGCACGCCGCTCCCACCTGACGGCCCTCGCCGCAGCCCTATCGGCCACAGCCTGCACCGGCCTGGCCGCCGGCCCGGAGTCGAGGGCCCAGACGCCTGTGCCGGTTTCTCGTGATACCGCCTGGGCCAGGGCCCGCCGGGCGCTCACGACCGAGGCCTTTACGATGGACCTGGTCGACTCGACCGGTGGCCAGCTGGTGGGCACCCGTTACTCCAGCGCCAATGTCCGGCCGGGCTCTCAGGCCGCCTGCCGGGTGAGGCTGGCACTGGGTATCCAGGGAGATGCGCATCAGGCGGAGCTCAACTCTACCAGCCGGTGGATCGCCCCCGAAACCATGCTGGACAAGGCCCCCGAGGTATGCGATCGGGAGCGGACCCAGGTCCTCGACCGGATCAACACCACCATCGTTCCGCCGCCGGCTCAGTAGCTCGCTTATCGACGAAGTACGAAGTGCTCCCGCGAGGAGAAACGGGGATCTTCCTGGAAGCCGAGAGCCGCCAGCGCGGCTCTTACCCGCCGGGCTTTGAGAGCTCCGATCACCCGTTCATGTAGCTCGAGGACGATCTTTTTCACCCCCGGCAACTGGGCTCGATCGAACAGCTCGGCCTCGGCACCAGCGAGATCGACGAGGAGGAGGGTGGGCCGGACCTTTTCGACCACGTAGCTCAGAGCTTTCCCTGGCACTTCAATCGGGCGGGACCCGTCGCCAGGCCTGACGATAGAAGACGTGAGGAGGTGCCCGCTGCGGTAGATGGTGACCCGGCCGGCAGTAGCGCGGATGGCGCACATCTCCAGGGTGGGCTCCACCGCATTGAGGGCGTAGGTCTCCCGGATCCGTGGCTCGAGATCGGGATTAGCCTCGAACGCAAAGACCCGGTTGGAGCCGAGCCGTTTGGCACAGAAGGCGGAAATAAGGCCGAGCCCGGCACCCACTTCCAGCACGACATCACCGGGCGAGAGCACCATCCCAATCAGCCGGAGCTCGTCGCGCGCGTATCCACCCTTGGAGACGGCGCGTTCCACTCCCGGTGACATGTGACGGCCCACCCGGACCCTGACTTCTTCGATGGTGACGACGGTCCGCCGGCTAACCCGATACTGGTAGTGCAGCCATTTCGAGAGCTTCCGGAGCGACCTCCGGATCTTGGAACGCGGGCGTAACGGCATGCCCCACCCTCCCCCAGCACGATGAGGTGGAATGTAGCTGGGAGCTGAAAGGTTCCATTATGCAGCCCTGCGCTGGGGCACAGAAAGTCCGGGTGACTGCCGCGAGGAAAGGGCTGGAGTCATGCGCTCTATGAACAACGAAGCCGGTGCGATTGCAGTGGTTGGCGGCCGAACGGCCTCGAACGCATCGATTCCCTCGCGCTCCTCCTCGGGCACATCGGCCCATCCATTGTAATCACAGCTGTACACGTTGACTCCACAACATGGGGGTTACGCCCCTCTATGGGGGGTAACGCCGAGTTGCCGGAAAAGGTTGCAATCACTGTACCGCTTTCTCGGAGGCCGCATGGGATCCTTTTTCGCCGGAACGTGTCGCTTTGCGGCGCCTGGATGGTGATGGCCGTCACCGGCTCCGCTGAGTAGCCTCTACCGCCGGCGTGGTATCTTCAGGATGCCAACAAGGAGACTCCGATGCCGGACCATGTGTACAAGACAATCGAGCTGGTCGGCTCCTCCACCCGCGGTGTGGAGGACGCTGTTCAGAAGGCTATCACGAAGGCGGCCGTGTCGGTCAGGAACCTCCGATGGTTCGAAGTCCTGGACACCAGGGGCCACATCGAGAACGGGCGGGTGGCCCACTGGCAGGTGACGCTCAAGCTGGGGTTTACGCTGGAGGACGAGTGAAGGCCGAGCTGTGGGCCCTCTAGCCGAGCGAGCGGAGGCGACCGTGACTCGAGAGAACCTTCAGATCCGGCGGGCGACATCGGAGGATGCGGCGGAGCTGGCACGGTTACGCTATGGGTTCCGAACCGAGCGAAGGCTCCCCACCGAGGCCGCCCCCGCGTTCATCGGACGCTGCCATGCGTGGATGAGCGCGCGTCTGGCACCGGATGCAGCCTGGCGCTGCTGGGTGGCGGCGGTCAGGAGCGAGTTGGTCGGGACTCTCTGGCTCCAGCTCATCGAAAAGCTCCCCAATCCGGCCGACGAGCGGGAGCTGCATGGCTACATCAGCAGCGTCTACGTCGTGCCCAGCCGCCGGAACGCCGGAATCGGAACCGCACTCCTCACGGCATGCCTGGGCGAGTGCGATGCTTGGGGTCTGGATGCGCTATTCCTCTGGTCCACTCCAGACAGCCGCCGGCTGTACCAGCGGCATGGGTTCGCGCTGCGCGACGACCTGCTGGACCGCCGCCTGCAAGGCGGCCCCGGACCCGGAATAGAAAACGGTGAACGGAAGCTCCCGTTCACCGTTGACCATTCCTAGTTCCCGGCCACGAGGGCCGGGGTAGTTTTTATATCGCCTTACCGCGCCTGACCCTGAAGTCGACCACGTTCTTCATCCAGGACCAGAGCGAATCCTGCTGCTCCGGCCGGGCGGAGGCCACCACGTGGCGGCGCCAGCCCTCCATCACGTCGGCATCCTGAGTCCAGAGCCGGACCCGTTTCCGCGGCACATTCTTCTCCCAGCGCTGGGCCACCCGGGGCGAGGCGTATAGCAGCCGGACCGTAACGCTCCGGGAGAGATACTCCAGCGGCTGCATGTTGATGCGCCGGTAGAGCTCATCTCCCTTGGCGCCGGGAATATCCGGGACCCCGTCCGAGAACATTATGATGCTGAGCGGCGCCAACCCCAGGTTCTGACGCTGGACGTGCACGGCGACACGCTCGAAGAAGGCGTTATAGTCGGTGATCGGATCGTCCTCCGGGAACCAGGCCCGCAGACTGGCGCCGATCTGCGACGGCGTTTTGCCGCTCAGATCCTGGATCGGGTGGAATGTCTTTGCCTCCCCGGTGCGCTGTCCGCCCATGGTGCCCACGAATACGTCAGACGGCTGGCGCAGCCCCTTGAGGCCCTTCATGTGCGAGTAGATGTAGAGCGACGCGAAATCGATGGCATCATCGAAGTGCCCGCCCTTCCGGAACGACCCGGACACGTCCAGCCCGATGACCAGG
>JBJMPK010000271.1:0-16412 GCA_045803245.1 Gemmatimonadales bacterium
CGAAGGCGGAGTCGAGGAGAACCGGCGCTACGATGTGGGTAAGCGCGAGCTGTGGATCGAGGGTCTCGCTCGGCACATCGGGGAGGAGCGCGAGCGCTGCGCCGGCCAGCGCCAGCAGCGCGGGGTAGGGCGCATTGAGCCGGCGGGCCAACGCCGCGAGTACGGCACCGACAAACAAGAGTCCGACGACCAGCTCGAAGACGGCCATCAGCTCACATCATCTGGATTAGAACACCACGTAGCGCCCGCCGCCGGTCGTAGCTATGACCAGGTTCATCGCGATAAAAAGCAGATCGTAGTGCCACCCGTCGCTGTGCTTGCCCCAGAAACCGGTGTGCCACAGGAAGATTTTCTTCTGGATGGCGCCGAGCATGATGAGGATGAGACCGAATGCGGCGATCTGGATGAGGACACCGAAGGCCACACCGAGGCCGCCCGCCAGCTCGCCCAAGCCGAGGATCCGGGTGAAGCCCGGACTGAATCCGATGCTCTGTCCTCGTGTGACCGGGTTCTTGAGGTGACTCCACCCGCTGGTGGCGAACACCAGCCCGACGAGGAGCCGCATGAACAGGAGCGCCCCATCGCTGAGACCCGCTAGCGAGCCGGCCCCGACGCTCACTTCGGCTGGGCCGCTTCGATCGATTCGCTGAGCCGGTCGACCCCTTGAGTGATGCCGCGCTTGGTCTGGTCCCAGTTGGCCGCCGTGGCCGCGGCCACCCGCTGGAGGCTCCGGTCGAGCGTCTTCCGGCTGGCGCGGATGTTGGCCAGCGCGCGATCGCTGACCGCACCGCCCTTCGATTTGGCCTCAGTCGCGAGCTGGTCGATTCGCTGGTCGAGCTGCGCCAACTGTTGCCGGACCGACTGGGCGAACTCCTGGCGCTGGTCGAAGGAGAAGTCACGCACCGCGGGCGCGGTATCTTCGGCTGGTGGCGGGGTCGTGACGGTTGTACGGGTGGTATCGGTTACCCCGCCGGTGTCACTGGGCTTCTTGCTGCGGCAGCCAAGGGTGGTGCCGAGCAGGAGCGCGAATGCCAGAGCGAGTCGTCGCATCGGACCTCCGTGGTCGATTAAAGCGTGAGCGGTGAGCGGTGAGCGGTGAGCGGAAAATCCAATCACCGTTGGCTGTTCACTGGTTCCTCTCTACGGCGCCGGCCCGGTGGCCGATTGAGCGGTACCGATGCCGCAGGGGCGCCGGTCAGGCCCAGATAGCTCCTGAGCGCGGGGGTGCTGGCCTTCCGAACCAGGGCGTGCAGCAGCTCCGCGGAGGGCTCGTCCTCGCCGGCCACCAACGACCTCACTTGGCCTCCCTCCCGTGCCAGTACCGGGACGCCATCGCGGTACAGAACCCGATTGGAGGTGAAGCCGGCGATCCGCTCACCTGGCGTGATGGTGCCGGTGAGGTTGAGCGGATCGGCGGCACTCAGGCTGATGAGGCGTCCGCCGCCCTCGAGCCGGCGAGTGGAGCGGAGCTGCCCCACCGCCTCGGTCAGGGCGAACTGTTCTCCCGACATGCCGGAGACGAAGCGGCCGCCCCGGATCTCGCCCCGGGCCTCGAGCCTCCGGTACACCATGAGTAAGTCGCGCCAGGCGGGCGCACCGGCCTCGCGAGCGAGGAGACGCTTGAAGACGACCCCGTAGCGGAGTAGCAGGGTGCGGGCGATCAGCTCGGTGTGCTCGGCGGCCGGCCGCAATCCTGCGAGCGCCTTCGCTCGCTCATTGTCGTTGGGATCACAAGACAGCCCGCTGCTCGCTGACGCGCTCTCCGGATTACGTCCGACCGCCGCGCCCTTCAGGAGTGACCATCGGCCCGCGCTCTCGATGCCGTGCGGCGCCGTGCGATGCCGGCGGCGGGCCCCGCTCAAGGGCTTTCTCTTGCTCGACGGGGTGATGAGGGCCCGGAGTCCGGCAAAGCTGTCCGAGGTGACCAGGCCGGCGCCCGCCAGCTCCGCCAGAGCCTGTTCCACCTGGGTCGGAAGCAGTCCGGCCAACAGGACCAGCTCGTGAAAGAACGACGCGCCCCGCTGCTGCAGGACCTCCTTGACCATGGTAGCGTAGCTCGACAGCTCGTACGCCGCTCCGTTCCTGCCCGCGAGCCACTGCTCGGCGTGTTCTCTGAGGAACAGGGCAATCGGCGTGGTGCGAATCGGCCCGGCAGTCCGCCCGTCCGTCCGTCCGCCCGTCCCGCCGCCCACCCGACCCCACGCCACCCGTCCCATCATGCACAGCATGTCGAGCAACGCCGGATCGTACTCCTCGCAGCGGGAGGCCAGCACCTCCGACTCCCACGCAGCTGCCGGAAGCTCGAAGCCATCGAGCTGGGCGAGGAGTGATGCCAGCCCTTCGATCCCACCGACCCGATGCTCCGGGTCGAGCCGCTGCCACGCGAACAGGAACCGCATGAAGTCGGCGGCGCTCACCGGCTCGATCTCGGCCCGGAGCCGATTGAGGGTGTAGCGATGAATCCGGGCCAGCAGCCGGCGCTCGCACCACTCCAGCTCGGCGGTTTCGGCGGTGAAGTGGCCCCGCAGGATCACGCCCTCGCCCTCCAGTGCCGCCAAGGCGATATCGGCGTCGGAGACCAGCAGGTTCAGGGATGCGGCCAGCTGTGCCGCGGTGGTGGGTCCGCTGATCCCCAACCTGCCCCGGAGCAGCTCGCGAATGGCATCCTCGCGAGACGGGATTTCGCCGCTTCCGCGCTGTCCAGCCGCGGCGCGCACTTCCTGCATTCGCTCGGTCGCAACCCAGAGCGCCCGGCCGGTCTCCAGCTCCATCCGGTCGGCTCTCCCTGCTGCCACCAGCTCGCGGAAGTAGCTACCCCAGGATGCACCATTCCGGCCGGAGATTCCCTCCACCTCGGTGAGAAAACCCGAAGTGAGGAGGGCGTCATGCAGCTCGTCGGCGTGCTGAACCTCGGGCCAGGCCTCGTCCCGCACCCGCTCGATAGCGGCGGGGTCGAGTGCGCCGAGGTCGTCGGCGGAGGAGGGCTCGAAGGCACGGCGGGTGTAGACCGCCTGGGTCCGGCGCTCCTCCAGCGGCGCATCGTCGAGGAACGCGTACGGCCTGGCGTTCAGAATCTCGTGAGCCAGCGGCGAGGGCTCGGGCAGGTCACGGGCCACCAGTTGGATCTCACCGGCGTGGATCCGGCGGAGGAGACCGGTGAGCCCATCGAGGTCCATCACCTCGTGCACGCAGTCGTCGATGGTCTGGCGTACCAGCGGATGGTCGGGGACCTCGCGATCGCCGGGGATGTTCTCCAGGCACGCCACCGCATGGGGGAACGCCGCCGCGAGCAGATCCTCCGCCTGCATCCGCTGGATCTGGGGCGGGTTCTTGCGGCCGCCCCGGCTGCGCGGGATGGCCAGAGCGATGTTGGCATTCCAGCGCCAATGGGTGCCGAACATCGGCGCATCCAGCAGCGCCTGGATCAGAATCTCTCCCACCGTCTCCGGATTGAGAAAGCGGAACACCGTGTCCAGCGGGAACGAGTGCTGGGGGCCGAGCGACAGGAGGAGCGCATCCTCGGTGGCGGCGGCCTGGAGCTCGAAGTTGAACTGGCGACAGAAACGCTTCCGGAGCGCCAGCCCCCAGGCCCGATTGATCCGGCTGCCGAAGGGCGAGTGGATGACGAGCTGCATCCCGCCGGCCTCGTCGAAGAACCGCTCGGCGACCACAGTCTTCTGGGTCGGGAGGGTACCGAGGAGGCGCTTCGACTCCGCGAGATACTCGACCAGCTGGTGGGCGGAACCTGCGCCGCTAGCCTCCGGACCATTCGGGCTGGATCCCTCGCGATGCCCGGGATGAGGAGCCAGGTAGGGATGAGGAGCGAGCAGAGACCCGACCCATTCCGTCGCCTGCTCCCGGTCACCCAAACGCTGCTCGACCCCGCTCCGGAGCTCCGCCACCGCCGCCGAGAGCTCATCGCTCCGGGCCGGCGATTCCCCCAGCCAGAACGGGATGCTGGGCGGCTGGCCATGCGCGTCTTCCACCCGCACAACGCCCTGAGCCACCTGCAGGATCCGCCAGGACATGTTGCCCAGCTGGAAGATGTCGCCCTGGAGGCTCTCGACCGCGAAGTCCTCGTTGACCGTACCGATGAAGGTGTTCTCCGGCTGCAGCATCACCCGGTAGTCGGCGTTGTCGGGGATGGCGCCGCCCGACGTGATGGCGAGGAGCCGCGACCCGCGGCGTCCCCGGATCCGGTGGTTCACCGCGTCGTGGTGGACCAGCGCGCCGCGCCGGCCCCGGCGAGTCGAGAACCCCTGGGCCAGCATCTGGACGACTTCGTCGAACTCCGCCCGCTCCAGATGGCGGTAGGCATACGCCTGCCGGAAGAGCTGGAAGAGCGCTTCCTCGTCCCAGTCTTCGGCCGATGCCTCCGCCACGATGTGCTGTGCCAGAACGTCGAGCGGTTTCTCGCGGATGATGACCCGGTCCAGGTCACCCCGCTTCACCGAGGTGATGATAGCGGTGCACTCCACCAGCTCGTCGCGGGTCAGCGGAAAGAGCCGCCCCTTGGGCGTGCCGGTGACGGTATGGCCGGACCGGCCGACTCTTTGAAGGAAGGTCGAGATCCGCCGGGGCGTGCCCAACTGGCATACCAGATCCACGTGGCCGATATCGATGCCGAGCTCGAGCGAAGCGGTGGCGACGAGAGCCTGCAGCTTGCCGGCCTTGAGCCGCTCTTCCGCGTCGAGCCGGTGTTCCTTCGAGAGACTGCCGTGATGCGCGGTGACAGCCGTTTCACCCAGCCTCTCACCCAGGTGACGCGCCACTCGCTCGGCCAGACGCCGCGTATTCACGAAGACCAGCGTGGTCCGGTGGGATTTGATGAGGTCGGTGAGACGGTCGTACACCTCGTCCCACACCTCACCCGACATCACAGCCTCGAGGGGCGAGTTGGGGAGCTCCAGGGCGAGGTCAAGAGTTCGGCGGTGGCCCTGGTCGATGATGGCCGTCCCAGAGGCCCGTATGGTTTCGGCCCCCTCGGTCGCTAAAGCTCCCTCAGGGTGACACCCCGCTAACCACTCAGCAACCTGCTCGATCGGCTTCACCGTCGCGGAGAGGCCGATCCGCTGCACCGGTTGCCGGGCGACGTGGGCCAGACGCTCCAACGTCAAGGCCAGATGCGCGCCCCGGCGGGACTCGAGCACCGCATGGATCTCGTCTACAATCACCGTCCGCACGGTCCGGAGCATCTCCCGGCTCCGTTGGGCGGTGAGCAGGAGGTACAACGACTCGGGTGTGGTAACGAGAATGTGCGGTGGTTTCCGGATCATGGCGGCTCGATCGGCCGCGGGCGTGTCGCCCGAGCGAATCGCGGCAGTGATCCGTGGCGCCTCGAGTCCCATTTCCTCGGCCAGACGGCGGATCTCGCGGCGGGGCTCCGCCAGGTTGAGATGGATGTCCGCGCTCAACGCCTTGAGCGGGGACACGTAGATGACCCGAGTCTCATCGGGAAGCGGTCCCTCGAGGCCCTCCCGGAAGAGTTGGTCCAGTGAGTAGAGGAATGCCGCGAGCGTCTTGCCTGAGCCGGTCGGAGCCGAGATGAGCGTGTCGCGGCCGGCACGAATGGCCTCCCAGCCAAATCGCTGCGGGGGAGTGGGGTCGCCGAATCGGTGCCGGAACCAGCGGGCTACGACGGGATGGAAGGAGGACAACGGCATCGGATAAATATAGCGGCGGTCTGTCATTCTGAGCGGAGCCAACGTGTCATGGTCCCTTCGCTTCGCTCAGGGTGACACGCGTTGCGCTGGAGCCTCCCCTGAACGCGGTGAGGGGTGGCTAAGCCCTTCCGCGTTTACCCACTTGGGATTAACTTTAGCCCAGATGGTCAACCGGGAGGATCTCTGGCCAGCTATCCCGACGTGCTCAAAGTCCGCGATGCCTTGGGGGGTCCTAAGATCATACGGGACAAGGTCCACACCGTCGCCGATCTGGAGCGCGCGGTGGGGAAGGGCCTTCCATTCGCCGCGCTCAAGTACGTGGTGCGCCACTTCCCCGAGCGTCTGAAGAGCCGGGTCCAGCAGATCGTCATGCCCCGCTCCACGCTGCAGCGCCGGGAGTCCGAGGGAAGGCTCCGTCCCGCGGAGAGCGAGCGGCTGGAGCGAATCGCGCGGCTGTCCACGCTGGCGGAGCAGGTGTGGGAGTCGCCGGAGGAGGCGCAGAGGTTTCTTACCTCGCCCCATCCGCTGCTGGACAATCAGGCTCCCATCGACCTTGCCGCCAGCGATCTCGGCACCCGGCGAGTGGAAACCCTGCTCTGGAAGCTCGAGCATAGCCTGCCGGTTTGATCCTCACCCCACCGCTCCGTGCTCATCGTCTACCGGCTGGCCAAGCGCCGTTATCCCGTCTTTGACGGCAGCGGGGCCGCGCTCGAGGGCGCCCGCTGGAACTCGCCCGGCCGCGCTCTTATCTACACATCGGAGCACTACGCCACGGCCATCCTGGAGCAGCTGGTGCACGCGGGCCGGCCCCAACTGCCCGGTGCGCACCATGCCGCCGAGATCCGGATCCCTGACGATCTCCCGATCGAGCGACTCGATCCCGACAGTCTTCCGGGATGGGACGCCGAGGACTCCGCGGCTGCCCGTGCTCGCGGCGACGAGTGGCATAGTAGCGGCCGCACCGCCGTGCTCGTGGTCCCATCGTTACCGGGTCAACCGATCGAGCGTAACTTCATCATCAATCCAGGTCACCCCGGCGCGGCGCGGATCGAGGTGATGCCCTCGTTTGATGTGGTCTGGGACGGCCGTCTCTTCGGCCCAGCAACAACAACAGCTTCACCACAGAGGGGTAGGAGGACACAGAGGTAAGCCCAGAATCCTCTGTGGTGAGATTTGGAGATTGCCGATCGAATGAAAAATGCTGCAGCCGGCTTGATGGCTCTCTCCTTCCTTATAGTAGGTCTCTGGACCCGCGCCGCAGCTCAGGTCGGGGCAGACACCGCGCGGAGAACGTCGCCCACAGTCATTGTGCCCGACGCGGTGTGGGACGGCGTGAGCGATACGCCAAAGTCCGGTTGGGTCGTTCTGGTTAAGGGAACATGGATCGAAGCAGTAGGGCCACTGGATAGCGTGAGCGTTCCGGCGGACGCCACTCGCCTGGAGCTCCCCGGCACCACGCTGATCCCAGGGCTGATCGAGGGGCATTCCCATCTCTTCCTTCATCCCTACAACGAGGCGACCTGGGACGAGCAGGTGCTTCGGGAGCCACTGGGCCAGCGGATGGTTCGCGCGGTGGCGAACGCAGCGGCCACGCTCCGCGCCGGCATCACCACGGTCCGCGATCTGGGTACCGAGGGTGCCTTCGATTATGACGTGCAGCTCAAGCGCGCCATCGAGCAGGGGATCGTCCCCGGCCCCCGCATCATTGCCGTCACCCGCGCCATAGTCGCCACCGGCAGTTATGGCCCGCGCCGCACCGACTACTCGTTCGATCCGGGACAGGGGGCAGAGGAGGCTTCCGGACCCGATGACATCATGCGGGTGGTCCGGCGCCAGATCGGATACGGGGCCGACTGGATCAAGGTCTACGCCGACTATCGCTGGGGCCCGAAGGGCCGGGCCCAACCCACCTTCACTGAAAACGAGCTGAAGGTTCTGGTGGAGACAGCGAAAGGAGCCGGGAGACCGGTCGCGGCGCACGCGACCACCGCTGAGGGGATGCGGCGCGCGGTCGAGGCGGGGGTCGAGACGATCGAGCACGGAGATGCAGGAACGCGCGATGTGTTCAAGCTGATGCGGAAGAAGGGCGTCGCCCTCTGTCCCACCCTGGCTGCAACCGAAGCCTATGCCCAGTACTTCGAGGGATGGGTCCGAGGGCTGGAAACGCCACCGCAATCGGTCGTGGACAAACGGGCGAGCTTTGCTGAGGCGCTGGACGCCGGCGTCACCATCTGCTTTGGCGGAGACGTTGGAGTCTTCTCCCACGGCGACAACGTCCGGGAGCTGGAAGCGATGGTTCAGGGGGGCATGTCTCCGCTCGAAGCCCTTCGTGCCGCGACCAGTGGCAACGCTTCCATTTTCCACCTTGGCGATCGGGGACAGGTGCGCCACGGGCTGCTAGCCGATCTCATTGCCACGGAGGGCGATCCCACCCGGGATATCACAGCGCTCCGGCGAGTGAGGTTGGTGATGAAGGATGGCCTCGTGGTCCGTAAGTCCCGGTAGGAGGGAGAACGTGACGTTCGTCACCTACAGCGATTGCCGCCGTACCCATGTTCCCCCCTGGCCACCAATCCAGGGATACCGCGATGGCGAAGGATCAGGCGGGGATTTTCGGAATCGTCAAGGAAAGCGCCAAGGACTTCATCGAGGACGACTGCATGGATGCAGCCGCCGCGCTTTCCTACTATACGATCTTTTCACTCCCGGCGATTCTGGTGCTGCTGCTGATGCTGATCAGCGCCGTCATGAATCCGTCGGATGTTCGCGGGGGCCTCGAGGGGCAGCTCCAGACCATGATGGGGCCGAGTGCCGGCGAGCAGGTGAGGACGATCATCCAGCAGGCCGAGCAGAAGCCTCATAACGGCCTCATCCCGACGATCCTCGGCATTGCAGGACTCCTCTTCGGTGCAACCGGTGCCTTCGGCCAGTTGCAGAAGACCCTCAACCGTGCCTGGAACGTGGAGCCGGACCCCAACCAGGGCGGACTCAAGAACTTCCTGACCAAACGGCTGTTTTCCTTCGGGATGATCCTGGTGGTTGCCTTCTTCCTGCTGGTCTCGCTGGTGATCAGCGCGGCCCTCACGGGAATCGGCGGCCGGCTGGGCAATTTCCTGCCCTCTGGTCTCTCCGGCCCCTTGCTCGAGGTCTTCAACACCGTCGTTTCACTGGCCGTGATCACGGCGCTGTTCGCCGCACTCTTCAAGGTGATGCCCGATGCGAAGATCGCCTGGCGCAGCGTCTGGGTAGGCGCTGCCGTCACAGCGGTGCTCTTTGTCGTGGGCAAGTTTCTGATCGGGTTCTATCTGGGAAAGAGCAACCCAGGCCAGGCCTACGGTGCGGCGGGCTCGCTGGCCCTGCTGTTACTGTGGGTGTACTACTCCTCGCTCATCCTCCTCTTCGGGGCGGAGTTCACCGAGACGTGGGCCGAGCGGAGAGGCAGGGGCATCGAGCCGGAGCCGGGCGCGGTCCGAGTCCGCCGCGAGAAGCAACGGGTCGGTGAGCTCGGTTCCACGACCGGCTGAGGCTCGAGGGCAGCTAGGGCGTAACCAGTGGTGCCGTGAGCACGAAGACCAGGGGCGTCTTGGCTTTCACCACCACGTCCCGGGTTGCGGTCTGGGAAGCCACGACGGCACCTCCCGCGGCGCCGACGACACCGCCAATCACGGCACCCTTGGTGTTCCCTCCCAGAACTCGTCCCAGGACGGCACCACCCGCGGCTCCAACACCCACCTTCGCCGCTTCGCTTCCGCCGACACCCCGTCCCCGCAGCTCGCGCGGCACCGGCTTCACATCCGCCTGAACCGATTGTAGCCCACTACCCAATTGGATGCCATCCACCCGAAGACCGAGCTGGCCTGAAGACCCCTTCGACTTGGCCGATCCCAGCCGAGTGACCGTCAGATGCACCGTGGAGCCGGCGGGGATCAGAATCTTTCCACCTGGGCCAGTAACGCTTTCGCTGATTTGCGCGGTAACGCTGCGGCCGACGGAGTCCTGGCGCGAGTTGATGGAATCGTCTAGCGCCGCGTGGATCTCGGTTCCAATAGGGAGAGTGCGCTGACCGGCGCTGGCCGTCGCGTCCTCCACCGGTGCGGGGCTCATCTCGGTCGGGCTCGGCGCGGTATCGGATGCAGCCGCGGTGGCCGGGCTGGTGGTGTCTCGCGCCGCGATTTTAGCGGTGTCCGATGCCGGTGAGGAGGCCGTGGCCAGCGTATCGGCTTTTGATGTGGCCGTGACGGTATCGGGTGTCACCGATGTATCGGGTCGAGTCACGCGGGCGGAGTCGGCATTCTGGGTGCCGGCCGTATCTCGGACCGGTGCGGCAGTGGCGGAGTCGGCTCTCTGGTTGGGCGCATATCCCCGCGCGCTAGCGGTATCGGCGAGAGGCTTGGGAGCCGCCGTTGGTGCGGCCCGATGGCGAGCCGGCTTCCGGCGAGCAGGGGCGGGCGCGCTGCGAGGCGCCTGCTGCTCGACCGGCGACACCGGCTGAGTGCCACGTGCGGCCAGGTTGATGGAATCGGTGAGGCCTGCAGTATCGGGCCGCGCGATGCGCAGCTCGCGGGCAGTGTTGGCCGCGTCGTCGGTTGCCGGAGTCCCCCGGTCGCGGGCGCCGGAACAGGCGGACATCGCCGCCGCCGTGGCGAGCGCAAGGATGAGCCGCGTCATCGTACCTCCTGGGGATAGTGTCAGCTTTCCTCAGCAGTTTCGGCGCTTAGCCGGCTCGGTTCTGTGGGGTGGCTCACAGTTCTTCGGGTTGGGCTGTGGAACGTCGGGGCACCGCATCCTTGCGGGCGCTGCGCTGTGCAGCGCACGGACGCGCCCTCCAGGACGCAGTGCTCCCTCTGGGCAGGTTGGTAGCGGTCTCTCGCGCTAGAACTTGGCGCTGCACAACGAGCCGGGTTCAGACCTCGCGATAGAACTTGGCGCCGGCCACAGCCGCAAGTGGAAACTCGATCAACGCTACCAGCGTCCCGATGACGTAGAGCCGCTGCGGCATCAATCCCATCGGCGCCTCGCCGATCGAGTGCAGCAAGCCCACCAGGATCCAGGCAAATATTCCCGCCTTGACCGCGGTGCCGGGGCCGGCGCCGAACCGCGGACGAATCGCGGCGTAGAGGTAGATCAGCGCGATACCGTAGATGAAATCGAGAACGACGAACAGCGGAATCAGGTTAGTGACCGGTGGTTTCCCTGCCGCTTGCATCATTGCCGCCATGTCCGGTGCCAGCCACACGCCGTAAACCAAAAAGTCGATCACGTTCAAGACCACTCCCGCCACCAAGCCACCGACGATCACGCTCTTGACGTTGATTCGGCCCATTCGGTACCTCGCTGTTAATGGATGACATGGGGAGCGCGGCGAACGTGCGCCCGATACCCGTCACTGTCAAGATCCGGGTCGGCACAGGCCTTGCTCGTCCAGCCTCGTAGAACGCCCTAACTCCGCTTCAACTCAAGACCTTGGCTAAAGCCCGGGACAGTCTGGCCGGTGCCATTCATGGACTCCGCCAGACGTTGCCGGGATTTACCAGAGCCGATTCTCACGAGAGGCATCCCGAACCGTGTCACATGCCGCCTGGAATCGCGTCGGTTTCGCCGGCCAAAGACTGTCAATCCGGGCCTTCGGATGGGCTGGATCTGGTGCGCCCGCGGCGGGCTCCGATTCGACCGAGACGGGAGGCACACGATGAACCAATGCTCCCGCTGCCACACGCCCCTGCCGGTGGACGGACGCTTCTGCTCCCACTGCGGCACGCCATCGGGAGAGCTGGCCCATGTCTGTCCGCCGGACCCGACCAATGACCTGAAAGAGCGCCTCGCGCGAACCCTTGCCGGCCGCTACGAAATTCTTCGGCTGCTAGGACGAGGGGGAATGGCGGTCGTGTTCCTGGCTCAGGACCTGGTGCTGGAGCGCGAAGTGGCGATCAAGGTGCTGCCGCCGGAGATGTCGCACGACACCAAGCTGATCTCCCGGTTTCAGCAAGAGGCCAAAACCGCGGCCCGGCTCGATCACCCCAACATCATTCCGATCTATCGAGTCGAGAGCGAGGCCGGGCTCAACTACTTCGTCATGAAGTTCGTGAACGGGCGTACCCTGGAGCAGGTGCTGGAATCGGGTCCCCTTCCGGTGGCGCAGGCGCGCCGAGTGCTGCGGGAGGCGGCGCTAGCGTTGGGACACGCCCACCAGCGGAAGATCGTCCATCGCGACGTCAAGCCGGCGAATATCATGGTCGAGGCGGACGGCCGCGTGGTTCTGACCGATTTCGGAATATCGAAGGCCGCCCAAGGCGGATCGGGGCTCACCGGCACCGGCGCCATCATCGGCACCCCCCACTACATGGCGCCGGAACAGGCCAAGGGTCTCGAGGTCGACGGACGAGCCGACCAGTACGCGCTGGCCATCGTGGGCCACCATATCCTGACCGGTAAGCTGCCATTCGACGGCAGTGCTCACAGCATCCTCTACAAGCACGTCTTCGAGCCGCCCCCGCCCATGCTCGAAGTCCGCCCCGACACACCCAAAGACCTGAGCCTCGCCTTGGCTCGTGCGCTCTCCAAGGATCCAGCCGAGCGCTTCCCCAGCATGGAGGAGTTTGCCGCTGCGGTAAGTGGGGACCGGCGGTCCGGCGCCGCCACTGTCGTCTCGGTGCCGGTCAAAACGACAAAGGAGTCGCAGCCGCTCCAGGCGAAGCTCCGCTTCAGGATGACCCGGCGATCGGTCCTCAGCACCCTCGCCGTTTGCGTCCTCGCTCTTGCCGGATCTGCCTGGTACGGCTTCCACCGGCTGGCGTCCGACCAGACGTTGGTTCCGGCGGGGGATCAGGCCGCGGGGACTGGGTCTCCGATCGGGCCGGCCGACTCCGCCTCGATCGCCGCCGCCATCGAGTCACCCAAGCGTCCCGCCAAGAAGGAATACGCCATGCTCACGGTGGGCTCTGAGCCGTGGGGGACGTTGTACATCGACAACATCGAAATTGGTCCGACTCCGATCGCGGATTGGAGGCTGAGCCAGGGAACCCACCGTCTCAGGATCGAGCAGGAAGGCTACCAGACCAAGATCGAGACGATCGTCGTCACCGGGCCCAACCCGATCCGACGGCGTTACAGCCTCGAGGCGCAGTGACCCGCGACCTGCCCGGCTTCCTCGCACCTCGCCAAGCTCTTTCCATCTTCCATGATATCACCGCCGAGGTCACCTCGAACGGTCTTCCCCCACACCTCGCCAATGTCGCACGCCTGTAGTGATTTGCGGAGATATGGCGGGGATCGTTCTTGAGCCCGGCCGACCGGACCGCCGAGGCACACGCGTTGCAGTTAGGCCCCCGTCCGCCTTCGTGCCAAAATCTTCACCCCGCGCGTGATCCGAGATCGCAAAAGACCTGGTGCCATTGGTTCCAGCCTGATCACGTGCGCATTTCCTCGGAGTAGACAATGGTCAGTTTCCTGAAAGGTCGCCGCCGCGAAGACGACACGGTGGTTGCCGTCGACTCGAACGGACGGAACATCACCGCCGCTCTCGAGGCCCTCGTCGCTCGGGCTGAAGCGGCCGCGAACGATCTGCGGTCCCTCGCCCCTATCCTGGAGCGAACCTCCGAGCTGGATGGGCTGCGGGAGCGCTGCGCGGATATCGAGCGGCAGGTAGCCGGTCTGGAGAGGCTAGGATCCCAGCTCGCGATGGCCGAAGAGCAGACTGAACGGGTGATCAAGACCCAGAACGCGACCGAGACTCGTATCGCCCATGCCGGTGAGGACGTCGAGCGGCTCCAGGGCCAGATGGGGGGGTTGAGCGACAAAGTGGAGACGGCTCTTCTGCTCCGCGAGCAGGTGGAGTCGTTCCTCAGCCTCCAGGGCCCGCTCGCTGCGCTCCGAACCGATGCCGACACACTCCGGACCCAGCTCACCGAGCTCACGGAGAACGTCGCCCGGATGCGGACCCAGCATGACGATGCCCTTACCGCCCACCGCCATACCACTTCCCGGCTGGAGAACTTCGATCAGGACTTCCAGGCTGCCACCGGCAAGCTGGAGGACGTGGTCCGCCGGGTCCAGTCGGTGGAACGGCAGATGGAGCCGATCAATCAGGCTTCCACCGCCATACCCGATGTCCAGCATCAGCTGGCCGTGCTGAAGGCACTGGCCGACCAGGTGGCTCAGAAGACGAACATGCTGGAGCAGGAACGTGAGGCAGTCGACCGGGCGGCGACCCAAATTGCCCAGCTCACCCGTATGGACCGGGAGCTGGATGCATGGCTCCGGCGTCAGGAAGAGCAGATCCGCCGGTTCGGCCCGATCGAGGCCAAGCTGACAGAAGTGAAAACCATTCAGGACAAGGTGCTGTCCCGGACCGAGGAGCTCCAGTCTACCTCGCAGAAGATCGAGGATGCTCAGCAGTCAGCCCGCCAGGCCCTCACCGATCTGCGCGAGCAGATGCGGAAGAGCAGCGAGGGGTTCGAGCTGGAGCATCGGGGACTGCACGCGGTGAGCGAGCGTATCGCCGATCTCCGCAACGCGGTCAAGGAATCCGAGGCCCGCTTGGCCACTCTGGACGCCGCCACCCAGGGAACCGCGGCGGTCCAGGCCCAGGTGCGAAGCGTGGGAGAGCAGATCACCCAGCTTGCCGGAGATGTGAGCGCGATAACCGAGGAGGCGACTCGCGCCAGCTCACTGCGGCAGGAGGTCGCCCGCCTCGATAGCGTGGCCAATGAGCTGGCCTCGAGGATGCGCCGGATCGATGAGATCAGGCCCGGCGTCGAGCAGGCGGTCGAGCAGCTCTCCAGCCTCAAAGGCACCCGTGAGCTTCTGGCTGATGGCCTGGAGCAGATGCGGGTCGCATATGAAGAGATGACCCGGCTGCGGGAGAACCACGGCGAGACCCAGGCGTGGCTGGCCAACGCCGATGTGTGGACCCGCAAGGTCCAGACCCAGGTGAAGGAGCTCAGCGGGCTCGAGCCGGTGGTCGAACGGATTCGGGGTGAGGTCGACCAGGTCAAGAAGTCGATGGAGCAGATCGAGGCCGGGCGGGAGCTGGTGCAGCAGGTGCACAGCGGCCTGCTCGAGGTCGGGTCACTCAACAATGAGCTGAAGGAGCGGACCGAGGGGCTGCGCAACCGGATGGAAGCCGCCGAAGCGCGCTTCGGGCAGTTGGCCCGGCAGGCTGAGGGGGCACAGCGCCTGTCTGACACGGTCTCGGTCGTGACCGCCGCGGTCGAGGAGTCGGAACGCCGGATGGGGCTGGTGGACGACTCGGTGCGGGCTCTGGAGAGCCGTACCCAACAGATCGATCAGGTAGAGGAGCGCATCCGCCTGCTGGGCCAGGAGCTGGAGCAGCGGCAGGGCGCGTTGGACAAGGCGACCGAGCACCTGTCCCGGGCCTCCGGGTTGCGGAAGGAAGCCGCCGAAGCGGCCCAGCGGATGGAAGACATCACCCGCACGGTCAGCGCGACACTGAGCCAGGCCCAAGAGCAAGCGGGCAACCTCCAGCGCGTCTCGGGCGACCTCGATACGAGGGCCGGTGCCCTCAAGGCGGTCGACCGCCAGCTATCTCACTTCGAGGAACTGCTCGGTAAGTGGGAGTCGGCCCAGACCCAGGCGGCCAAGGCGCTGGAGCAGACCCTGGCCCGGCAGGCCGGCGTCGAAGCGATCGAAGCCCAGGTCAAGCACGTGTTCGACCTGGCCGAGCGGACGGTGGAAGACGTGCAGACCATCGGCTCCGCCCGGCGCGAGATCGAGGAGACCCGCGCGATGCTGGCGGCGACCCAGGAACAGTTCAAGACCACCGAAGAGACGCTCAAGGGCTTCGAGTCCCGCAAGCGCCAGCTCGAGCGGGCGGAGCAGCGCCTGGCCCGGGCCGAAGCACTGGCCATGGGAATCCGGGCTACCGTCGAGTCGCTCACCGCGCAGAAGGCGGTGGTCGACCATGCAATGGAGTCCGCCGGCGCGCTCGGCTTCCAGATGAAGCAGGCGGAAGCACTGATCGCGGCGTTGCGCCGCGAACGCGACCTGGCCTGCGATCTCAAGGCCGCGGTATCGGCTCTCTCCGACGAGAGCGAGGAGCCGGCGAAGTAACCGCAGGACTATCGAAGCAAAAAAGGGCCCGGGATCACTCCCGGGCCTCTTTTCTTCTCAGCTTCGCTCTCGCTCGGATTCGCTCTACTCCTCTTCCTCTTCCATTCCCGAACCAGCCGCAACCGCGGCTTCGTTGATCCCGGACTCGCCCAATTGGGTCAGCTTCTTGTCAGCCGCCTCCTCTTCCTCGAGCGTCTGCTGTAGCAGCTGTTCCGCTTCGGTGTAGCCGAGCAGTTGAGCGTAGGTCCTGAGGCAGCCGTAGGAGGCTATCTCATAGTGCTCGACTTTTTGGGCCGAAGCGATCAGGGCCGCGTCCATGACTGGCGCTTCCCCATCTTCCTCCATCTTCTCCTTGCCCTCTTCTACCAGTCCTTCCATCCCTTTGCACTTCTTACCACGAGCGGTTTGACCCAGCTCCTTGAAGATCCGTTCGAGCCGCTGGACCTGGCCTTCGGTCTCCTTCAGGTGCTTGGTGAACGCCTGCTGTAGCTCGGGTGACTCCGCAGCCTTTGCCATTCGCGGTAACGCGCGAAGCAGCTGCTTTTCCGCGTTGTAGATGTCCTTCAGCTCTTCCAAGAAGAGTTTGTCCAGCGAGTCGAGACTCATGCTGTGCTCCTGGGATTATTGCCGGATTCCTTGGCCGCGTCCTTTGCTTCCTTCTTCACCCGCCGCGCCGATTCC